>CAYMSU010000519.1:0-4277 GCA_964393165.1 uncultured Enterobacteriaceae bacterium
CCCAACGACGAGGGAGCCATGCGCACGATCTGTCTCCTGTGCCTGCTTCTGACCGCCTGCCCCGCCACCCCGACGCAGCCGGACCCGGACACCGGGCCGAACGGTGACGCCGACGCCGACGGGTCCGGCACGCTGTCGGTCTCCTCGGTCCTGCCGAGGCGTGGCCCTCTCGAAGGGGGCACCACGGTGACCGTGTCCGGCTCCGGCTTCGGCGCGGGCTCCGAGGTCGCCTTCGGCGAGGCGGCCGCCACCGACGTGGACGTGGTCTCGGAGACCGAGCTCGTCTGCCGCACCCCGGCAGCCGACGAGCCCGGCGTGGTCGACGTCACGGTGACCCTGGGCGACGACACCGCCTCGCTCTCCGAGGCCTTCGCCTACGAGCCGACGCTGCCCACGGGCATCGACCGGTGCCGGCTCGAGGGGCCCCCGTCGATGGAGGTGGGCTCCGGCTCGGCCACCGACGTGGTCACCGGTCTTGTCTTCACCGAGGGGGCCACCGAGGGACCTGGGCAGGGCGCGGGGATCCAGGGAGAGGTGGGCTTCGGCTCGGGCGGCTCCGACCCGGAGGCGGACGGCTCGGCGTGGACGTGGGTGTCCATGAGCTACCAGGGAGACGAGGAGGACGAGGACCGCTACGGCGCTGCCATGCTGGTCAGCGCCTCGGGCGAGCACGACTACGCGGTCCGCTTCAGCGCCGACGGCGGCGAGGGCTGGACCCTGTGCGACCTCGACGGCTCCGACGTCGGGGGGTACTCGGCCGACCAGGCGGGCGCCCTCACGGTGACCGAGCCGGAGACGCCCCAGGTGGACTGGTGCCGCCTCGAGCGGCCCGCCACGACCACCGCGGGCGCGGGCGCCCGCACGGAGCCCATCTTCGGCCAGGTCTTCGAGCCGGGCATCACCGACGCGGCGGGGGCGGGCCGCGGCGTCCGCGCGCAGCTGGGCCTCGGCCCCGATGGCTCGAGCCCCGCGGGCGCCGACTGGTCCTGGCAGGACGCCACCTACGGGGCCGACGAGGGGGACAACGACGAGTACTCCGCCCGGCTGACCCCGGCCGCGCCGGGTGCCTACGACTACGCGTTCCGGTTCAGCCTCGACGGCGGCTCGAGCTGGGTCTACTGCGACACCAGCAGCTCGGACGACGGCTACGCCCCCAGCGACGCGGGGAGCCTGACCGTGGAGGTCCCCTCGGAGCCGGAGGTGGACTGGTGCAACCTCCAGTGGCCCGCGGCCACGACGGCCGAGCCGGCGGTCCCCTCGGTGGAGATCTACGGCCGCGTCTACGAGGCGGGGGTCACCGACGGCCCCGGCGCCGGCACCGGCCTCGCCGCGCAGGTCGGCTACGGCCCCGACGGCTCCGACCCGGCGGCGTCCTCGGAGTGGAGCTGGGCGGACGCCGACTACAACGCGGACTACGGCGCCAACGACGAGTACACCTCGACCCTGACCATCGCCACCGAGGGCACCTACGACTACGCGTACCGCTTCAGCCTCGACGGGACCCACTGGCTCTACTGCGACCTGTCGGGCAGCTCGGACGGGTACGCGGCGGCCGACGCGGGCCACCTCGAGGTGGCCGCCGCCGGGCCGCTCCTGCCCGAGTGGTGCGGGCTGTGGTGGCCCGCGTCGACGACCACCATCGAGGGGGTGCCCACCGAGGGCATCTACGGCCAGGTCTTCGAGCCTGGGCTGACCGACGGCGTGGGCATGGGCGCCGGGGTCACGGCGCAGCTCGGCCTCGGCCCTGACGGCTCGGACCCGGAGACCTCGGCCGACTGGACCTGGGTCGACGCGGTCTACAACATCGACGCCTGGGACAACGACGAGTACGTCTCCACGCTCGTGCCCACGGACGCCGGCAGCTTCGACTACGCGTACCGTTTCAGCCTCGACGGCGGCACCTCCTGGCTCTACTGCGACAGCGACGGGGCGGCGGACGGCTACTCCCCGGCCGACGCGGGGGCCCTCGACGTGACCGCCGCCGAGACGGTGGAGTGGTGCAACCTCCAGCACCCCCCGTCGCTGACCGTGTCGGCGGGCTCTGTCTCGGCCGCGATCTTCGGCCGCGTCTTCGAGCCCGGGGTCACCGACTCCCCCGGCATGGGGCCGGGCGTGACCGCCGAGGTGGGCTACGGTCCAGACGGTACCGACCCGTCCACCGCGGGCTGGTCCTGGTTCGGCGCGACCTACAACGTCGACGACGGCACCAGCAACGACGAGTACCAGGGCACGCTGACCCCGACCACCGCGGGCAGCTACGACTACGCCTATCGCTTCAGCCTCGACGGTGGCGCCACCTGGGTCCACTGCGACCGGGACGGCTCCACGGCGGGATACGATCCGACCCAGGCCGGAGAGCTCACCGTCACGCCGTGACCTGCCGACTTTGACGTCGTCGCCAGGATCGCCGACCATGGAAGATCGAGGCAGGGGGGCAGGACTCGATGGGCGGCTCTCGGACGCCGGTTGTCGTGCTGGCGCGCGAGCGCGCGTCGCGCAAGCTGCGTGAGGCCGTGGAGGACGCGCCTGGCTTCGCGCTCGCCGGCTTCTACCCCAAGCTGGAGAAGGCGGTCCCCGCCATTCTCGAGGCGCCCCCTCACGTCGTCCTCTTCGAGCTCGACCTGCCGGGGATCGTGGACATCGAGGCGGTGGTGACGAGCCTGAAGCGCGAGTGCGCCGGCTTGAAGGTCGTCGTGGTGTGTGACGTCACCGATCCCCGCCTCGTTCCGGCGCTCCGCGCCGGCGCGGTGGGCCACCTCTCCGGGCGAGCGGGCGCCGAGGAGGTGGAGCGGTGCCTCGGCCTGGTCCTCGCGGGCCACGCGGCCCTGTCGCCCCGCGCGATCAAGCACGTGATCGACCACCTCCAGGCTCGGGCTCCTGCGCCCCCGCCACCCCCGCACACCTACGAGCTGACCGGTCGCGAGCGGGAGATCCTCGAGGCCCTGATCGAGGGCAGGAGCGAGGCCCTGGTCGCGGAGCGGCTGGCGATCAGCCCCCACACCGTGCGGGCTCACATCAAGAGCATGTACCGGAAGCTCGGAGTCTCCTCACGGGCGGCAGCAGTGGCCAAGGCGTTGCGCGAGGAGCTGGTCTGAGTCGACGGCCCGGAGCGGGCCTCCCAGGTAGGTGAACATGGCGTCGTCGTCCGGCTCGTCCCGATCCGGGCGAAGCGACGACCAGTCGGTGAAGATGCCGAGCAGGAGCGCAACGGCCGCCACGCCCCCTGCCGCGCCGAGGAGCACGTTCGTGGCGAGCTGGAGCGACACGCCTCGCTCGCGGAGCAGCGGGTCCGCGGGGTCTTCGAGATACTGCGCGTTCAGCGACAGGGCGTAGCCCCCGGTGATGGCCGCGCCCACGCCGAGGCCGAGCCCCACCGCCAGGGACGCCCAGAACCAGCGGGGCGAGATCCCACGGCGCCCGGAGGGAGCCTCGCCTCCGGATTCGGAGCTCTCCCCGGTTTCGTAGTACGGCTCGGGCTCCGGCTCGGCGTCGCCCTCGTAGCCTTCGTCGTCGCGCTCCGAGTCGTCGTAGCCATCCTGCTCGCCGCCCCCCTGCGCGTGCGCGAAGCGGCCGTGAGCGAGGCCCAGGGATAGAGCCAGCACGCTGGCCAAGAGGGCGGATCCACGCTGTCTCGACACGACGGTCCTCCGGTGCTCAGCGGCCATTGTACAGGTCTCCGTGCGCGATCGCTCGCTGGAATCTCGGCCTCATCGGCGCGCTGTCGATGAGGCGTCTAGAAAAATATGGACACGATGTTGACAGTTCGGGCGAGGGACGCCATCTTGAGCGCACTTGACGGAGGCAAAGCCATGAGCCACCCCGCATCGAAGACCAGCCCGAATCGCCTCGTGTTGCTGTCCGCCGCGTTGCCCGTCCTGGTCGCGACCCTCGTGCTCGCCGCGCCAGCCCTTGCCCAGGAGGACGCGCGCGCCGCGGTCGCCGAGGACGCTGGCGGCGAGGGGGGCGCGGCCTCCGACAGCTCCGAAGCCGACTCCACCCCCCTCCGCTGGGGCGAGCGGGTGCGCCCCTTCAGCCTTCGCGCCGTCGGGGAGGTGGGCTTCCTCGCCGCGCTCTCCCACAAGGTCCAGTTCGACCGCGAGGGGACCTACTTCGACTACGTGGGCGAGGGCGGTCAGGACACGCTCTTCCTCGTCACCCGCCTGAGCGTGGAGCTCACCCTCTACCGGCAGCACCGCATCATCCTGCTGTATCAGCCGCTGACGCTGGCTACGACGACGCGGCTCGAGCGAGACGTCACCGTCGACGAGGAGACCTTC
>CAYMSU010000520.1:0-4231 GCA_964393165.1 uncultured Enterobacteriaceae bacterium
GCCCTGCGGACGTGAACGCGAACACGGTCCGCGCCCCGTTCGTGCGCAGCTCCACGGCTTGCAGCCCCGCGCTCTGCTCTCGGGCCACCCACTCGAGCAGCCGCTGGTGCGCCTGCTGCAGCTCCGGCCGCGCGATCCGGCAGGTCTCCACCGGCACGAGCCGGTGCGACCGAGGGGCCCGATATCCGACCGCGCCATCCTCCAGTGCGAGCTTGATCCGTGCCCGCGCCCCCTCCTGGCGGGGGGAGGCCACGATCGGAGGCGCCTGCCGTACGCCGAACGCGAAGCCCACCATCCGGGCCAGTGCCTCCCTGCGCGCGACGGGCGCGAGCATGTCGAGGTCACAGCCCCCGCAGTCGGCCGACCAGGGGCAGGGAGGCGTCCGGCGGGAGGGGGACGGCCGCACGATCACCGGCTCCTCGTGGTCACCCGCCGCTACGACGTCCCCCGGCACGCCGCCCGCCACGCGCACCACGCGGCCGTCGGCGTCGCGTCCGCCCGCGCGCCCATCCGGCCACAACCACTCGAGGGTCAGCTCGCCCATGACGATGGCATTACCAGGACCCTGCCCGCCGCGGGAGGCGTGCGATGCCCAGGCCCCCTCTGTCGGTCGTCATCCCGACGCTCGACCGCCCCGAGGCGGCGCGCGCCGTGGCGCTCCAGTGTCTCGAGCAGGCTCCGCCGAACGCCGAGATCGTGCTCGTCGACCAGTCCCGGGCGGCCGCAGTGCGCGACACCGCGGCGTGGGTGGTTCGCCGCGCCGATCGGCGCCTGCAGCATCTCGTCCTGAGGCCGGAGGGGCTCCCGCGAGCCCGGAACGCCGGCCTCGCAGCCACCACTGGAGCCGTGGTGCTGTTCCTCGACGACGACGTCACCTTGCTCCCCGGCTGCCTTGCGTCCCACCTCGCCGGATACCGAGACCCCACCGTCGGTGGGGTCGTCGGCCGCATCCTCGAGGATCGCCTGCAGCCCAACGCCTGGTGGACCACCAACCGGATCGGCGTGGGCGGGCGCATCCGCACCCGACTCGACGGGCCTGATCCCGTCGAGGTCGCCACCCTCAAGGGGGCCAACATGTCCGTTCGGCGCCTCGCCGTCACCCAGGCGGGGCCCTTCGATCCGGGCTTCGCGGGCACGTCCCTGCTGGAGGACGCGGACCTGTCGGCTCGCCTCCGCAAGGTCGGCTGGCGCCTGCGGTACTGTCCCGACGCCGGGGTTCGGCACCACCATCATCCGACTGGGGGCGTGCGCGCAGAGCAGCCCGACGCCGTGCACGCGGAGTGGTGGCGGTTCCACAACACCGCTCGATTCATCCGCAAGCACCGCGGGTGGGCCGGACTTCCGCCGTTTCTCGCCACGTTCACCGCTGTCGCGGTCACGCGGGCCGCGCAGTGGCGCCGGCCACGACAGGCCGGCGTGCTCCTCGCGGCTCTGGCCGAGGGGTGGTCGTCCACGGAGGTCCCCGCTGGGGGCGCTCCCGACCCGAAGGCTCCCGGGTAGCGGGGCACGGAGTTACCGGAGGAGCTGCGCCGAGGAGTTCATTCCGTGCCCAACGCCTACATTTCCGGGACGGGAGCTCATGTTCCCGAGCGAGTGGTCACCAACCAGGACCTCGCCGACACCTACGGCATCGACACGAATCATGACTGGATCGTGCAGCGGACGGGCATCGAGGAGCGGCGCTTCGCCGACGAGGGGCTGTGCTCTGCCGATCTCGCGGTGCCCGCGGCGGAGCAGGCGATCGAGCGCGCCGGACTGACCAAGGCCGACATCGACATGATCGTCTTCGCCACGCTGTCCCCGAAGCACGCGTTTCCGGGAGACGGCGTCTACCTGCAGGAGAAGCTCGGACTCTGCGAGGACGGTCGGTTCATTCCCGCGATGGACGTCCGCAACCAGTGCTCCGGGTTCCTCTACGGCCTCGCGGCGGCGAGCTCCATGGTCCAGTCCGGCATGGTCGGGCACGTCCTGCTCGTCGGCGGAGAGACCCACTCCGCCGCGCTGGACCTGACCACCCGGGGGCGTACCGTGGCCTCCCTCTTCGGCGACGGCGCAGGCGCGGTGATCGTGAGCCCGACCGAGGAGGACCGCGGGGTACGGGGCTGGTACCTCGGCGCGGATGGCCGGTTCGCCGACAAGCTCTGCCAGAAGGTCTGGGACATGTCGAAGCGGCCCTTCTTCCCCGTGCCCGAGGGGCGCGACGGCCACGGGCGCGTCGAGCCCGACATGATGTGGGCCTACATGGAAGGAAAGCAGGTCTTCAAGAATGCCATCGAGCGGATGATCCAGAGCCTGATGACGGCCTGCTGGGATCAGCAGATCGACCTCGGGGACATCGACCTGTTCTGCTTTCACCAGGCGAACCTCCGCATCAACCAGAAGGTCGCGGAGCTCGCGGGGATTCCCGAGACCAAGACGATCAACAACATCCAGCGCTACGGCAACACCACGGCTGCCACGATCCCGCTGCTCCTCGAGGAGGCCGTCCGCACGGGGCGCCTCGAGCCCGGCATGAAGGTCGCCTGCACGGGGTTCGGCTCCGGCTTCACCTGGGGCACCGCGATCATCGACTGGTAGGGCCGCACGGAAGCGGTCCCCGCGGTCCCGCCGCCGGATCAAAGGCCGCGACCGCCTCCGCGAGGGACGCGGCCTCGATCCCCAGCCACGGCAGCGCACGTCGCCAGACGTCCTCGGCCGTCCACCCCGCGGCCCGGAGCCAGCGGATCTCGGTGGAGCCGTGGGACTTGGACAGCTTGCGGCCGTCCTCTCCGACGATCACGGGAACGTGGAGCCAGGTCGGCGGCGTCGCTCCGAGCGCCCGCCACAGGGCGATCTGGACGATCGTTGGATCGAGCAGGTCAGCACCCCGAACCACCTCCGTGACGCCATCGGCGAGGTCGTCGGCCACCACCGCCAGGGGGTAGGCGTAGGCCCCGTCGCGACGCTGGAGTACGGGGTCCCCGAGGTTCCGGGGATCCGCCCGGTGGACCCCGAGCTTGCGGTCGAGCACCCGCATGACCCCGTCCGGCAGGCGAAACCGCACGGCCCCGTCGGGGTGCTTCGCCTCTCGGCAGGTCCCGGGGTACACGCCGCCCGCGGCCCGGATCTCCTTGCGGGTGCACGTGCACCGGTAGGTCCAAGCGGACAGTCGCTCTCGCCAGGGCGGGTAGCTCCGGTCGCGCTGGGGGGGCACCTCTTCGTCCCACGCGAGGCCGAGCCACTGCAGATCGTCGCGGATCGAGGACTCGATCTCGGCGCGCGCCCGCTCGCGGTCGACGTCCTCGAAGCGAAGCAGCAGCCGCCCACCCGCCTTTCGAGCCGACAGCCACGCCGCACCGAAGGCGAGGACGTTGCCGAGGTGGAGGTGCCCCGACGGCGTGGGGGCGAGTCGGCCCACGATGCCAGGCACCTAGGTGTAGCCCAGCTCCGGAATCGGAACGAGCGCCGTGCGCTTCAGCAGGTCGATGATCTCGGCCGCCGACTTGTGAGGCATCGCCTCGGCGAGGCACGCGGTGACCCCCGAAAGGTAGGCCGTGGCCATGCCCGAGCCCCGGTACCGGCCGACCTGGCCGTCCGGGCTGATCCCGTAGCCGTGGGTCAGGAACTTGTCGGAGAGCACCCCCCACTCCTTCCGCGGGAAGCGGCGGGGGTTGAAGTAGTAGAACTTGTCGATCGGGCAGTCCGGATGGGCCGCCACCCCCACGGTCTCTGGCAGATCGGCGGGATAGGCCCGGTCCCCCTTCGGGTGGGCTGCCGCGAGCACCACCGACCCGTTGTCGACGGCGTTCGCCACGCACTCCCGGAGGAGCAGGGCCTTGCCCATGTTGGGCGTGCCGAGCGAGAGGTTGACCACGGCGCAGCCACTCTGGGCGCTCGTCTCGATGCCCGCGGCCATGAGCTCTGCCGACGTGCGCAGGCGGTCTCCCATGATCTTCACGGCCACCAGCGTGGCGTCGGGCGCGAGCTTGTGAACCGCCGCGGCAATCTCGGTGCCGTGGCCGTTCCGATCCTCGGAGTCGTTCGACAGCCCCGCGTGGCCGGTAGCCTCGAGCTTGATGGACCACCCTTCGATGGTCACCCCGTCGAGGCGAGGGTCGTCGCGCCGGATCCCGGAGTCGATGATCGCGACGCGGACACCCCTACCTGTGTACTCGTTTCCTCGAAAGCGCATGTCACCCCTCGGGCCGTCGCGGCTGCGCGCTGCCCGGTACCGGTGGTGGCAACTTACTCC
>CAYMSU010000521.1:0-3830 GCA_964393165.1 uncultured Enterobacteriaceae bacterium
GGTGTCGACGTCTGCTGCGCTCGGCGGCGCCTGCTTCCGGATCACGCTCCCGATGGTCGCCAGCACCTCGGGCGAGGCCGCGAGCGCTCAGGCTCCGGCGGCAGAGACGCCGTCCGCACGCCCGGTGGGCTGATCGGGCTGAACCAGCCGCCGCGAGTCCGGCCGCAGCGCGTAGCTCGCGCCGAGCACCGCGAGCAGCACGAGCGGAGGCACCGCCCCGGCGATCGAGCCCTCCATCGTGATGTGGGCGACGGCAGCACCCGTCAGGTTGAAGAAGAACCCCCCGTAGGCCCACTCCTTGACGAGCGCGTAGCCGGGCACGACCAGGGCGATGGCCCCGGCCACCTTCCAGAAGCCGAGCACGTAGTTGAAGTGGAGCGGATACCCGAGCCCCGACAGCACCTCGACCATCGCGCCGGCCAGGTAGCCGACGCCCGACGCGCCGAGCGCGAGGGCGAAGAGACCGGTGGCAACCCAGTAGCCAATCGTCTTGCGGTCCATGGTGTGACTCCCTTGGATGCACGCCGGTGGTATAGCGAGCGGGCGATCGGGCCTCTAGTGGCATCACCTGCCCATCTGGATCACAGATGAACGACCAGACCGACGGTCTCGCGGAGTTCGTGCGAGTGCTCGACGAGGGCAGCATCTCCTCGGCGGCGCGCGCGCTCGACGTCCCGCGGTCCACGCTGTCCCGACGGCTGGGCGCCCTCGAAGACCGGCTGGGGGTACGTCTCATCCGGCGGACCACGCGGCGCCTGGCCCCGACGACCGCGGGCGAGGAGCTCTACCGGCGCGCGCGGCGGATCCTCCGAGAGGCCCACGAGGCCGCGGAGGCCGTGCGGCGGCTGGACGGCGTCCCGCGAGGAGTCCTGCGGGTGTCCACGCCTCCCGTGGGCATCGCGCTGCCCCTCGCAGACCTGTTCGTGTCGTTCGCCGAGGCGTGGCCCGAGGTCAGCCTCGAGATCACGACCACCTCTCGGCACGTGGACCTCCTCGCGGAGGGCGTCGACGTCGCGCTACGGGGCGGGCGGGTGCGCGATCCGGCCCTCGTGAGCCGGCGGGTGATGCCCACGCGGCTCGTGGCCCTCGCGTCCCGCGCCTACGTCGCGCGCTGGGGCCTCCCCGCCTCGGTGCAGGCCCTCACTGAGCACGACTGTGTGCACGCCTACGACCCCATCACGGAGCGGCCCGTGCGGGAGTGGCCGCTTCGCGCGGGCGGCACCGTGGAGGTGACCGGCAGGATCGCCACGAACGACCTCGGGATCGTGGCGTGGGCGGTGGCCGCGGGCCATGCCGTGGGGCTGCTGCCACGAGGGTTCCCGCTGCCGACGGACGACGTGGTCGAGGTGCTGCCGGAGCACGTAGGCGCGGAGCAGGCGCTCTCGCTCGTGTACCCCGAGCGCAAGCACCTCGACCCGAAGGTCCGCGCGTTCGTGGATCACGTGGTGGCACGCTTCGACAACGGCGACACGCCCTGGGAGAGGCCGCCCAGCCCGTGATCAGCCGAGGACCCCCTCGAGCAGGCGACCGTTGGCCTCCGGAGCGCCGAAGGCCTTCACCGGCACGCCCATGGCGTGGCACAGGGTGCGGAGAAAGTCGTTGTGCCACCGGCTGCCTTCGTAGACCAGGTACTGGCCGCCCCTCACGGCGCCCCCGGCACCCCCGAGCATCACGAAGGGGACCCCCGTCATCGTGTGCTCATTGCCCTTGTTGAAGTCGTTGACCCAGACCACAAGCGTGTTGTCGTAGACCGAGCCCGCCACGTCGGGCAGCTCCTTGAGCTTCGACGCGAAGCGGGAGAGCTGCTCTGCGACCCAGGTGTTGATCGCCACCATGTCCCCTCGCGCCAGCTCGTCCGAGTCACCAGCGTGGCTGATGTCGTGGTGCCCGCCCGACACGCCGAGCCAGTTGTAGATCGTCTGGCTCGTGGACTCGGAGAACATGAAGCTCGCCACGCGGGTCTGGTCGCAGGCGAGCGCAGTGGCGAGCAGGTCGAGCTGCAGCTCCGCGACCTGCGGGAAGTTGTCGTTCGCCCAGATGTCGAACGGCGCCCCGGGCTCGAAGGGCTCACACTCGGGAACGGGCAGCTGCATCCTCCGCTCGATGCTCCGCACCGCGTCCATGTGGGCCTGCAGGCGGACCTGCTCCTCGCGCGACAGCTTGGGCGTGAGGTCGTCGAGTTGGTGCCGCGCATAGTCGAGCACGCTCGACTTCTGTCGCCGGATCGTGGCCAGCTCGTCTGCCGACCGCGAGCCGCCGAAGACCCTGTCGAAGAGACGAAACGGGTCGATCTCGGGGTGGAGGAGCTCCCTCGGGCCACGTGCCGAGAGCTTGGACATCGACGTGCTGCCGTAGTCCTTGCCCGACTGCACGCCGAGCTGGAGGCTGTGGAAGGCGGTCTGCGCGTTCAGCCCATCGGCGATCACCTGATCGACCGTGGGGCCCCCGTGCGACCCGTAGTAGTTGCCCTCGAGGTCGAAGAACTGGGCCTCGACGAGGTGCTCGCCGGTGAGCAGGCAGCCGAACGCCATGTGGTGCTCGTTGCCCGCAGCTCCCCCCGCCCACAGAGACAGGCCGTCGACCACCACGAGGTCTTCACGATGGGGCTCGAACGGGCTCAGGATCGGGCTTAGCTCGAAGTCCGGGCCCGGCTCGAACGACTCCCGGATCGTGCCGTTGCCCGAGTACGCGATCACGAACCGCCGCGGTGCGCCGGCCGCGCGCGCCGGCGGGCGCCACGGCAGGAACGCCGCGAGCGTGGCGGCCGTTCCGCCGAGAGACGCGAGCAGCGCCCGCCGCGTCGTCCACAAGCGGCTCATCGCTCATCTCCTTCGTGCATCGCGCGGTAGCGGAAGCTGTCGGCCGTGACCATCTCGAACAGGACCTCCTGCAGGGTGCAGTCGTCGTCGGCGCACACGTCCAGCGCCTCGAGCAGCGCGGGGTCGGGGTCCTCCTTCCGCTCGAGGTGCCCCACGGTGTAGCGGTACCAGTTGCGCACCATGCAGTCGCGCACGACCTCCGAGTCCGCCAGCAGCTCGACGAGGCCTCGCGCGTCGTCGAACTTGGACTGCCCTGGCGGGGCGCCCACGATCTCGCCGCTCGTGTCGATCTCCCGCCCGTACTCCTCGGTGCGGTACAGGCCGAACTGGTCGAACGCCTCGAAGCCGAAGCCGATGGGATCCATCCGGGTATGGCACCCGGCGCAGGCCGGATCCTCGGTGTGCTGCACGAAGCGCTCCCGGGTGGTCGCTTGCGGCGACGGGTCGGGGGCACTAACGGCCACCCCCGGCGGTGGAGGCGGAAGCTGCTCGCACAGCAGCTTCATGCGGACCTTGACCCCGCGGTGCACCGGCGAGCTCTGGTCGGGCTTCGCGTAGGTGGACAGGAACAAGGGCTGCGTGAGGATCCCGCGCCGCTCGGCAGGTAGCGCCATCGGCTGGAGCTCCTCGCCGGAGACCCCATCCACGCCATAGGCATTCGCAATCTGCTGGTTGGCCATCGTCCAGTCGGCCGTGAGCAGCTCCCGCATGTCTCCGCCACGCCGAGCCCACTCCGCGACGAACGCCCGGGTCTCCGCCAGGTAGGACAGCGCAAACGGCTCGAAGTCGAAGGAGTTGGGGCGGCTCGTGCTCACCCGCACGACGGCCCACCCCTTGCGGCCTGGCCCTGCGGCCCAGATCCCGAGGGTGCCGCGCCTCGCGGACTCGTCGTCGCGGCAGTAGATGTCGGGCCGGTCGGGCTTGTCCTCGCCCTCGGGCCAAAGCTTGAGCTGCAGGGTGTTCTCTCGGTTGCGCACGCGCCACAGCGCCTCGAACTCCACCCACGTGCCC
>CAYMSU010000521.1:3840-4230 GCA_964393165.1 uncultured Enterobacteriaceae bacterium
ACCCGTGCGGTCTCGTCGCAGCCTCCGGAGACGAGCGCCAGGTCACCCTCGGACGACATCCGGAGCCGGTACTGGCGGGGGTCCTCGAGGGCGCCCCCTTGCAGCGTGAGGCCGACCTCCCCGGCCTCGGCCATCATCTTGCCGCGGAGCTGAAACGACGGGCCGAGCTCGACCCCGTGGTAGGCGGCGACCTCCGCGGCCCCGCGATCCGGAGCTGCACAGGCGCCCGAGAAGACCTCAGGATCGAACGCCTTCGCCCGGAAGCCGACGAGGTGGAAGCCGCCGTCGCAGCTCGGCCCGAGAACGAGATCGCTCTTCTCGAGCGCGCGGAACGCCCCCCGCAGCAGCCCCGCGTCGATCCCCGGGATATCCGAGCCGATGAGGACCACT
>CAYMSU010000522.1:0-3921 GCA_964393165.1 uncultured Enterobacteriaceae bacterium
GCGCCGAGCGCCACCGCCTCGGGGAGCAGCGGCAGGGCCTCGGCCTCGAACGTGAGCACCACCCCGCTGGCCCGCGCCATCTCCCACGCATGGCCGGCGAGGCCGAACCCCGTGATGTCGGTGGCGGCGTGGACCGGCCGGTCGGCAGCCGCGTCGCGCACGGGCCGGTTGAGGGCGACCATGGTGGCCACCGCCGCGGTCTCGGCCGCCTCCGGGCACGCCCCGCGCTTGAGCGCGGTGGTCACGATCCCGGTGCCGAGCGGCTTCGAGAGCAGCAGCACGTCTCCGGGCTGCGCCCCCCGGTTGGCCCAGTACCGCTCGGGGTGGACCAGCCCGGTGACGGCGAGGCCGTACTTCGGCTCGTCGTCGGTCACGGAGTGCCCGCCGGCGAGGACGGCCCCCGCCTCGACGACCTTCGCGAGCCCGCCCCGCAGGATCTCGGCCAGGACCTCGGTGGGCAGCGCGTCGTTCCAGCACAGCACGTTGAGCGCGGACAGCGGCGTGCCGCCCATCGCGTAGACGTCCGACAGCGCGTTGGCCGCCGCGATCGCGCCGTAGGTGAAGGGATCGTCGACGATCGGGGTGAAGAAGTCGACGGTCTGCACGAGCGCCCGCTCGTCGTCGAGGCGCACGATCCCGGCATCGTCAGCCAGGTCGAAGCCGACGAGGAGGCGGGGATCGGTCTGCGGGGGCAGCGCTGCCGTGGCGGGGCCCAGAACCTCCGGGCCGAGCTTGGAGGCTCAACCCGCGCAGGCGACGAGCTCGGTGAGCCGGACGTCGGCCATCGGTTCTCCACTCCGGTGAGGTGCACCGACCTCGATACCACGCGCGGGCGCGGCTGGCGTCAGCCCTCGGGATCCGCCGCGGGGTCGTGAAAGCGGAGCAGCGCGAGGAACAGCACCAGCACGAAGGGACCGACGAGCAGGCCCGACGGACCCAGCGTGAGGAGGCCGCCGAGCAGCGAGAGCAGCACGAGCGCAGGGTGCACCCGGAGGCCGTGGCGGTAGATGAACGGCTTGATCACGTTGTCGACCGAGGCGGTGAGCGCGAGCGACCACACCACGAGGAACACCGCCGCGCCGAGCCGCCCCTGCACGCCGAAGGCGACCGCGACGGGGGCCCACACCACGGCCGCGCCCACGAACGGGACCTGGCTCCCGACGGCGGTGAGGAAGCCCAGCAGCGCGATGTTGTCGACGCCCACGAGCCAGAACCCGAGGGCGGCGACGGCGCCCTGGCCCACGGAGGTGGCGAGCATGCCCACGGCGACGTTCCAGGCGAACTGCTGGAAGACCACGAACAGCCGCAAGAGCTGCTCGTCGGGCAGCGGGGCGATGCGCCGCAGGGTGCTCGCGACGGTGGGGCCCTCGACGTAGAGCGACCACAGGACGACGACGAAGATGCCAGCCTGCATGCCGCCCTCGGCGATCGCCGAGACGAGGCCGCCGAGCGCGGGGCCGGCGCGGTTGACGAGGCCCGTGAGCCCGTCGCGGAGCGCGCTCTCGAGGGCCTTGGCGGTCTCCGGCGCCTCGATCCACTCGGCCACTCCCTCGGGAAGGCGCGCGAGCTGCGCCTGGACGAGCGCAGCGAGCCCACCCTCGCTGATGAAGGCGACGCCGGCGTTGGCGACCTCGACGACCTGACGGGCGGCGAGCCAGAAGGCGAGCGACAGCGGGGTGACGACGACCAGGAGCACGCCTACGGTGAGCACCGTGGCGGCGAGGTAGCGGCCGGAGCGCGCGGCGAGGCTCCGGAAGCCGCCCCAGGTGACGACCACGAGCACGACCGCGGCGAGCAGGACGACGAGGAACGGCCACAGCAGGTAGGCGAGCAGGAGGAACGAGACGCCGAACGCCACGCTCGACACCTGGTGGCGAAACGGCGCGTCGGCGCCCGCGGCGTGGGCCTGCAGCCCGAGCTGGTCGTCGTCGGGCGAGGGCGAGGCGAGCCAGCCCACGGTGGCCCAGGCGAACCACGGCCAGCGGGGCAGCGACGTGAGGAGGGCGAGCAGGCCGGAGACCGCGACCCGCTCGTCGAGGAACCGCAGCACGCGGTCGAGCGGGTTTCGCGCGAACAGCTCGACGAAGATCTCGGCGACGGCCTGCCCCCGCTGGCAGATGAGGGCCAGGAAGACGCCGTCGAGGATGCGCCAGCGGGCTCGCTCGCGGGGGAGCGCGAACGGGTGGCCGGCCTTGTGCAGCGAGCGGACCACGGCGTCGGCGTCGTCCTGGATTCGGACGAAGGCGTACCCGGTGGAGGCCTTGAGCCGCCCGCCGGCGTTGCCCACCCGGAGCTGGTGGGCCCCCCGGCGACGGAGCGACCGGTGCGGGAACAGCGCCGTGCTGCCCTGCTCGACGCCCTCGACGGTCCACGCCGAGAGGCCGAGGACGTCGCGCAGGTAGGCCTCGACGTCGATCTCGGAGGTCGGCGGGCCCATGACCACGCCGGTGACCAGCGCGCGCCGTGCGGTGGTGGGCATCACGTGGAAGAAGCGGATGGACGCCTCGCGCGGCGCCGCCGCGGACCGGAAGTCCATCAGCGTGGCCACGTCGGGGTCGAAGGCGTCGGCCGGGGTCTCGACCCACCAGCCGAGGAACGTCTGCCGCTGGGGGACGTCGGCGGGCTCCGCGGGGCGGGAGTCGTAGGCCCACCGCGCCTCGATCCGCTGCGCGCCCTCGGCGGTCTCGACGGCGAGGCTGGCCCCCTCGAGGCGCTCGTGGATGGCCGTGACGTGGCCCTGCACGACCTCACCGCCGGCCTGCCGCACCGCCGCCGCCGCGCGGGCCCGCAGATCGGCCGCCCGCACGATGGCGTAGCGCCAGGCGCCGAGCGGCAGGTCGAGGGCTCGCCCCTCGCCGAGCACCCGCAGGCGGGACCACTCGTGGACGACGAGGTCGTCGACCGCGGTCGGGGCGTCGCGGAGCGCCCAGAAGGCGATCGTGCGGGCGTCGGCCGCGGGGTCCTCGCCGAGAGGCTCGACGAGCAGCACGCGGCCGAGGCGCGCAGCGGTGAGGCGCAGCGCGAGGCTGCTGCCCGCCACGCCGGCGCCCGCGATGGCGTGCTCGAACACCGTCCACTCCCCACGTGGGCGAGCCCCTAACCGGCTTCCGCGGCCCCGGACGAGGGGTTAGGCTGCGGCCATGCAACTCCCGAAGCCCCTGCTGCGCCTCCTGGCCGTGGCGGCCCTCGCCGCCGTCACCGCCGCCGCCACGACCGGCTGTCGCCGCCAGGCGCCCGTCGCCGACACGCCCGCGGCGCCCACGCCTGCTCACATGCAGGCCGTGCTCGACGCGGCCCAGGCGGCGCGCGAGGCGCTGATCGCCGGCCAGACGCGCGCGGCCCGATCCCGGCTGGGGTGGCTCGCCGAGCAGGCGATCAGCGAGGCGCCTCCGCCCGAGGCGTGGGCTGGGTACGCCACCAGGGTGCGGGAGGAGGCTGCCAAGGGCGCCAACGGGGAGACGCTCGTGGAGGTCTCGGCGGGCCTCGCGCAGATGGGCGCGGCGTGCGGCGAGTGCCACGCGGCGGCCGACGTCGCCCCGGCGTTCGCCAGCGAGAACCTGCCCGCGGGCAGCGAGGTCTCTGAGCACATGGCGCGCCACCGCTGGGCGCTCGACAGCATGTGGGAGGGGCTCGTCACCCCCGACGCGCATCGGTGGCGGTCGGGGGCCTATGCCTTCCTCGAGGAGCCGCTCGAGGGCGCCGAGGGGGAGTCGCTGCCCGAGGGGGCCGCGAGCTGGTCGAAGCGTGTGCACGATCTCGGCGAGGCGGGGCTGAAGACGATCTCGGCGGCAGACCGGGCGGAGCTGTACGGGGAGCTGCTCGCGACCTGCGCGCTGTGTCACCAGGCCGCTGGTGAGGGGCCGCTCGCGCCGCGGTGACGATACGTTCGGCCAGCCCACCCCCGCAGGGGGCGTGAGGGGC
>CAYMSU010000522.1:3931-4215 GCA_964393165.1 uncultured Enterobacteriaceae bacterium
GGGGAACGTGAGGGCAGTCGACCGCTCCCACATCGAGGCCAGCCAACGGCAGTGGGCCGCCGCCGGCGCCTCGGTGCTCGCGCATGTGCTGCTGGCCTTGGTTCTGTCGGTGCTGCCGTCCCCTGCCCCGCCCGAGCGGCCCCCGATCGAGCTCGCGCTCGTCCAGCGCGGCGATCCGTCGAAGGACGGCGGCCCCCCGGCGTCGACGGACCTGCCGGAGGCCGCGGCGAACCCCACCGCTGGAACCCGAAAATGAAGCCGTACATCTACGGCGAGCGCTCCAA
>CAYMSU010000523.1:0-4196 GCA_964393165.1 uncultured Enterobacteriaceae bacterium
GGCTTCTTCCGTGAAGTTACTGTAGTCGTTCAGCACCTTGCGGTACTCGCCCTCCATGAACGTGCTCCAGACCTCGCCGTCCGGCGACATCTCGAGCGTGTGCCGGTACTTGTCGCGGCCCACGAGCACCCGCGTGCCCCGATTGTGGCCCAGCGGCGACACGCTCGTCATCACCAGCGTCTGCTCGTCGTGCCAGAGGCCGCGGAACACGTCCGGCGCGGCGCCCGTGCTGTCCCACCACGTCATCGCCGTGGCGCCGTCCTCCGGATCGACCCACAGCACCCCGTGGCCGATGAAGGTGCCGCCGCGCCCCTCCCGCGACTGGGTGTAGTCCTGGATCAGCGTGAACCCGCCGACCCCCAGGCGGTTCACGATCATCGCCACCGCCGAGGCGCCCTCGGGCGCCCACTGGCTCGGGGGCATCGTCTCGCGGCCCCGCCACGTGCCCACGAGCGGGTGCAGGCGGGCGTGGCGCTCGTCGGGTCGGGACATCTCCATGCGGACCTCCTCCCCATCCGGGGGGCTTCGCTGCGGCCACCCGGAAGGTACACCGGGGCGGCGGGAGGAAGTCGATGTCCGTTGAGCAAGAGCCCGAGATTGTCGTCCACACCCGGGAGCAGCTGATCTTCCTCCTCGACGAGGCCGCGGAGATCGAGCACGGCCTGATGTGCTGCTACCTGTACGCGCTGTGGAGCCTCAAGAACGCCGAGGAGGGGCTGACCGCCGAGCAGGCGGAGGCCGTCGGCCGCTGGAAGGGCCTGATCCGCGGCGTCGCAGTCGACGAGATGCTTCACCTCGCCGTCGTCAGCAACCTGCTGATGGCCGTCGGCGGCCACCCGCACCTCCACCGCCAGAACTTCCCCGTGGCCCCCGGCTACCACCCCGGGGACATCGTGGTGAAGCTGGCCCCGTTCGACAAGGCGACGCTCGACCACTTCGTGTTCCTCGAGCGCCCCGAGGGCATGGACCTGCCCGACGGCGAGGGCTTCGCCCACGCGACCTACCGCCGCGCGATGCGCAAGGACCTGTGGATGCCCACCGCGCAGGACTACCTGACGGTGGGCCACTTCTACCGGTCGCTCAGCGCGGCGTTCGCCTACCTGGCCGACAAGCTGGGCCCCGACACGCTGTTCTGCGGAGATCCGGCGCGTCAGCTGCGTCCCGGGATCCTCGAGTGGGAGGGGCTCGGACCCGTGCACGACGTGCAGAGCGCGCAGGCCGCGATCGAGACGGTGGTGCGGCAGGGCGAGGGCACCCCCGGCGACGTCGAGGACTCCCACTACTGGCGGTTCCTCGCCGTGCGCGACGAGCTCGCCAGCCTGACCGCCGCCGATCCGTCGTTCGCGCCCGCCTGGCCCTGCGCGACCAACCCCGTGCAGAAGACGCCGCCCCGTCCCGAGGATCGGGTCTACGTGGACCACCCCGTGAGCTCGCGGGTGCTCGATCTCGGCAACGCGACCTACAACCTCATGCTGCGCACGCTGGCGTTCGGCTTCGGCGGTCGCGATCCGGCGCCCGCCCGCAAGGTCCTGGTCGACTGCGCGATCGACGGCATGTACGCCGTGGCCGCCCTCGGCCGGCACCTGGCGCGGCTCCCCGCCAGCGACCACGCCCACCCCGGCGTGCACGCCGGGTTGTCGTTCGCGATCACCCGGTCCTACCCCGTGCTGCCCGCCGAGCCGTCGACCTGGACGGTGCTGATCGAGCGCCACCGCGAGCTCGCCGGGGCCTGCGCCCAGGAGGCGTCGCTCGGGGAGCCCGTGGCCGAGGTGGCCGAGCAGCTGAGGACCATCGGGGCGGCCCTCGAGGCCGCCCGCCCTGCGTAGCTAGGCCGCCGGGCCGTCGCCCGAGGCCTCCGCCAGCAGCCCCCGCAAGAGCAGCCTCGCGCAGTCCTGCAGGGTGTGCTCGAAGGACACCGCGAGCGCCGCGCAGTCCTCGCGCGCGAGCACCGCGGCGACCTCGCGCGGCGGGTGCGCCGCCGACCAGGCCTGCCCCATGACCAGCGTGAGGTAGGTGACGAAGCGGCGCACGCGCGGGGGCCCGAGGGTCGGGAGCGCCGCGTGCAGGGCGTTGCCCGCGCGGACGAGGAGCTGGGCGGTGCGCCGCTTGAAGGGCAGCACCCCCTCCGCGGTCACGTTGTGCTCGAGCACCGTGGAGACGACCGCGGACAGCCCGCACACCCGGGGGTGCTGCACGAGGCTGCGCACGACGCGGTCGACGACCGCCTCGACGTCCGACTGGCCCGCCAGCGGCGCGAGCGCGCCCTCGAGGTGCGTGACCCAGACCTCCACCTCCTCGAGAAGCAGCTCGAGCAGGATCGCCTCGCGGCTCTGGAAGTACCGGTACAGGTTCGCCTTCGACAGCGCCGCCCGCCGGCCGATCGCCGACAGGCTCGCCGCCTCGAGCCCCCCCTCGTCGAACAGCGCCCCCGCCGCCTCGAGGATCGCCTGCCGTCGCTGCTCCTTCTGCTCGGGCTGGCGCGCCCGCTCCCACCTCACGATGCGTTCTCCCTAAGCGACCAGTGGTCGTCCCTCGTCGAACAGTATCGCAAGCGGATCTGGCTAGACAAGTGACCGGCGGTTGCTTACGAAGGTGACCGACGGTCAGTACCGTGGAGGCATCCGATGAGCCGCTGGACCGCAGACCACATTCCCGACCTCACCGGGCGCGTCGCCATCGTGACGGGGGCGAACACCGGGCTCGGCCTCGAGACCACGCGCCAGCTCGCGGCCCACGGGGCGCGGGTGGTGCTGGCGTGCCGCAGCGTGAGCAAGGGGCAGGCCGCGATCGACGTGCTGGAGCAGGAGAACCTCGGCGAGAACCTCGAGCTGCGCTTGCTCGATCTCGCCGACCTCGAGAGCGTGGAGACCTTCGCCGCCTGGGCCGCCGAGGCGCTCGACCGCCTCGACATCCTGGTCAACAACGCGGGCGTCATGATGTGCCCGGAGTCGCGCACCTCGCAGGGCTTCGAGATGCAGTTCGGCGTGAACCACCTGGGCCACTTCGTGCTGACCGCCAAGCTGTGGCCGTTGCTCGCGAAGACCGAGGGGGCCCGGATCGTGAACGTGTCGAGCGGCGCCCACCGTGCCGGCCGCATGGACTTCGACGACCTGAACTGGAACACCCGCAGCTACGATCGGATGGCCGCCTACGGGCAGTCCAAGCTCGCCAACCTGCTGTTCACCCTCGAGCTGCAGAAGCGCCTCGAGCAGGCCGGCGCGCCCGTGAAGGTCACCGCCGCGCACCCGGGGTGGACGGGCACGGACCTGCAGCGCCACTTCGGCATCGCCCGGCTGCTGAACCCGCTCCTGGCGATGTCGGTCGACAAGGGGGCGCTGGCCCAGCTGCGCGCCGCGACCGATCCGGAGGCGCCGTCGGGCACCTACTACGGCCCGAGCGGCCCGATGGAGGTCTGGGGCTACCCCGCGCCCGTGGGCCGGACGGCCGCCGCGAAGGACGGGGAGGCGGCGCGCAAGCTGTGGGAGCGCTCCGAGGAGCTCACCGGGGTGACCTTCGAGGTCGGCTCGCCGGCGGCCGCGATGGCCTGAGCTCGAGTGGCGTTGGCAGTCCGTCGGGCATTCGGCCCGGCGACCGGTTCACGACCACGACCACGACCACGAACACGACCACGACGGTCGCGACAGGCGGTCCGAACCTCATCCCGCCGCGGCGAACCTCCGGAACCCGCGTGTTTCCAGGATCTGCCCGAATACTGGCTCGGGTGTGGTCTTCCGCGTCGCGTCGGGCTCAGAACGCCGAGCCATACGCGTACGTTCCTGGGACGCGCTGTGAGGATGAGCCCGACCAGACCGCCGCACCCCATCGCATGCCGCAGTGTGGCGCATCGTCGGCCCTCTCGGCAACCCGCCCACCCCCTTCGCAGGGAGCCCGCTGGCGCGGGCACCCTCCTGCAGCGGGACCCGTGCGGGTGGCCTGGGGCCGACGACGCGCCCTGGCGCGGCTGGCGACGGGGCCACGACGGCCCGGCCCGGAGCTCTCCATGCACTACCCCTTTCCCCACGAACGACTCGATGCATGGCACCGCGCGCGCGAAGCACGAAGGCTGGCTACGCCTTCACCCGCTCCCTGCCCCCCGGCTTCGCCGACGAGGCCCGCCAGATCAACAGCGCCGCGGCCTCGGTCGTGCGCAACATCTGCGAAGGCGCGGGTCGGTTCCGCCCCGCCGAGAAGGTCCT
>CAYMSU010000524.1:0-4176 GCA_964393165.1 uncultured Enterobacteriaceae bacterium
GGCCGCCCGCTCGAGCCAGGTGCCTCGCCCGAGCGCGAGCACCGCGGCCGCGAGCCCCGCGTTGGTGGCCGCCAGAACGAGGCTCGCCAGCACGAGCTCCGCCGTGGTCTCGCCCAAGAACACGGACGTGACGGCGACGAACGGGAGCAGCACGAGGCGAACCGCGGGATGCGCCAGCAGGGTCTCGAGCTGGGCGAGGAGCTCTCCGGCCTCGCTGGGAACCCCGACGATCGCCACGCCGACCAGCGCGACCACGATCAGCACGATCAGCGGACGCACCCCCGGGCGGCTCGGTCGGTCGAGGACCAAGCCCAGGATCATGGCCGACAGCTGCACGGCGGGCAGCACCAGCCACCCGATCACGAAGCCGCCGAGGACGTGCTTGGTGTAGACGCCGGCCAGGGGGCCGAGAAACACGCCCGCGACGCCCCACGTGAGCCCCACGAGCAGCACCTTGTAGCGCAGTAGCTCGACCTCGCGGACGGGAGCCGCGAAGAGCTGGTCGACCTCGCCCGGGGTGAACCCGATCGTCTCGCCGCCGCCTCGCAGGGCGACCAGCGCCATCCAGCCGGCCGCGAAGAGGGCGGGGCCGAAGGTGCGAAGGGTGTCCGCATCCAAGAAGCGGCCCGGCGACGCGTCGGTGTAGCGGACAGCGAACGCCCCGACCCACAGCACGAGGAGGAACAACAGCACCGCCCAGCCGCTCATCGTGCCCATTCGGGCCCGCGACGCCCGTAGCGCGCCCTTGACGCGCAGCGCGAGCAGCTTGCGCAGTCCGGGCCCCAACCAGCCATCGAGCCACGTCACGTGCCGGTGGCCTCGAAGAACAGGGACTCCAGATCATCGGTGCCGTACTGGGCGCGGGCCTCGGGGAGGGTCCCGAAGAAGCGCACCTGACCTTGCACGAGCACGAGCAGGTCGGTGCACATGTCTGCGACGACGCCCAGGAGGTGGGAGCTGACGAGCACGCTGGCCCCGCGTTCGGCATGCTCCGCCACCCAGCGCTTGAGGGTGCGGATGGCCCGCGGATCGAGCCCGGTCATCGGCTCGTCGAGCATGAAGAGATCGGGCTTGTGGAGGTCGGCGCAGCACAGCGCGAGCTTCTGGCGCATGCCGGTGGAGAGCGACTGCACGATGGCGTCGCGCTTGTCCACGAGATCGAAGCGCTCGAGCACGGCCTCGGCGGCCTCCCGGTAGTCGCGAACGGCCCACGTGGTCGCGGTGAGCTCGAGGTGCTCGAAGACCGTGAGCGCGTCGAAGAGCTTGGGATCGTGGGGGACCCACGCGATGCGCTGCTTGACCTCGACAGGCTGCTTGCGCACGTCGAAGCCGCCGACCGTGGCGGTGCCGGCGGTCGGGTGCACGATGCCGGCGAGCATGCGCAGGCTGGTGGTCTTGCCGGCGCCGTTGGGGCCCACCATGGCGAGCACCCGGCCGGGGGGCAGCGCGAAGGAGAGGTTCTCGACGGCGAGCGTGTCGCGGTAGCGCTTCGTGAGACCGAAAGCGGCGACGAGTGGCATGGGCACGTCCTCCCACGGCCCCATACCGACGTGCTGGCGCTAACTCACGACGGGCTCGGCGCGATGCTGGCGCTGGAGTCGCCGCAGTCCCGTGCCGATCTCCTCGAGGCGCTGGCGACTCGCGATCAGGTCCAGCTGCCGCTGGAAGGCGAACCACCCGAGGCCCCACAAGAACACGCCGAGGAGGATCAGCGCGAGGCCCACCGCCTGCGCGATCGTGACGCCGACGAGGCCCAGACCCACGGCAGCCGCTCCGGCCCCCAGCATCCAGAGGCGCCACCGCATCCAGTGAGCGAGCTGCTGGAGCTCGTCGTTCGCTCGCTTGTCGTCCGGCTCGATCGAGCGGGCCTGGTGAAGGAGCTCCCACGCGCGCCCGTGCCGACGGCTCTGGATGAGCTGGATCACGAGCAGCATGCGAGCGCTCACCGAGCTCGGCTCTAGCTCGAGCGCGCGCCGGAGCGCAGCCTCCGCCTCGCTGCGCCGACCGAGGCGGTACCGGCAGAGCCCGAGGTAGTGGTGGACAGGTCCGTCGTCGGGGAAGTACCGCGACCCCACCAGCGCCAGGTCCTCGCCGATCACGTGCTCGCCGAGGAAGGCCGCGAGCATGGCCCCCGTGACGTAGGCCTGGCGGTGCCACGGCTGCTCCCGGACCAGGTCCCGGCAGCGACGAAGGGCGGCTTCGTGCTCCCCCCGGTTCACCATCTCCAGGACCTCGTCCCACGGGGTGGGGGCGATCTCGACAGGGCGGGAATCCGACGACTCGATGACCTCCATCGGGTGATCCGCCGCTCGCCCCGTGAGCACGAAGCCGCAGTCCACGGACTGGTGGGACGCCACCAGCTTCTCGGCATCTCCCGCCGTGCCCATCTGCTCGAGGTCCTTCACGGCGGCGCAGAAGGCATCTCGCCGCTCCTCGTGCTCGGGGCCCTCGAACCGGTAGAAGTAGAGGATCATGCCGCGCTGACGGAGCGACGCGCTCGATCCGGCCCAGCCCGCGCGACCGAGGCCCTGCTCGGGCGGGGTGACGAACCAGATGGACCGACCGCTCACCTCGGAAGCGAGCTCGTCGAACCGGACGTCGGGCCGGCCTTCCACGCCGAGGACCCGGCACAGGAAGGCCGCGAGCTCCCCGGCGAGATCACCGAAGCACTGCTCCGCGGGAGCCTGGCCCTCCCGCGTTCCCCAGCCGTAGCGGTGGAAGTAGCTGCGCCGGAGCTGATCGATCCGAGAGCGGCAGTGGTTTGCCTCGGCCCGGATCAAGTCGGGATCGCGGTACCGGATCGGCGCAAAGGTGATGCGCCGCTGGTACAAGCGGATGGAGTCCTCGAAGGTGTAGCGGCGCACCACACCGTCGCGACCGACGATCTCCACGGGGAAGTCGACCAGTTCGGAGTAGTCTTTGCGATCGTAGCGCTGGAGTTTCCCGTTCTTGTCCATCGCGGACCGACCACCCCTTTGCTCGAGAGTATCAGAGAACCCGCTGCCCGTGAAATACCCTGATCGGTGCGGCGTACGCCCGTGTAAACCCCTACCGGAGACGACTCTGCTGGCTCTGCGATTGCACGACGGGAGCGACGACGAACCGACTCGCATTCTCGGCGCCCGAGACGGCGACGAGGCTGCCCAGGCCTGGATCGTGGACCGCTGGACGGGCCCCGTCTATCGGTTCTGCAGGCGCATGCTGAACCACGACCAGGATGCCTACGACGCAGCTCAAGACACGCTCGTCAAGGTGCTGAAGAACCTCCACCGGTACGACCCTGGCCGGGCGTTCTCGACCTGGGTGTTCGGCATCGCACGCAACACCTGCATCGACGAGCATCGCCGGCGAAAGCGGCGCGCCTACGACGAGCCGGGCGACATCGTGGACCTCAAGCCGTCGCCGATGCAGAACGCTGCTCGGTTCCAGCGCGCCGAGATCCTCGAGCGCGCCCTCATGGACATCCCCCCAATGTACAGGGAAGTCCTCGTCTTGTACCACTTCGAGCACAAGAAGTATACCGAGATTGCCGAGGTCCTCGACATCCCGCTCGGCACGGTCATGAACCGCATCTTCCGCGCGCGGAAGAAGCTCCGGGTCGCCTACGAGGCGCACGGAGGAGATCAGCCATGAGTCAGCACGTCCCGGAGGACCTGCTCCAGGCGTTCGTCGACGGCGACGTCGGGGAGCAGGTGGCTGTCCACGTCGCACAACATCTCGACGCCTGCCCCGCCTGCGCCACACGGTCTGCCGGCCTCGAGCCGCTCGCTGCGGCGCTCGCCGCCGTCGAAGACCCGGCCCCCCCGGAGGGCCTGGCGGAGTCGGTGCTCGAGCGTGCCAAGCAGCCCGAGCGTCTTCCCGTGCTCGAGCTCGCGCTCGGCGCCGGCCTGCTGCTGTGCGCCGCCGCCCTCGCGCTCGCGCTGCAGAGCCCGGTCGCGCTGGCCGCAGACTTCGGAGCGGCGCTGAACGGCGTCGCGGCGATGGCGCGGGGCATGAGCGCGGCGAGCTCGACGCTCTGGATCGGGCTCGCGGTCCTCGCCGCCGCCGCGGGGGGCGCGATCACGCTGCACCTGACCCGGGTCTGGGCCGACGATCCCTCCGGCGCGAAGCTGTTCGGCTGGGGCTCGTCGTCGCAGAGGGCGCCGTGAGGGCCGTCCTGGCGGGGGCGCTGACGGC
>CAYMSU010000525.1:0-4173 GCA_964393165.1 uncultured Enterobacteriaceae bacterium
GGGGCGCCGGGGGGCGGGGCGCCGGGGGGCTCAGCTCCATCGCAGGCCCGCGATGCGGCGCTCGGTGGCGACCACGAAGAACGCGGCCACCGCCGTGAACCACACCACGTCTGACAGCCGCCCACCCCCTTGGGCGAAGGGCTCGAGGTGGCGGGTGAGCGACAGGTGGGCGGTCCACGTGGTGGCGTCGCCGCCGCGGGCGTCGACGAGGAGGAGCCCGAGCCCCGCAGCCGACCCGAGGCCGAGGGCCACGAGCGGGGACGACGTGAGGCTGCTCAGCCACAAGCCGAGCGCGAGCAGCGCCGACGCGAGCAGCAGCAGCCCGAGGAGGCCGCCCGCGATCGCGCCGAGCTCGGGGGAGCCCCAGACGTACAGCGTGAGCGGGTAGGGCACGGTCACGCCGAGCAGCATGACGACCACGAGCCATGCGCCGAGGTACTTGCCGAGCACCAGCTCGGTCGTTGTGATCGGGCTCGACAGGAGGAGGTCGAGGGTGTGGCGCGCACGCTCCTCGGCGAACGCGCGCATGATCAGCGCGGGCACCACGAAGACCAGGACGACCGCCAGGTTCCCGAAGAACGGCTGCAGCAGGTAGTCGGTGAGGTTGAGGTAGCCCGCCGCGTAGGGGTTGAAGACGAGGTCCTGGCTGTCGAGGACGTAGATCTGGACGGCCCACCACCAGAAGAAGCCGGCCACGAACTGCCAGCCACACAGGGTGGCCCACCCCACGGGGGTGGCGAACGCGCTCCCGACCTCGCGACGAGCGATCGTCCAGACCGTCACGACGCGCCTCCCGTGGCACTCAGGTAGCGGTCCTCGAGCGCGCTGGCCGCCTGCCGGAGCTCGAGCAGGCCGGCGCCTACCGCGACGGTCGCGGCCGCCTCGCGGACATCGGCAGAGGCCCAGAGCCGGTAGGCGCCCCCCTCGGTGGCGAGCACCCGGCGGACGTCTGGCAACGCCTCGAGCGCCCGCTGCAGGTCGTCCGAGGGCAGCCGCACCCGCAGGTCGAGCACGAGCGCGGGCGCCGGTGGCGCCTGCACGAGGGCCCCCTCGTGCAGGATCAGGACGCGGTCGCAGATCGCCTCGACCTCGGCGAGGTCGTGGGTGGACAGCAAGACTGTGACCGAGTCGCCGGCCAGCTGGCGCACCAGCGCTCGCAGATCGCGCCGCTGAGCGGGATCCAGGCCGGCCGCGGGCTCGTCGAGCAGAAGCACTGCGGGCGCGTGCACGAGCGCCTGGGCGACGCCGACGCGCTGGCGGTAGCCCTTCGAGAGCGCGCCCACGAGGTGGTCGGCGACCTCCTCGAGGCCGGTCTGGGTGAGGACGCGGCGCACCGCGCGGTTCTCCTCCGTCGCCGGCACGTGCCGGAGCCGGGCGCAGAACCGGAGAAACGAGGCCACCCTCATCTCCGGGTAGACCGCCGGCACCTCGGCGACGAACCCGAGGCGGGCTCTGGCCTGCACGGGCTCCGACGCCAGGTCGTGCCCCGC
The DNA here is from genome assembly GCA_964393165.1 of uncultured Enterobacteriaceae bacterium. Lineage (GTDB taxonomy): Bacteria > Myxococcota_A > UBA796 > UBA796 > DRPG01. The sequence goes on from CAYMSU010000525.1 coordinate 1,491, forward strand.
GATCCGGACCTGCCCGGAGGTCGGAGCCAGGGCCCCGGCGAGCACGCGCAGGGTGGTCGTCTTGCCTGCTCCGTTGGGCCCGAGCAAGCCGACCGCCTCGCCTGGCGCGACCGTGAAGCTGACCTCCCGCAGGGCGGGCCGTGGGCGGGCCCGTGCGGGGGCGAAGGGGTACACCTTGGTGAGCTGATCGACCTCGAGCACAGCTTGGGGTTAGCCGCGGTGACCGCGCCCCGTCAACTGCGGGCGGTGGCGCGGCGCAGGCGATCCTGGATGGCGTGCCCGAGCCCCTCGTGGGTCGGACAGGGCTCGACCAGCAGAATCGTGGCGGGGCCGTCGTCGAGGCGCCGGAGCGTCGCGAACAGCGCCTGCGCCGCCTGTGCCAGGTCCCCGCTCGACGACAGGGTGTGGACCGCCACGACCCGCAGCCCTGCCGCCTCGAGCCTCTGGCGCGCGGGCAGCTCGGGGCCCACGACCCGGAGAAGCCCGACCGCATCGTGGGGGGCGCAGAAGGCGCCCAGCTCGTCGGCCGACAGCGTGTCGAGCGGTCCCGGCAGCATGCGCGCGGGGGTTCCCGGCGCGTAGTGCACCGTGACCTGCCCCGGGGCCTCGATCGGACCGCGGGGCGGGGCGACCTCGAGGGGGCCCACGACAGACTCCAGCACCTCACGGGGCACCGCCCCTGGCCGCAGCAGGCGGAGGCGGCTCGCGCCGTCGCCCTCCAGCGCCACGATCGTGGACTCCAGCCCCAGCCGGCAGGGGCCTCCGTCCACGACCGCCTCGATCCGACCCTCCAGCTCTGCACGGACGTGCTCGGGGCGGGTGGGGCTGATCCTGCCGAAGCGGTTCGCGCTCGGCGCCACCAGCGGCCCCCCGAACGCCTCCAGGATCGCCTGGGCCACGGTGTGGGCCGGCATCCGCACGGCGACGGTGCGCATCCCTGCCGTGACCAGATCTGACATCTCTGAAGAACGCGGGAGTACCAACGTCAGTGGCCCGGGCCAGAAACGGTCTGAAAGCTCGCCAAAGACTACTCTGGCCCTCTCCGAAAGGTCGTGGAGGGAAGCCACTTGTGACACGGCCATGGCCGGGGACCCAGGAGCAACATGCACAATCATAGGATCGAACGAAGGTCTCGCTTTGACCTCGTAAACCATCGCCACGGCCCTCGGGTCGCTGGCATCAGCGGCCAGCCCGTACACGGTCTCGGTAGGGATCGCCACGGGAAGACCACGTCTCAGCAATGCTACGGCTTGGTCGATCCCTTGCCGGTGGGGTCGAAGTGAACGCAAGTGGTCCTCGCTCCACGATTCACGGCAGGTGTCCGTGTTGGTACGCTATGGTGTCAAGCAGGGCCTTCGGAGGAATCATGCTGCCTTTCCTGACCCTTCTCAGTCTCGCCCCGAACGCAGAAGCGAGCTCGGAAATCGAGTTCCGCGTGAATGGCCCTGTTCTCATCTATGTTGACGGCCAGCAAGCCAAGCTCACCGGCAAGATGCGGCAGAAGGTCGTGGGCCTCGAGCCGGGCACGCACGACGTGCGGGTGACCGGGGTGTTCGGGAAGACGCTGTTCGAGGCCGAGATTGACGTGCCGGACAACACGATGACCTGGGCGGAGTGGTCGAGCGGCGAGCTGCGGGTGGTTCGCACGGAGTGGCTCGAGACCGTGCGTTCCGAGGACCTCGCCGCCGCGGACCGGGCCGAGGAAGCTGCGGAGACGGTCGACGCCAAGCCCGAGCCCGAGCCCGTTGTCCAGGCGCAACCCCAGGTCGCGACGGAGGAGGTCGGCGTCGCGGTGCAGCCGCCGGTCGTCGTGGAGGAGATGGAGGTCGTGGCCCCCGCGACTGCCGCAGCGGCGACCGCAGCCGCGGCTCAGGCCGCAGCTGCGGCGCAGGCGGCGCCCGCGCCGGCAGCAGCCCCGGCACCCGCCGCTCCGGCTCCCGTGCAGGCCCCCGTCACGCCCGCAGCGCCGGCCCCGGCGCAGGCGGCGCCCGCCCAGGTCCCGGCGGTCCGCGCGGCTCCCGCTGCGGCGGCGTCTCCGGCCCCGGTGCAGGCCGCCCCCGCCCCGGTGCAGGCCGCCCCGGTGCAGGTCGCCGGGCAGCTCGTCGGCCATTTCGCGATAGCTGAGCGATTCATGATTGCGGTCGGGCAGCTTCATCCACGAGCCCAGGTGCATCTCGTAGATCGAGATCGGGTCGTCGAGGTCGTTGCGTTCCTTGCGCCGGGCCATCCAGTCCGCGTCGCCCCACTTGTAATTCAGGTCCCAGATGATCGAGGCGGACTTGGGCGGGATTTCGTTGAAGAACGCGAAGGGGTCGGCCTTTTCGACCTTGTAGGCGTGGTAGGCCGACTCGATGAAATACTTGTAGTGCGTCCCCGGGCCGACGCCGGGCACGAAGCCTTCCCAGATGCCCGAGTGTTCGCGTCGCCGGAGCGGGTGCGACCACTTGTTCCAGCCGTTGAAGTCGCCCATGACGAAGACGGCGTGGGCGTTGGGCGCCCAGACGGCGAAGCAGGCGCCCTCGAGGCCCTGGTGGACCGCCGGGTGCGCGCCCAGCTTGCCGGCGAGTTGGTAGTGCGTGCCCTCGTTGAAGTAGTGGAGGTCGTCGTGCGTCAGGCGGCTGGGGCCGTACAAGACGTTGTCGATGCGGTTGGGGGTGACGCTCATGGTCGCTCGGGGACCTCC
>CAYMSU010000526.1:0-4172 GCA_964393165.1 uncultured Enterobacteriaceae bacterium
TCGTGAACGGCATGCCGCTGTAGACCATGTTCTCCTGGAAGATCCGCTGGAAGCTGTCGGCCACCACGAGCTCGATGCCGGCGCCCTGGTGGGCGACGACCGCGACCTCGCGGCTCGACCCCGAGCCATAGGCGTGGCCCCCGACGACGACCTGGAACCCGCCCTGCTTCACGCCGCCCTCCTCGACCACGTCGAGGAAGTTCTCGAGGAAGTACGGGCCGAGGATCTCGCCGGTGTAGCCGTAGGTACACGCGCGGCCAGAGATCATCAGGTCTGTGTTGACCCCGTAGACGTAGTCGTGGGCGTGGTCGGGGGGCAGGTCCTGCCCCGCCAGCTGGCTGCGGACGGCCTCCGCGTCGTCGACGAGGTGAAGCACGCGTCCGGTGAGTCTCATGGCCCCTTCCTTTCCAGGAACGGCCCCTTAACGTTCGCAGCGATCCAGGACGGCCTGCGCCTCCAGCGCGACCTCGTCGTCGGGATGGCTCCGGAGGTGCTGGGCACGCTCGCGCACGGCGCGGGTCGGGCGCTGGGCGAGGATCCGCAGCACCGCAACGATCTCGTGCGACGGCACGTCCTGCCCACCCCAGAACTGCCACCACGAGCGGGTGCCGCTCGGCAGGCGCTCCAGGAACGGCACCTCGGACCAGTGGGGGTTCTTCAGGAGGATGACATCGAGCTCGTCGAGGTGCTCCGTCCAGTCCGGGCGCTTGAGGAAGAACCGGAGCTCCTGGTCGACGTCGGGCGGGGCGGGGAACTTGACCATCCGGGCGGTGCGCTCGAGGAAGGCGAGCTGAGGGTAGGCCGGGTGGTCGATAGGCCGGATGCGGCGGCGGTCCCGGAACTGGGGGAGCACCTCGTGCCGCGCCCAGGCGAACAGATCGGGCTGCAGGCCGTAGGCGTCGAGGAACGCATCGAGGCGCTGGACCGCGGTGACGTGGTCGGGGCGCAGGTGCTCGTCGTACGCGCACATGTCCGCGATGATCTGGCGCAGCTCGTGGATCGCGGCCTTCGACAGGAAGTGCGGGCAGACGTCGCCGAGGTGCCGAGCGAGGGCCTGGGCGTGGTACTCGCGGTGGACCGACAGGACCATGTGGCGGCCGGTCACGAGCTCGAAGAGCACCACCCCGAGGCTGAAGATGTCGCAGCTCGGCTTGTCGTCGTAGCCGTCGAGCCGCTCCGGGGCGAGATAGCCCCGGGCCCCGAGGACCATCGACAGGGTCTGGGCCTCCTTGCCCTCGAAGTCGCCGCGGGCGATGCCGAAGTCCACCATCTTCAGCTCCCCGTCGACGGACAGGAGCATGTTCGAGGGCTTCACGTCGCGGTGGATGATGTGCATGGGCGAGCCCCCGTCGGGGGTCGCGTGGTACGCGGCGCCGAGCGCCATCGTGGCCCGCTTGACGATCTCGACCGCCTCGGGCACCGGGATGCCGTTGCGGCGGGGCTGCAGCACGTACTCGAGCGACAGCCCGCGCACCCACTCCATCACGATTACAGGCCGGCGCTCGAGGTAGGCGAAGTGGCTGACCCTCACGATCCCCGGGTGCTCGATCCGGGTCAGCATGGCCGCCTCGTCGCGGGTGCGGGCGATGACCCGGGGGCGGTTGAGGTGGTTCTCCTTGAGGACCTTGAGGGCCACGAGCGTCCCCCGATCCAGGTCCCGACAGATGCACACGGTGCCGAAGGTGCCAGCCGCGGCGATCTCCAGGAGCTCGTAGGCGGGGGTCCCGGTGCTCATTTGATTCTGTGGCCTCCCATCTCGTTGTTGAAGATCCAGGCCACCACCTCCCCGATCTCGAAGGTGGCGGGCAGGTAGGTGTGGATGTTGGCGGCCGCGGAGCCCTCGTCGCGCAGCTCGCGGCGGGCGGCGACCATGGCCCGGATCCGCTCGAGCCAGACCGCGGCGTTGGCGGGGCGCAGATCGACCCACCCCTTGCGGGCCCACGCGTCCACCCGGGCGGCGTCGGCGAGCTCGACCGAGGTGGTGTGGCCCGTGACCTCGGGCACGTTGATCGTGGGCCCCCGGAGGATCGACTGTCCGTCGGGCGCGAGCACGGGGATGCCGATGCTCGGCGCGAGCGTGCGCACCTGGCTGCGCGCGAGCTGGCTCGCCATCTGCGAAGAGACCTCGTCGGCGGTGCGGGCGCCGCCCTCGTCGGGCCGCTCGAGCACGCCGCGCAGGGTGCCGTAGCTCTCCTTGAGCAGCTGGGCCTCGAAGAGGAGCTTGGACAGCTCGGGGGGCCCGAGGCGGCCGAGGGCGATCGACGGCAGCCCGCTCTGGGCCTCGGCCACCGCGAGGTCGTGCATGGCCGCCTGGCGCACGAGGCCGGCCTTGTACGACGGGTTGAGGACGGCCGAGTCGACGGCGCTGATCACGTCCTGCCCGGTGTTGGCCCCGCGGATCTCGTGGGCCACGACCCGCGCGATCTCTTCGGGGGTGATGTACTCCATCTGCCCGAGCGCGGTGATCGCGGCGAACTCGCCACGGGTGAACAGGCCGTTCTCGCCGGTGTCGACCACAGAGAGGACCATCGGCTGCAGCGGCGCGTAGTCGCCGGCCGCGTCGCGCAGCTCGAGGGCGCCCCCGAGCTGCATCGCGCGCGGCTCGAAGATCTGGTTGTTCCCGTGCTTGTCGATGACAGGAATGGTCCGCACCCCGCGGTAGCCGATCATCGCGGCCGGCTTCACTTCCTTCACAATCGGCGCATCCGGCGTGCGTGCCAGCAAAAAGAGCAGCCCGGTGTGGCCGAAGGCGGCCTCGGTCTTCGCGAGAAGCACCTTCGAGGGCTTGTCCTCGGAGTGGGTGTAGGGGATGTTGAGCCCCATGCCGCCGGTGCCCGTGGTGCCGACCTTGAGGTAGACGCGCACGGCGTGCTCGGTCGTGGCCCGGTGCACGAAGCGCACGTGCCGGATCAGCTGGGGCACCGACTGCGACAGCAGGAAGTGCTCGAGGTCCTCGGTGCCGCTGGCGTCGAACGTGGTGCCGGTGGCGTCCTGCCGCATCCACGACATGACCTTCGCGGCCCCGTCGAAGACGTTCTGGTAGGACAGCCCGGTGGCGGTGTTCACGCAGTCGACGATGACCTGGGGCCGGTGGGTCTCGATGAGCTTGACCAGGTGGTTCTGCACGTAGGCGGCGTCGAAGTCGCCGTAGAGCCACTCGAGCATGCGGCGGCGGGTCGCCGCGTCGGACAGCACGTCGCGGCGGTGCGCGTGGGCCAGGTCGGTGGGCACGAACAGGTTGCCCCAGGCGGGCTCGAACCGAGCGCCGTCGCCGTACTCGTCGGTGAGGCGCTGCACGGCGGTCTCCGCCTCGGCGCGGAGGAGCGAGGCGACCACCACGCGCTTGGCGCGCAGATCGGTCACCACACGGCGGCACACCTGCAGGCCCACGAGCCCAGCTCCGCCGAGGATCAAGTAGTCGTCGAACATGCGGACCTCACAAGACAGAGGGCCCGCCATATCTCGTTCGCTCGCGGACCTACCCGGTCGGCAGCGCCACGAACTGCTGGGCCTCGTTGCGCAGGATCAGCAGGTAGGCCGGATCGTCGGCGCGGGAGAGCACCCTGCGCACCTTGTCGACGCTGTCGACCGCCTTCCGATCGACCTCGAGGATGACGTCCCCCGGCAGCAGGCGGCCATCGGCCGGGGACTCGGGGCGGATCGCCTCGACGAGGACCCCCTTGCGAACCCCGAGGCCGTCGGCGATCTCCCTGGGCAGCTCCCCGAGGCGGAGCCCGAGCTGGGTGAGCAGCTCGTCGGGCTCCTCCCCGTCGTCCTCGCCCGCGCCCGGGACCTCCTCGTCCTCCGGATCGGCGTCGCGCAGCGGGGCGTCGGGCCGCTCCTCGAGGGTGACTGAGAACGACAGGGTGCGCCGGTTTCGCTCGATCGTGAGCTTGACCTTCTCGTCGGGCCGCTTGCTGCCGATGCTCGCGATGAGCGCGTCGTCGTCGACGATCGGCTCCCCGTCGACCGCGGTGATGACGTCGCCCGTGCGGAGCCCCGCACGCGAGGCCGGCGTGTCCTCGAAGACGTTGGCGACCACGACGCCCTCCTCGGCCTTGACCTCGAGCGCCTTGCGCAGGTCCTCGGTGAGGGTCTGCGGGGCCACCCCGAGGAAGCCCCGGGAGACCCTGCCGCGGGGCTTGAGGTCCTCGAGCACGCGACCGATCACG
>CAYMSU010000527.1:0-4162 GCA_964393165.1 uncultured Enterobacteriaceae bacterium
ATAAATCTTTCCAATAAAAACCTTTAAATAACAATTTCTTTTAAAAAATACATGAATGGAACAAACTATTTTAAACGATTTTCATGATACGAGCGCGGTGTTGACGGTGCCGCGGTAGCCCATCTTGTGGTTGAGGCCGGTCAGCGTGATCCCGTTGCGGGGGCCGAGCGCGCCGTCGTCGGCCACGTGGTGGCGGGGGACCACGAACAGGCTGATCCCCCGGGTGCCCGCGGGCGCCCCCTCGATGCGGGCGAGCACGAGGTGCACGATGTTCTCGGCGAGGTCGTGCTCCCCTGCGGAGATCCACATCTTGTCGCCGACCAGGTGGTAGGTCCCGTCTTCCTGGGGGATCGCGCGCGTGCGCAGGTCGGCGAGGGAGGAGCCGGCCTCGGGCTCGGACAGCACCATCGTGCCGAAGAAGCGGCCCTCGAGCATCGGGGCGAGGTACCGGGCCTTGTCCTCGTCGGAGCCGAAGACGCGCAGCAGGTTCGCGGCCGCGGCGGTCAGCAGCGGGTAGGCGACCGCCCCGGGGTTGGCGGCGGAGAACGGCGCGCCCATGGCCTGCGCCACCACGTAGGGCAGCCCCAGGCCGCCCTCGGCCTCGGGGAACGGCGCCGCGAGGTAGCCGCCCTCGACGTAGGCGGCGACGGCCTGGCGCAGGCTGTCCGGCAGCACGACCCGCCCGTCGGCGAGCTGAGGCTCGCGGGCGTCGAGCTCGGCCGCGCAGGGGGCGAAGACCCCGGCCGCGAGCTGGATGGCGGCGTCGATCAGGGCGTCGACATCCTCGCGGGCGTGGGCCGCGAAGCGGGGCCGCGCGAACAGGGCGTCGACCTCGAGCACGTCGTAGAGGACGAACCCGAGGTCCCGGGCGAGGGTCTGGAAGACGACGTCAGGGCGCACGCGTCACCTCGGAGCGGAGCCAGGCCCGGTAACCTCCACGCGCCCACGGCTGCGGCTCAGTCCGGGGCGACCGGCCAGCCCATGACGCGGCCCACGGCCTCGAGCAGCTCGGCCCGCGAGAACGGCTTGCGCAGGAACGTGGTGCGCGCATCGAGCAGGTGCTCGACGTCGTCGACGGCGAAGCCCGAGCACAGCACCACCCGGGCAGACGGCGCGCGGCGCCGGAGCTCCTGCAGCAGCTCGGCGCCGCCCATGCCCGGCATCGTCACGTCCACGATGGTCACGTCGAAGCTCGCGTGGGCCTCCCAGCTCGCCAGCGCGCTCGGTCCCGAGTGGGCGACCTCCACCGTGAGGCCCGTCTGCTCGAGCAGGCGGCAGGCCACGGTCGCCACGCGGGGCTGGTCGTCGACCACCAGCGCGCGCCCGTGCCATGGCGCGGTCGTGGGCGGGGTGGAGGGCCTGGGGGCGGCCGGCCGCGCGCGCGGTGGGATCGCCTCGGCCGTCGGGAAGTAGACGTCGAACCGGGTGCCCTGACCAGGCGTGGAGCGCACGGCCAGCGCGCCCCCGGCCGCCCGCACGATCCCGTGAACGGCGGCCAGACCGAGGCCGTGGCCGTCCTCGCGGGTCGTGAAGAACGGCTCGAAGACCTTGTGGAGCACGTCCTCGGACATGCCCTCCCCGGCGTCCGACACTGACAGCCGAACCAGGCCGCGCGCCGCGGCGGCCTCGTCGAGCCAGGATTGGACGTGGCCCTCGAGCGCTGGCGGCTCGGCCTCGAGCGCGGACTCGACGACGATCTCGCCCCCCGAGGAGGCCTGGCTCGCGTTGAGGACGAGGTTGAGGACCACCTGCTGCACCTGGGAGGGCTCGATCGCGACCCGCGCGGGACCGTCGAGCGCGAGGCGAAGGCGGCCTCGGCCCCGGATGCTCATCTCGAGGAGGCTGCGGCTCGACGCCACCAGCTCGCGCACGTCGACCGACCGCGCGGCCCCCACCCGGTGCCCGGCGTAGGCCAGGAGCTGGCTGCACAGCTGCGACGCGTGGGCGACGGTGGTGGTCAGCTCGTCGAGCGCGTCGGCGGCGCGGGCGGGCGGGGGCTGGCGAGCGAGCTCCGCGTAGCCCTGGATTGCGGCGAGGAGGTTGTTGAAGTCGTGGGCGATCCCGCCCGCGATCAGGCCGAGCGACTCGAGGCGCTGCATGGCGCGGAGCTGCTCCTGGCTGCGCCGCTCCTCGGTAATGTCGACGCCGAACCCGCCGATGAGCCGCTCCCCGGTCCGCAGATCCGCGACCGGGAACTTGACGTCGTGGAGTACCCGCTTCTCGCCGCTGCGGGTGGTGACCTCGCCGGTCCACGTCTGCGGCTCGCCGGTCTGCAGCACCGCCTGGTCGACCCGACGCAGCTTGGCTGCGGTCGCCTCGTCGAAGAGATCCTGCATGGCCCCGCCGATGAGCGCGTCGACCGAAACCCCTACGTAGTGGGCGGCCTTCGCGTTGCCGTAGAGGTGCCGCGACTCGCGGTCCTTGAGGTAGACGGCGGCCGGGCACAGGTCGAAGAACGTGCGAAACCGGGCCTCGCTGCGCTCGAGGGCCACTCGCGCGGCGGCGCGCTCGTGGACGTCCCGGACGTAGCCGATCAGCGTGGTGGGCGGGCCCTCGGCGGGGAGCCACGCTCCGTAGACCTCGAACCACCGCCAGGCGCCGTCGGCTCGCCGAAGGCGCATCTCGATCTGGTGGACCTCGCCGGCCTGGCGAGACGCGAGGAGGACGCGGTCGTGCTCGGCGCGGTCGTCGGGATGGATCAGCATCTGCACGTCGGCCAGCCGGGAGCGCCCCTCGGCGACGGGCCCGAGCACGCCGTGCAGCTGGGGTGACCACGCCACGGTGTCGGTCTCCGCGTTCCAGCGGTACACGCCGTCGGACGCGGCCTCGAGGAGGTGCCAGAAGGCATGGACGTCGAGATCTTCGGGCGCGAGATGATCAGGGGCGGACAATGATCCTCCGATGGCCCGACAGACTACCGCGGCGCTCGCTCGGCCCGACCGCAGGGGCCACCGATCGGTGCAGGGGAAGCGGTGCCGGCACGTTTTGTTTCGCGCGGCCGCGCCCTACACCCGAAGGTCACACGAGGAGTGCTCATGTTCTGGTCTCTCATGGTGGTCTGCGGCCTTCCTTCCACCGCTGCGGCAAGCGCGGACGACGACGGGGGAGGGGTGGGCGAGTCGCTCGATCCGGACCGAAAGCCGGACGCCCCTGCGCCCGACGTCGCGGCGCCCCAGCGGGCCAAGGCCTACGCGGGCGTGGGCAGCGGGGTCGCCTACGCCTCCCAGGGGGTCGCCGAGCTCGGGGGCTCCCTCGGCTTCTCGGCGTCGCCGGGGCTGGCCTCGAGGCGGACGTGGAGCCCGCGACGGGCCAGGCGGTCATCGACTTCGCGAACACCTTCGACGCCCAGGTCGGCTACACCGTGATGTTCTGACCGTGGGCCCGGCGACGGGCCTCGAGGAACGCGCGCACGGCGGCGTCGTCGGTCAGTGCCACGGCCCGCTCGAAGGCCTCGTCGGCCTGGCGGTCGCCCGCCTGCGCGAGCAGCGAGGCCCGCACCGCCCACCAGGGCTGGAACCCCTCGGCGCCGCCGATCGCGGCCAGGGCCTCGAGCCCGGCGGAGGGGCCCGCCACCTCCGCGAGGGCCGCCGCGTGGCCGACCCGCACCCCCAGGGTGGGCGCCAGGTGCACGAGGCCCTCGTAGAGCGCCAGGATGGCGGCGTGATCGACGTGGCCGCGGCGGCGGCCGTGGACCAGGGCCGACTGGATCGCGGCCTCGAGCTGGAAGGGCCCGAGCACCCGCGCCGACTGGGCCCGCGTCAGCGCCTCGTCCGCCCGCGCGAGGCGGTCTGCGTCCCAGCTGTCCGGATCCTGGTCGGCCAAGGGCACGTAGGCGCCATCGGGGCTGCGTCCGGCGGCACGCCGAGCCTCGAGGTACTGCAGCAGGGCGAGGAGCCCGAGGGCCTCGGGCTCCTCGGGGAGGACCTCCACGACGACCTCCGCGAGCCAGCTCGCCTCGGTCGCCCAGGTCGCGTGGCCGGTGTGCGACCACCCCGCGCTGTACAGCCCGTAGACGGCGTCGAGCACCGAGCCGATGCGCGCCGACAGCTCCGGCCCCTCGGGCACCGAGAACGGGATCCGGGCATCCCGGATCTTCTTCTTGGCGCGCCACAGGCGCTGGCCCATGGTCTTCGCGGCGACGCCCATGAGGGGGCCGATGTCC
>CAYMSU010000528.1:0-4152 GCA_964393165.1 uncultured Enterobacteriaceae bacterium
CTCTCGTCGCCGTTGATGAGGGCCATGGTGGCGTCCCCTCCCGGGCTTGGCGCGGCGTCCATCGGGGCTCAACATTCCTCGCGTACGACGACAGGGCCACCCTGGAGGCATGCATGTACCGCCGCACCGCCCTGTTCGCCTCGGCCCTGACCACCCTCGCCGCGTGCAGCGACGCAGAGGATGCCTGCCTCGCCGAGGCGTACCCCGCGTCGAGTGCGCTCGAGCCGGGCCCCACGTCGACGGGTCTGTACGACACGGTGACCCCGTTCGAGCACGCGGACTCGGCGCGGACCCACACCTACGTCGCCGACTTCGGCGGCTCCATGACCGACCCGACCGCCAACCGGGTAACCGCGCGGAGCTACGAGGGCGTGCACGAGTCGCCCTACAACATCGTCACCCGCGACCGGGACGAGGTCTTCGTGTTCGGCGGGACCCAGGGGGAGCGCGAGACCGCCCTGGGGCCGTTCGTGGCCAAGCTCGACGCGGTGACCCGCGAGGTGGTCTGGCGCACCGACCTGCGTGACACCAAGGCCCTCGGCGAGTTCCTGTGGCCCGGACTCGTGACGGCCCACGGCAACGGCGACCTGTACGCGATCTACGGCGCGCGCCTGGCGCGTCTGGATCCGGAGGACGGGTCCATCAAGACCGAGATCGAGCTGCCCGTTCCCACGGGCCTCGACCCCGCCGACACCAACTTCAACGGGTTCACGGTGCTGGCGTCCGGGCTCCTCGTCACCAAGTCCTTCGGGCGGCCGGATGGGTGCGAGCTGCAGGGCGTGGATGCGCTGCAGGACTGCGTGACGGACGAGACGCCGCTGCCGCCGTCCATCGTGCACGTCATCGACCCCGAGGCCATGACCATCCTGGACAGCATCGAGCTCGACGAGAGCGCGGGCGGTCGGCTGACCTCGGTGGTGTTCGAGGGGCAGCAGTACGTCTACGTGCCCGGCGACGTCACGATCTTCCGCTTCACCGTCGACGACGCCGGCAAGCTCACCCGCGACGAGACGTGGGAGGTGGTCGACTACCTCAAGCCCGGCCAGAGCCCGGCGTCGGCGCCCGTCATCCTCAAGGACTGGGTCGTCTTCCAGACCAACGCCAACTTCGCCACGGCGCCGCTGTCGGTGCTGGCCATCTCCCAGGCCGATGCGTCCGTGCAGCTGACGATCGACCCCTTCGGTCCGGGCGACCTGCCGCTGAGCGCGGTCCCATCTGCATTGACGGTCGACCCGGACAACGACCGGATCTACCCGATGGACACCGCGCGTGGGCAGGTGGGCTGCGTGGAGATCGTGGACGGAGAGCGGCTCGAGATGTGCTGGGTCGTCGACCAGACCACGCTGAACCACACCTCCCTGGTGGGGCCGCCCGATGCCCGGGTCTTCGTGTCGACCGAGACCGAGGGGCTGCTGGAGGCCGTCCTCGGTTCGGCCAACACCTACGACGAGTGGGTGGTGTGGCGCGACGCCGCCACCGGCGAGGAGCTGGCCCGCAGCGACAAGCTCCCCCCCATGCTGCCCGGCGACCCCCTGGCCCCCGGCTTCTTCGGCGTGTGGTTCTACCCGCAGGCGGACGGCACGCTCGTGGAGCTGGAGGTGGAGGGGCCGGAGCTGGCGGCGTGTCGGGAGGAGGCCGGGTAGCGCGGACACCGGTGCGCTCCTGTCGAGCGACCGCCGTTCACGCCACGGAGGCGATCCGGCGATCGGCCGTCGTTGTCAGCCCGCCGGGTACCCCGCGCGCAGCGCCTGCATCGCCAGTCCGCTCATCTCCTCGTCGGAGCGTTCGGAGAACTCGCGCGCCTGGCTGCCTGCGTGAAAGGCCATCAGGACGGGCACACCCAGGTAGCGGTGGAAGTTGACCCAGTCTTCGCAGGACTTGGAGACCACGCGAGGCGCGACGTCGTCTAGGGAGGCGGCGATCTCGTCGATGACGGCTGTGTCCTCGTGGGTGGTGAGGTGCACGCCGGCGCCGATGTCCTCGGGTCGCCAACCGCCGGCGTCGAGAGCCGTCGCCCAGTCGATGGGCGTGCCGTCGACCGTGCCGGCCCCAGGTCATTCCACAGGGGGGCGCCGGGGCTCATGCAGGAGACGTCCGAGCCGCCCGAGGCGTCGGCCTCGAGCACCACGACGTGGGCAGCGCCGGGTCGCAAGGGCCTCAGCGGCTGCACGCGGAGCTGGTGTCGGCCATCGAGCTCGACGTCGACGAACACCTCGACCGGGACCTCTTCGCCGCGCTCGACGTCCAGCCAGTGCACGGGGCCGTCGGGGCTGTTGAGCGCCTCCTCCGTCCACGGCAGCTCGCCGGTGAACCGCATCCACGCAGCCCCGAGGCGCCCAAAGCCAGACCGGCCGTCGACCGCGGTGACCAAGGGCGCCACCGGGCCCGGGATGTCGGCAGACCACGGGGCCACGGTGGTGTCGAAGTCGAGACGCCAGCCCCAGGGACTCGCAGCGTCGGGCACCAGCAGGTGGTCGTCGGGCCACGCGGTGGGCTCCGGATCGGCCGGGTCGCCGCGGAACGTGACGGCGCAGTCGGGGACGGCCGGCACCTCGAACGGCACGTCCCGATCATCGGCGGCACAGGCGACGGCCATGAGCAGGATGCAGCGTTGAAACCGGCGCATGGCGTCTCCTCGGCAGGCGAGGCCTAACGCGATGCGCGCGTCCCTCCCGCACCAGATCCTGAAGCTGGTGACGCGGAACGGCCAGGGCTTCGAGGGCCCAGGCGTTCCCTTCACGGGTAGCGTGACCCGTGCTGTGGCCAGCTGCTATAGTTTTCTCCACATCTCTCGGGTAAGCTCGACGAAGAAACGGATTGCCCATGACTCGCCTCGTCCCCGCTTCCCGCTCGTGCGACCCGTACGATGGGACCCGCCACCATCCCGAGGGCCGTCCACCACAACCGCGCGCCTACCGCGCTCCCACCTGGTACTGGGTGGGGATCCTCGCCTCGAGCGTATGGATGGGGTGCGCGGTCCAGGATCCGGAGGACGGGACGGACACTGCGGCGACCGACTCGGCTGAGGAGACCGCACCCGAGTTCGACTTTGCGGCCTTCGACGCAGAGGTCGAGGCCGCGCTCGACGAGGCCGGGCTGGAAGGCGCGACGGTCGCCGTCGTGCACCGTGATCTTGGGATGGTTCACGAGCGCGCCTACGGCGCCTGGGCGCTTGACCGTCGGTCCTACATCGCGTCAGCGAGCAAGGTGGTGTCGGCCGGGGTGCTGGCCCATCTTGCCGATCAGGGGCTGGTCGATCTCGACGCACCGATCCGCGACGCCCTCGACGGCTGGGGGGATCGAGATCCCAACCCCACGGTGGCCCAGTTGCTGTCCAACAGCAGCGGGATGTCGGGCCTTCTCGACAACCCGGCGTTCCCCCCGTACCTGTGCATGTTTTCCGATAGCACGACCCTGGACGACTGCGGCAGGGAGATCTACTCGGCGAACGACGCCCTTGTCACCGTCGAGCCCGACACCGAGTACCGCTACGGCGGGGCGCCCTGGCAGCTCGCCGGCGCCATCGCGGAGCACGTGTCGGGCACCCCATGGAACACGCTCGTCGATGAGATCTACGTCCAGCCCTGCGAGCTGGAGGGCCTAGAATACGGCAACCCCTACGCCGGCTTCGTGACGGAGGTGGTCTCGGGTCGGAGCTTGTCGTACCCAGCCGACGGCCTGCCGCTCGAGCCGAGCGACAACCCGAACATCGAGGGGGGCGCGTACATCACCGCCAGCGACTACGGCCGGTTGCTCCTGATGCACCTGCGCGGTGGCATGTGCCCCGGCGGTCGGGTGCTGGAAGAGACCACGGCGGCGCGCATGCGAGAGGATCGGATCGCCACATGGGGAGGGACCGCGAGCCTAGGCCCGGTCGATTACGGCTACGAAGGCTATGGTCTCGGCTGGTGGCTCGACCGTGATGTGCCTGGAATGGCGAGCGACGCGGGGATCTGGGGGACCACGCCCTGGCTCGATGAAGAGCGCCGGTACGGGGCCATCATCCTGGTCGAGGGCTCGGTGGACTTCGGCGCGACCGTGCTGGAGCGCCTAGTGCCGGAGGCTGCCGAAGCGGTGGATGCAGCGGAGGTGCCGTGAGGCGGGCGAGTGCTTGATGCATTCAGGCGCCGCGTGAGTGAACATGAACGGAAG
>CAYMSU010000529.1:0-4127 GCA_964393165.1 uncultured Enterobacteriaceae bacterium
CGAATGGTACGAGACGATCCGCGTGGTTCCAGGCCTCGGCGACCTCCTGCATGGTCCCGACCAGCTCCGGCGGGAAGTCGGGCCCTGCGTGGTAGACGATCGGCCGCACCTCGCGCCCCGCGAAGGGCCTGGCGACCGGGGTGGGCGCGTCCGCCTCGTCGAACGTCTCGCAGGGGGCGGTCTGCCGGCGCACCTTGCACAGCACGCGCCCCGCGTCGTCGGTCTCGAAGTCGGAGACGAACAGCGGGTGGCGGTTGGCCCACCGCGTGCGGTTGGGCTCGACGATGCCGTAGGCGCGGTCGTAGGCGAGTCGCTCGGTCGAGAAGTAGCCGAACGTCTCCATGTGGCGGTCGTCGTAGGCGAGCCCCGCGTGGGCCGGCCGCAGATCGGTCCGCAGGAACGACTGGACCACCGAGACCTCGGTCGCCGCGCAGTCGTGCTGCGCCTGGCCGTAGAACAGGCAGACGGGCACGTCGCCGAACCCCGGGAGCGACCGCGTGGACGGGGCCAGCAGCACCTGCTGCTCCACCAGCAGCGAGTCGATGACCCCGTCGGCGTCGGAGTCGTCGAACTGCGGGGCGAGCGCGCTGCGGTCGTCGCCGGTGGACCAGCCGAGGATCGAGGCGTCGAGCCCGGCGATCGACCACTGCACGTCGGCGAGGTTCCGCGACCAGTCGACCCGGAAGTACTCGCGCTCGTACCAGGGGTTCTCCACGTTCTCGACGATGACGTTCGACTCCTCGCCGGTGCCCGGGTCGTACCCACGGCGGATGTCGAAGTGCCGCTCGATGGGGAACACGAGCAGCGGCGAGCCGTAGTAGCCCTCGTCCTCGAAGCCGCTCGGGCCGGCGTCGTCGACGTTCGGGTAGCTCCGGTAGCCGAGCAGGTGGTCTTCCTCGACGCGCCAGCGGATCCGCTCGAGCGCATCCGACGCGCCTGCGAAGGTGGCCGCGGTGCCGAAGGGGACCTCGGCGACCGTGCGCCGCCAGAACCACTCCCCGTCGAGCGCGTCCTTTCGGATCGCCCCGGGCTGCACGGTGTTCACGGTGCGGGGGCTGCACGCACAGAGCGCCAGCAGGCCCGCCAGGACTGCGAGTCTCATCGGTTCTCCCGTTCACGAAACCCTCGGGGCCACCCGAGCGAAAATGGACCGAAAGTGGACTGGATCGGTGGGCTAGAGGTCCTCGGGCCGCCGCCCGCCGAAGCTCTGGCGGGCCTGCAAGGTCACCGCGGTGCGGGCGGGGAGGGCGCGGAGCGTGCCCCCGGGATCCGCCAGCCAGGTGGGCAGCTGGTTCGAGGCGCTGAAGAGCACGTCGAGGCGCTTCGAGGCGTGCACCCCGATCCCGAGCGACCAGGGCACACTGCCGAGCAGCGGGCGCCGGGATCGGTCCGCGGACGCCGGGCCCGTCAGGGTGTCGACCTCGGTCTCGGGGTCCACTCGGTTGCGCTGGACGTTCAGCCCGAGCGTGAGCTGCGTGGTGAGCCAGTCGGGGGCGCCGTCCCAGACGTTGTGCGCGTCGAACCACGCCGCCGACACGCTGCCCGAGAACGTGGGGTTCGCCCCCACGGTGCGCGCGCCGTCCCAGGGGGTGGGCTCGACGGCGCCGGTCAGGGTGTCGACCTCGGTCTCGCCGCGCAGCCCCGGCGAACAGCGGCCCACGGGGGCGGCCGAGAACGCGTGGAAGGGCCGGCTGGCCCGCACCTGGGTCTGCAGGAACGAGCCCGCGATCGGCTGCAGCCACGCGATCGAGGCCCCCGGCGCCCCGTACAGAGGGTTGCACACAAAGGCATCGCGGGAGGCCGGCAACGTGGCCAGGGCCGCCCAGCGGATCGCCCCCTTCCCCACCTTCGTGACGGTGCCGAGCATGAGCGTCAGGTCGGTGCTTCCGAGCAGCTCCGGCCCCGCCCAGCCCGGTCCCGCGCCTGCGGTGCAGGTGTCACAAAACCGATGGTCTCGCCAGAATCCCCACGACGCGCCCACCATCGTCTTCTTGGTCACTGGCGCGGTGGCGAACACCGACAGCCCCGCCCGCAGCCGCGGGTTCCAGAACCCCCGCGTGTCGACCACGTCGGTGAGGGTGGGGGCCTCCGCGGATCCCGCGGAGGGTCCGGAGACCAGGGTCATGCTGCCAGTGGCGATGGCCGACGGCCCCGCGTGGGCGACGGACCACCAAAGTACGCCAATCACGGCGCCTCCAAGGTGCGGACGGGGGCCACCGAGGCGGGCGGGGCCGCGGGCGTCGGTGGCGACGTTTTCTGCCAGGGACAGTGTGCAGACTGTGTGGGCTGTAAACGCCACCCGGCGAAACCGAGCAGTAACCCACGTTCGCCGAGCCCGGTCCGAGGGGCCCCGGCATGGGACGATCGACGATCTGGGTTCGCATCCAGCACGGCGACCAGGGGTGGTCAGGCCGGCTCGTGCCCGGCCGGTGCGATCGGATCCACGTGCACTTCCCCCACGACGATGGGCCGGTCCACCTGCCGATCGGGGAGACCACGCAGCTCGGGATCGCGCAGCCGGGCATGGCCGAGGCCGTGCGCGACGAGGCGCGACTGGTGCGCGTGGACCGGCGGCGAGAGGAAGCCCTCGAGTGCGAGTTCGAGCTCGTCCACCCCACGCAGCTCCACGAGCGGGTCAAGGGCGCGGTCATCGACCCGCACGTCGAGAATCGGCGGTGGCTGCGGGCGCCTCCGGATCCGAGCGCGCGCGTGATCGTCCCGGTGACCCTGCCCGACGCGCCCCCGTCGGCCCAGCGCCTGGTGGGGCGGATGATCGACGGTAGCGCGGGCGGGGTCGGGCTCGCGTTCACGCGGGTGGCCGAGCCGCGGCTCGCCCAGAGCACCACCATGCGGGTGCAGGTGCCGCTGCCAGGGCTCCAGGGCACCGGGGTCTGGGTCTGCGACGTGCGCTACCGCAGGCTGATGAGCCCCACGCTGGTTCGCTACGGGCTGCAGTTCAAGTCCGACGGGGTGGCGGTGGAGCCCCCCGGCCCGCAGCTCGAGGAGCTGTGGGACTGCTCGCAGTGCAGCGAGGAGGGGCTGCTCGACGGCACCCACGCGCACTGCCCGGCGTGCGGCGCCCCGGCCACCGGACCGTCGCGGCACCCGACCTGGCGGGAGCTCGCCACCGTGGACGTGCACCCCATGTGCGGGACCGACGTGGAGTGCCCCGCCTGCGCGGTCGCGCACAGCCACGAGGCCCGGTACTGCGCCCACTGCGGGGAGCCGCTGCCCCAGGAGGAGACCGCCGACCTCCCGACTCAGCGCACCACGAGCCCCGGCAGGTAGTCGCCGGGCGGCTCCACCCCGAGCAGCTCGAGCACGGTGGCGCCGATCGCGGCGATCGAGGGCGGCGGATCGGAGCGCCGGAGCTCGTGCGAGGCGCCCTCCTGGCAGATCAGGAACGGCACCGGGGCGAGCGAGTGGCTCGTGCGGGTGACCGGCACCCCGTCTTCGCGGACCACCGCCCCCGCCTTGTCGCGCATGTACATGTCGTCGGCATTGCCGTGATCGGCGGTGACCAGCAGGATCCCGCCAGCCTTCCGGGTGGCCTCCCACAGGCGCCCGATCTGGTGGTCCACCACCTCCACCGCGAGGCGGGCGGCCTCGTACTGGCCGGTGTGCCCCACCATGTCGCCGTTCGCGTAGTTCAGACGCACGAGGTCGTAGTCGCCGGAGCGGATCGCGTCGACCACCGCGTCGGTCACCTCGGCGGCCTTCATCCAGGGCCGCTCCTCGAAGGGCAGCGTGTCGGACGGCACCTCCACGTAGGTCTCGAGCGCCTCGTCGATGCGGCCCGACCGGTTGCCGTTGAAGAAGTAGGTCACGTGCCCGAACTTCTGCGTCTCGGCGCACGCGAACGTGCGGCGGCCGGCGGCGGCGAGCAGCTGCCCGACGGTCTGGTCGATCTGCGGCGGCTGCACGAGGTAGTGCTTCGGGACCTGCAGATCCCCGTCGTACTGCATCATGCCCGCGTAGAAGACCTGCGGGCGCTCGCCGCGGTCGAAGGTGTCGAGCCCGGCTTCCTCGAACGCGCGGCTGATCTCGATCGCGCGGTCGCCGCGGAAGTTGAAGAACAGCACGCTGTCGCCGCTCGCGATGCGGCCCCGGGGCTCGCCCTCGCCGTC
>CAYMSU010000530.1:0-4123 GCA_964393165.1 uncultured Enterobacteriaceae bacterium
GGCGGCGGGGCCTCGCAGAGGAGGTTGGTCATCACCCACTGGCCCCGCTTCACGGGGGACGTGCGCTTGGGGTACGACAGCGCCGTGAGCAGGCCCGCCTTGCCGAGCAGCCCGGTGCGGGGCGGATCGGACACCGTCACCGGCACGAAGGCGTCCCCGCCAGGCTCGGACAGCCCGTAGTGCCTCGCGAGCCGCGCGTTCACGTAGCTCACGTCGGAGGTGAGGAGCTCGAGCATGCTCCGGTCGGCCTCGAGCAGGAGGTCGGCCGCGAACCGCTCCATCTCCCCGCGCATCGCGTCGCGCAGGGGCTCGTCGAAGTCGGGGAAGAGCGCGTAGTCGGGCTCGACGTCGGCGATCGCCCGGATCCCCAGCCACTGCCCGGCGTACTCGGTGACGAGCGTCTCCGCCCGCGGATCCGCGAGCATGCGGCGGACCTGGGCGCGCAGCGTGTCGTCGTCGGTCAGCGCACCCGAGGCGGCGAGGTCGAACAGCCCCTCGTCGGGCATCGAGCGCCACAGGAAGTACGACAGGCGGCTCGCGAGCGCGTAGCCATCGAGCGGCGACCCGTCCAGGTCGAGGTCGGGGTCGGAGTCGGGGGCGGGCTCCAGGCGGAAGAGGAACCGGGGCGAGACCAGCGTGGCCGTGAGCACCGTCTCCACCGCCTCCGCCCACGTCGCGCCGCCGTCGAGCGCGGAGCCGAGCAGGTCACCGAGCCACTGCCGACCCTCCGCGTCGAGCGGGCGACGCCACGCGCGCGCCGCGAAGCCCTCCACGATGGTGGTCGCACACGCGACATCGGCCTCGCCCTCGGGCTCGCAGACGAGGTAGCGCGCCATCGCCTCGGTGCGGGGAGCCTCGCCCTCGAGCTCGAGCCAGTCCACCAGCAGGTTCCGGTCGGCCACGCCCGGCTCGAAGTAGTCGTTGAGGAACGCCACCCCGATCGTGTGGTCGCCCGCGGACAGCTCCGCATCGGCCGTGAACTCGGCGTACGCCCGCTCCCCGGGGACGTCGACCTCGCCCACCGCCTGCCCGTCGACCAGGAACGCGGCACGGGCGAGGTCGGGGCCCGCCTGCGTGGCCGCCATCGACGCCCGCAGCGTGTAGGTCCCGTCGGTAGGGATGCTCACCGCTGTCTCGAGCGAGCCGTTGGACCACAGGTTGTACACGTCGCCGGCCGCCGTGCCGGTGGTCGCGACGAGGTCGCGCTCGGCCTCGAACGCCCACAGCGACGTGGCCTGCGAGAGCTCGGCGGTCACCAGCTCCTGCGCGGCCTGCAGGTACAGCTCGAGGTGCAGCGGCGAGACGGTCTGCGCGTCGGCCATGTGATCCCAGCCGTGGGCGAGCTCGTCGGGGGGAAAGCTGGCCGACGGCCGCAGCTCCGTGAAGAGCAGATCGCGCACGGTGATCGTACTCGAGGTTGGTCAGGCGCTTGAGCCCGACGCGCCCGGCATCGAGCGGGCGCTCCGGGGGCGGCTCGACCTCGACCGCCTCGGGAGCCCTCGAGCAGGCCGCGACACCGAGCAACAGCCCGATCCCCACGGATCGCAGACCAAGCCCAGGGACCGCAGACGGACGCATCGACACCTCGAGACCTGAGTCCTTGTCGGCCCGGCCGCGCGTCCGGCACAGCGCTAGTTTCGCAACGGGAGGCCTCCATGCTCCGTCCGATCGCTCCCGGCGTGCACGTGGCCGACGTGCCGCTGCGCTTCTTCGGCGTCGAGCTCGGCACCCGGATGACCGTGCTGCAGCTCGAGGGCGGCCTGCTGCTGCACTCGCCCGTGCCCCTCGACCCCGCGCTCCTCGAGCCCCTCGGCACTCCCCGGTGGGTCTTCGCACCGAGCAAGCTGCACCACCTGTACGCAAAGCCCTGGATCGACCGCGGCCTCGAGGCGTGGGGCGCGCCCGGCCTGCCCGACAAGCGGCCCGACCTGACCCTCTCCGGCATCGCAGAGCCCGGCCCCACCCCGTTCGGGGACGAGGTCGCCTGGCTGCCCCTGCGCAGCTTCCCGATCACCAACGAGGTGGCCCTGCTCCACCGCCCCTCGGGCACGCTGATCGTCGCCGACCTCGTGTTCCACGTCCCCCCCACCGCTCCGTGGCTCACCCGCGCAGCCATGGCCGTGATCGGCGGGTACCCTGGGTGCTGCACCACCGCGCTCGAGTGGGTCGGCATGAAGCGGTCGCTCGCCCGACGCGAGATCGGGGCCATCGCCGACTGGCCCTTCGACCGCATCGTGATGGCTCACGGAGCCGTGCTCGAGTCGGGTGGGCAGGCGGCGTGGCGCCGCGCCTACGCCTGGCTGCGGCTGCCGGAGCGCGCCCTCAGCGAACGAAGATGACCCATCCACGGTGAAGTGGACGCGAGCGTTCTGCGCACCCCCCGGATCCGAGAGGCCGGGCCGAGGGAGCAGCCATGCACGGACGGTGGATGTGGGTCTGGATCGGGGCCGGCTGCGGCGCGGCACCCGACGAGGGGGCAAGCCCGGCGCCGAGCGACGACCCGACGGCGCTCCACGCGCTACGCCACCAGGCGGGCCCGGCGGTGGAGGCGGCGTACCGCCGGGGCCTCGCGGATCGGGCGGGGGTGGTGCAGCGGGCGGCGGTGTCGCGGCTGGCGGAGCGAGGACTGGGCGTGGAGGGCCGCGCGGTGGTGCGCGATCTGGCGGAGGCGGGCGAGATCCATGGCGCCAACCTGCAGGTCACGGTGGACGCCCTGGCGGAGCGCCCGGACGACGCGACGGCGCGGGCGGCGCTGGGCGCGCTGTGGGCTCATCCGGAGGGCGATCCGCGGAGTCGGGCGAGGATCCGGGCGCTCCTCGCGCCGTGAGCCGCCCGATCACCGCGGATCGGCGGCCGACTCGCGCTGCAGCGCCGCGCGGAGCTCCTCGCACGAGCGCGCCCCGTCGGTGCCCGGCTCGGGCCGCAGCCCGTCTGCGACCTCGAGGAGCGCCCCCGCCCCCTCGGCGTCGCCGGCGGCGAGCCGCGCCGAGCCCTGCAGGGCGACGACCATCGCGAGGAGGTTGGGATCCCCCAGCGGCTGGAGCAGGGTGAAGGCCTGCTGGAAGTGCGCATCGGCCTCGGAGAGCGCGCCCCGCTCGGCCTCGAGCCTCCCCCACCGCACGAGGAGCTGCCCGTGCAGGTGGAGCTCGCCGATGTCCTGGGCGAGGGCCACCGTCTGCGCGTAGATCTTGCCGGCCCCCGCGAGATCCCCGCGGAGCCGGGCGAGATCGGCGAAGCACCCGCGCACGAACGCCTCGGACCGGCGATTGCCGACCTCCACGTGCGTCCGGAGGGCCTCCGTCATCCGCTGCTCGGCCTCGTCGAGCGCGCCTGCGCGGAGGGCCAGCTCGCCGAGGTTGGCGAGCGCGTTGGCCTCGGCCGTGCGCCGGCCGAGCCCGCGCAGCACCGCGAGCGCCCGCGCGTAGGCCTCACGGGACTCCGCCACCCGGCCCACGGACTCCTCGAGCACCCCGAGGTTGGACAGCAGCGCCCCTCGCAGGAGCGGCTCCGGGCCGCGCTCCAGCGCCTGGAGGTACCGCTCGCGAGCGTCGGCGTGCCGGCCTCCCTGCGCCGCGAGCAGCCCGAGGTTGTTGAGCACGGCGGTGGCCAGCTCCCGCTGACCGTGCCGCTCGTGCAGCGCGAGCGCGCGCTCGAGCCGCTCTTGGGCCTCCGAGGGCTGGCCGCGCTGCGCCGCGATCACCCCGAGCTGGTTCAGCGCGCGCCCCTCGTCGGCGAACGCGCCGCGCCTCCGGGCCCAGTCCAGGCCTGCCTGCAGGTGCGCCTCGGCCTCGTCGAGCTCCCCGAGGTCCTCCAGCACGCTGCCGAGCCGGATGTCGACGTAGCCGCCACGATCGTCGCCGGCCAGGCCGCGGGCCTGCTCGAGGAAGGCCCGGGCCTCCTCGAGCGGCCCCATCGCCGCGTAGGCCACGCCCGCGACGAGGAGCGCGCGCTCCCGCTGCGGACCCTGCACGTGGGCGACGACGTCGCGCACCAGCGCGCCCACGTCGGACCGCACCCCGTGGTGCCGGAACCCCGCGACCAGCGCGCGCAGGGTGGCCGTGGCGACCTCCTGGTCGCCACGGGCGAGGGCTCGCCGACAGGCGACCACCAGGTTGTCCTGCTC
>CAYMSU010000531.1:0-4113 GCA_964393165.1 uncultured Enterobacteriaceae bacterium
AGTGCTGAAGGGCCCGACCGGCCGGCGTCGGCGTCGCCCCGCGGGGCCCCCGATCGAGCAGCTTGGCCCCCATGGCCTCCTCGAGACGCTTGATCGACGCGCTCAGCGCGGGCTGGGAGAGATGCGCCCGACGTGCGGCCTCGGTGAAGGTCCCGTGCGTGGACACCAGGAGAAAGTGGCGAAGCTCGTCGAACATGCTTTCGGCCGGGGCAAGCGTGGCGATGGGGCACTGCCGTCCGCTCGAGCCAGCCGGCGACGCACCTATTGCCAATAGAGAAACTAGGTTGAACGCCCCTAACCACGATACCAAGAACGCGCCTTGACGGGTTCTTGACTCAAACGACTCGGGGTCGTCGAACCCTCACTATCGCGGGAGACGCCGTTCAGCGCGGGGTCCCGCGCCCCTGGCAGGATGCAAACTCGAAGGCACGAGGAGGGCACACATGCACATCGTGCTTCGCCTCCCACGGGCCCGCCATCTCGGCGGCTGGCTGTTGCTGGGGGGATTGGCGGGATGCGGGATGCTGGAGCCCGCGGGCCCGAGCGAGCGAGCCGACGCCCCGCTGAGCGACGGGAGCGCCCATCCGGTCGGCACGGCCGAGCTGACGTGTCGTGAGGAGGCTCCCCGCGACCCGGTCGCGCGTCGCCTGACCCGCTGGGAGTACGTGAACACCATTCGGGACACGCTGGGCATCGACATCGGGCCCGACGCGCGGGCCCTGCTGCCGGACGACCCCAAGGTCGGGGGCTTCAGCAACACCGCCCAGGCGCTCGCGGTGTCCACGCTGCACGTGGAGGGGTACTGGTCGCTCGCACCTCGCGTGGTCGACGCCGTCGCGGACTGGGAGGGCTTCGTGGCCGCGCACGCGCCGTGCACCGAGCCGGCCGAGGACGCGTGCGCGCGCGGGTTCGTGGCCGGCGTCGGGGAGCTCCTGTACCGCCGCCCCCTGCAGGTCGAGGAGGTCGACGGCCTGCTCCCGATCTTCGGGGCCGCGCCGTCGTTCGCGGAGGGCGCCCGCCGCGCGACCCAGGCCCTGCTGATGTCGCCGCAGTTCCTGTACCGTCTCGAGCCCTCGGTCGTGGGCCCGCCCACCGACGATGCCCGCCCGCTCGACGCCCACGAGCTCGCCAGTCGTCTGTCGTACACCCTGTGGGCCTCGTCACCAGACCGCACGCTCCGCGACGCTGCCGCCACGGGGGCGCTGCTCGACGAGGCGGTCTTCGCCGAGCAGGTCGCCCGGATGCTCGAGGATCCGCGCGCTCGCCGGGCCACCCAGCAGTACTTCGAGGAGTGGCTCAACCTGAGCGAGCTCGAGGGCATGGTGCGCGACCGGGCCCGCTATCCCGAGTTCGACGAGGCCCTCGCAGCGGAGATGAAGCGCGAGACCCTCGACCTGATCGACACGGTCCTGTGGGACGAGCGCCGCCCGCTGATGGACCTGCTCGTCGCGGAGTGGACGGTCGTGAGCGGCGACCTCGCCCGCCTGTACGGCCTCGAGCCCCGCAGCGAGGGGCTCGCCGCGTACGACCTCACCGGTCATCCCGACCGCTACGGCGTCTTCACCCACGCGTCCACGCTCGCGAGCACCGCGCACGGCGACGAAGCCTCGCTCGTGGAGCGCGGGGTGTTCATGTTCGAGCACCTGCTGTGCGGCACCGTGGAGCAACCTCCCCCGGGGGTCGAGACCACGCGGCCGAAGCTGTCGGAGGGAGCCGGCCAGCGCGCCTTCTCCGAGGCGCGGATGGCGACCCCGACCTGCGCCGGCTGCCACCAGCAGGTCGACCCCCTCGGCTACACGCTCGAGCGGTACGACGGGATCGGTCGCGCGAACGACGCCGATCCGTGGGGGAACCCCCTCGTGGGCAACGGCGAGCTCGCCCAGCCCGACGGCTCCATCCTCACGTTCGCCAACATCCGGGAGTTCATGGACCAGATGCGCGACAACGACCGCGTGCGGTCCTGCATGACTCGCCACCACCTGCAGTTCGCGCTGGGGCGGCCCGTCTCGGCCCGCAGCTGCGAGCTGGCGCGCGTCTCGGCCCAGTTCACTGAGCTTCGCTCGCGTTCCGCTCGCTGCGCGCTCCGCCAGCAAGCTGGCTCCGCTTGCGAATTCCCCGAGGACCCCACCATCCGCCAGATGCTCACCGCGATCGTGCTCGACCCCGCGTTCCGCACGGTTCCTGCTCGAGGAGGTGCTCTGTGAGCCGCCGCAACCCCCTGTCCCGCCGGACCGTCCTCTTCGGCACCGGCTCCGTCGTCGTCGCGCTGCCGTTCCTCGAGGAGATGCTCGGAGGGGGCCGCGCGGCCGCTGCCTCGTCGGTCCCCGAGCGCGCGCTCACCATGTTCTTCGGGCTCGGCGTGCCCACCACGATCAGCGAGGAGGGCTTCACCACCGCCCTGCGCCCGCTCGAGCGGTTCGCCGACAAGCTGTCGATCCTGCCCTACGTGAGCCTGCAGTCCTGCGAGAGCCCGGCCCAGAACCACTTCGACGGCGCGGGCGGGGTCTTCGTGGGGAGGCCTCCGCAGGGTGAGTACGGCAACGCCGGAGGCCCGTCCATCGACCAGGTGCTCAAGCGCGCGTGGTACCCGAAGGGGGTGCCCACGCAGCTCGACACGCTGATGTTCGGCACCTTCTTCCGCCGATCCGAGGGGGCCTCGGCGACGCCCACCAGGTACGTGCACTGCTGGGCCGAGGACGGCTCGCCCGTGGACCAGCCCATCGAGACGCCCGCGGCCCTGTTCGACCGGCTGTTCGGCATCGATCCCACGGTCGACCCCGCGGAGCGGAGCGCCAAGCGCAGCATCCTCGATGGCGTCCTGTCCCACTACGCCCACGTCCGCAGCCCCCGCTACGGGCTCGGGGCGGCCAGCCTGCAGCGCCTCGAGGCTCACCTCGACAAGATCCGCGAGCTCGAGCGGCGGATCTTCCCGGAGGACGTCGTCTGCCAGGACCGCGTCCCCGATCCGGGGCACCTGCCGCTGCTCCACGGCCAGGCGGTGGACGATGGCGGCCCGACCCTCGACGTGGCCGAGTGGACCGCCTACTGGCAGGCCGCAGTCGATCTCTTCGCCGTCGCGGTCCGCTGCGATCTCGTCCGCTTCGGGAACATGATGTTCGAGTCGGGCGGGGAGCGGGCCCACCTCGTCGGCGACTACAGCTACGAGGGCGAGTACCTGTGGCGGTTCAACGACACGAAGACGTGGCACGAGTACTGGCACGGGTGGAACCCGGCGCTCCCCGACCACCGCGACGTTCGGCTGCTGCGCCGGCACCAGTTCTTCGTGATGGACCGGATCGCCACGTTCCTCGCGGCCCTCGACGATCCGGCGTGGCCCGACGCCAACGGCAAGACGATCCTCGAGAACGCCTTCGTGATGATCGGCACCGAGCTCGGCTATCCGGGCGACAACTTCCATGGGCTCGACAACGTCTGGCATGCCGTGGGGCCCGCGGGCGGGCGCCTGCGCACCGACCAGTTCGTGGCCGATGCGCCGGGCTGCGTCGACCTGTACAACACCTGCCTGCAGGCGATGGGCACCACGGCCACCATGGGCGACGTCGCGCGCTGGTCGACCGGCCCCGTCGGGGTCCTGCTTCCCTGAGCCGGGGTCAGGGCAGCGCCTCGCAGGGGAGGTCCCGCGGGGCCTCGCCGAGCTCGAGCCGCAGGCACTGCGCGCCGCGCTGCACGAAGAGCCGCGCGCGCTCGAGCGGCCACGCCTCGCGGAACGGGCCGAGCCCGTACAGGTAGTCGCCGCGCTGCAGTCCGAGGGCCTCCCCGATGCCTCCGGGCACCACGCAGCGCACCTGTCGCGCCCGCGGCGGCTCGAACGCCCCCGGATCCGTGCCGGCCTGCAGCTCGCCCAGCGTCATCTCGGTGCACGGGTCGGTCACGGGCCCTGGCACGGGTCCCGTGGCCAGCTCGCCGACCACCGACCCCGCGATCTGCGCCGCCCGCGCTGCGTCGCGGACGTTCACGCGGTCCAGGGTGTCGGTCGGCCGATGGTAGTCGCCGTGCACCCCGGAGAACAGGTGAAACGCGGGCACCCCCGTCACCACGAACGGCAGGTGGTCGGACGTGCCCCGGGGGTGGGCCTCGACGAGATCGAGCCCC
>CAYMSU010000532.1:0-4112 GCA_964393165.1 uncultured Enterobacteriaceae bacterium
ATGCCCAGCCGGGCCGTCACGCCGACCGCGAAGTTGCTGAGGACGACGTCGCTCACCCGCACGAGATCGAGGAACAGCGCGCGCCCGGCCTCGGCCTTGAGGTCGAGCGCCACGCTGCGCTTGTTGCGCGCCAGCGTGAGGAAGTAGGCCCCGACCCCGTCGAGGCTGTAGTCGGGATCGTCGGCGAGCAGACGGCGGGTGCGCTCGCCGGTCCCCGGTGGCTCGACCTTGACGACGTCGGCGCCCAGATCGGCGAGCACCATGCCCGCGTACGGCCCCGCGAGCATGTGGGTCAGGTCGAGGATTCGGATGCCCTCGAGCGCCTTCACGCCGGCTCGTCGACCATGGGGGGCTCGATCGGCGTGCCGCGGTCGAGCCAGTCGGGCACCGGCAGCCCCTGGTCGCGCCGGAACGCGGGGCTCCAGAGCTGGCTCAGGTAGCGGCTGCCGTGGTCGCACAGGAGGGTGACGATGGTGTGGCCGGGCCCCATGTCGCGGGCGAGCCGGATCGCGCCGGCCACGTTGACCCCGGCGGAGCCGCCCATGAGCAGGCCCTCGTGGCCCGCGAGGTCGTCGATCACCTCGACCATCTCGAGATCCGGGATCCGGTAGCACCGATCCACCAGCGCGCCGTCGATGTTGCCGGTGACCCGGCCTTGGCCGATGCCCTGGGTGACGCTTCCCCCCTCGACGTCGGTGGCGAGCTCGCCGCGCGTGAACCAAGCGTACATCTTGGCCCCGTGGGGGTCGGCGAGCGCGACCGTGACCTCGGCCCGCTGCTCCTTGAGGTAGATGCCGGTGCCGGACAAGGTGCCGCCCGTGCCGATGGCGCTCACGAAGCCGTCGACCCGGCCCTCGGTCTGCGCCCAGATCTCGGGCCCGGTGCCCTCGATGTGGGCTTGCCGGTTGGCGAGGTTGTCCCACTGGTTGGCGTAGAACGCCCCGAGCTGGTCGGCCAGCCGCTCCGCCACGTGCACGTAGTTGTTGGGGTTGGCGTAGGGCACGCCGGGCACCTCCACCAGCTCGGCCCCGAACTGCCGGAGGACGTCCTTCTTCTCCTGCGTCTGCGACGCGGGGATCACGATGATGACCCGATAGCCCCGCGCCCGGCCGACCATCGCGAGGCCGATCCCGGTGTTCCCGGCAGTCCCCTCGACGATCGTGCCCCCGGGCGCGAGCACGCCCCGCCGCTCCGCGTCGAGCACCATGAAATTCGCCGCCCGATCCTTGACGGACATGCCCGGGTTGAGCCACTCGGCCTTGCCGAGGATCTCGCACCCGGTAGCCTCGGACGCACGCCGTAGGCGGATCAGGGGAGTGTTGCCGATCGCTTCGACGACGTCGCCGTGGATGGTCATGCGGGCCTCGGGCAGGGGTCTCGGGTGTTCTATGCGCCGCAGACGCGACGGTACAGGGCCTCGTAGCGGTCGATCATGGGGCCCATCCGGAACCGGGCCTCGACGTCTCGACGCGCGAGGGCCCCCATCGCCATGCGGCGCGGCCCGTCGTCGAGGAGCTCCCCCACCTTGACGGCCATCGCGGCCACGTCTCCGAGCGGGACGAGGTACCCGCTGTCACCGTCGCGGACCACCTCGGGGAGGCCCCCGACGCGGGTGGCGACGACCGGCACGCCGCTCGCGAGCGCCTCGAGCGCGGCGAGCCCGAAGCTCTCGGTGCGGCTGGGGAGCACGAACACCGCGGCCTCGCGGATGATCTGCGCGACATGCTCCTGGTTGCCGAGCAGCCGCGCGTGGTCGAACAGGCCGCAGCGCCGGAGCTGGGCCTCGACCCGTGGGCGCTCTGGACCGTCGCCGATGAGCACGAGCCGGGCAGGCCGCTCCGCGACCACCCGCCGGAACACGTCGACGACCACGTCGACCTGCTTGACCGGCCGGAAGTTGCTCACGTGCACGATGGCGGGGTGCTGGGCCCCCTCCTCGCCGAACAGGGCCCGCAGGCGGGGGCGGTCGGGCCCCGCGAGGGGTCGGTAGACGTCGGTGTCCACGAAGTTCGGGATGACCTCGAGGGGCACCCGATCCGGGGAGACGCCGAAGGCGCGGAAGGTCTCGTCGCGCAGGAACGCCGAGGGGGCGGTCACCGCATCGCTCTGCTCGATGCTGTGGCGCGTGATCGGCAAGTACCCGTCGTCCTGGCCCACGAGGGTGATGTCCGTGCCGTGGAGCGTGGTGACGACCTTCAGGCCGTTCCCGCGCACCTCGCGGGCCATCCATGCGGCGGTCGCGTGGGGCACCGCGTAGTGAGCGTGCAGCACGTCGAGACCCTGGTGGGTGGCCACCGACACCATCTTCGACGCCAGCGCCAGAGAGTACGGCACCTGGGGAAACACGGGGTACTCGGCCGCCCGCACCTGGTGGAAGAAGACGTTGTCGACGCCGCGCTCGAGCCGCCGGGGCACGTCGTTGCTGATGAAGTGCACCTGGTGGCCGCGGCGGGCCATCGCGAGGCCGATCTCGGTCGCGACGATGCCGCTGCCTCCGAAGCTCGCGTAGCAGGTCACCCCGATGCGGAGCGGCGGGCGATCCGAGGCCGGGTCGCTCACGGGACGATCACGGGCGTGGCGGGGTGGGCCGCGAAGTGGGCCACCGGATCGGAGACCGGCACGGGTGTCCCGAGGACGTAGGGCTCGCCGTGCTCGACCCCGATCGACGCGCCCCAGTACTGGTCGCGGATCACGAACGCCCGGCGCCCGAGCGGCTGGTTGACGATGGTGGGGACGGGCTCCTCCCTTCCGGTGGCGTCTCCGCCGACCTGGCTGCGGTGGCACTGGACGGCGGCGAGCTTGGTGTCGTAGACCGCGCTGACGTCGACCACGAGGTCGGGGCGCGCCTCGTGCCGCTGCGGGTAGTGCAGCCAGCGCCGCGGCCGGAACGGTGCGCCGAGATCGGGACGGTACCTCGCCACCCCGGACCAGAACGCAGCGGCGCGCGCCAGCTCGCCCGCCGCCGCGTGGTCGGGGTGGCGCGCGTCGACGCACGGCGCGAGGGCCAGCTCGGGCTGCAGCCGGCGGACGACCTCGACGATCGCTGCGATCTGCTCGTGGTCGCCGGCCGCGAGGCCCCCGTCGGGCAGCGCGAGGTTCTCTCGCGCCGCTCCCAGGACCTCGGCGGCCCGGGCGGCTTCTTCGGCCCGGAGAGCCGGCGTCCCGTTGCTCGCCCGCTCCCCTCGGGTGAGGTCCACGATCACCGCCCGCTGCCCGCGCGAGGACGCCGCGGCGACGAGGCCCCCGCAGGAGAACTCGACGTCGTCGGGGTGAGGCCCGAGCGCCAGCAGGTGGACGGGCGCGGGCCTAGGTCCGGTCACGAGTCACGGGGGTCGTCCGGGGCTGGATGATCGGGGTCGAGGTCGGTCACGGCGCCGTCGAACGGGCGCACCGCGCGCAGCACAGCGTCGACGAAGCCGCGCACGCCGTAGCGAGCCCCGTACCACGGCCAGGCGTGCACGCGCTCCTGGGGACCGTCCGGGTACAGCCGCGCGCGCACGCGGTCCAGGCGCGCCATCGCGACGTCGTCGTGCCGCGTCAGCGCCCGCCGGTAGCGGTCGGTGAGCTTCCGGGCGGCCCTCGCCATGGTCTTCCGCGTCTTGCCCACGGACTTGCCGAGGCCGGGGTCGAGCGCGTCCGCTTGCGGCGCGAAGGCCGCGAGGACCGACTGGAAGCCCTCCGTGAGCGCCTGCTCGAGCGCGTCCGGATCGAGGCCCGGTCCCCCGCTCGGGGCGACCTCGGCCAGCAGCTCCGCGCGAGGACGGGACAGCGCGTCCGCGGAGATCCCGAGCTGTCCGAGGAGCCGTGCGGAGACCGCGTCGAGCACCCGGAAGCGAGCCCGGGGCACGATCATCGGCATCGGTCGCCCCCAGTACGCATACAGCGGAGGCAGCTGCGCGAAGTAGGCGATCTCCCCGGGCCCCCCGACATAGGCGACCGTCGGCAGCAGGGTGTCCTGGAGCAGCGGCCGGAGCAGCGCGGAGGTGCTGAACGGACCCTCGCGCACGGCAGCGGCCGGGATCGTGCGGTCGGTGCCGCACAGCCGCCGCTCTGCCGGGGAGGGGCCGGGCTCCACGCGGTACCGCGGGCCGTCGGCGCCCTCGGGGTGCACG
>CAYMSU010000533.1:0-4112 GCA_964393165.1 uncultured Enterobacteriaceae bacterium
CGCTCGGCAGCGATGGCGTCGAGCCGGCCCGCGAGCCACGCCCGTCGGGCGCGGACGGCGTGCCCGAGCGGCGAGTGGGCGAAGAAGCTGGACAGCAGCCGGCCCCAGGGGGTCGCGGCCAGCACGAGGGGCCGCACGGTCTCGCGCTGGTAGAGGAAGTCCATCATGAGCGCGTCGCCGGCGTAGCCGCGGGGCCGGGCGGCCGCGTAGCGGCTGAAGGGGCAGGCCATGACGCGCTCGTAGACGGGGTGACGCCGCAGTCGCGGGACGACGTGGCGGCGCCAGTAGGCGCGATCGGTGGCCCGCCGCACGGAGTCGAGGTCGTCGAGGAGGACCTCGAGGTCGAGGTCGTCCTGCTGAGTGCCGCGGCTGGCGTCGACGAGCCAGCTGTCGACGCGGGCGTCGACGGCGGGACCGCGGGTGGGGTAGGGCGTCTGGCGTCCTTGAGCTCGCATGGGGGGCTCTCCTGCACCCCTGGACGGTACCGGAGCGGCACCGGGCGCAGGTTCACAGCCTGTTCACGCCGCGGAAGGGGTCCGCCAGCGGCTCGCGTGGGCCCAGGCGGGCAGAGGGCCTGCCTCCGGCTGCGGGGGACTCCCCGCCCCCCCTCGGACCGTCGCGCAGCGCGGGCCGAGCGCCAGGAGCAGCGCCACTCCTGTCTCCTCGAGGAGGGCCGGCTGCGGTAACCTCGGTCGCCCTCGGCGGGTCTGGGGGGTGATGCCGACACCGACACCCATCGAAGTCCTCGTCACGCGAGCCCTCGCCGGTGACCTCGCCGCGTTCTCCGACCTCGTTGCGCGGCACCAGGGCGCCGCGTACGGCTACGCGCTCGGCCTGCTGAGGGACCGCGCCGCTGCCCAGGATGCCGTGCAAGACGCGCTCGTCGACGCCTACCAGAAGCTCGGCCAGCTCCGCGCGTTCGCCGGATGGCTGCGGCGGATCGTCTTCAAGCACTGCGATCGCCAGCGACGGCGCGCGCGCCCCGTGCCCACAGAGTCGAGGTGTCGGACCACACGCCGTCGGCGGAGGAGCGGCTCGCCGCCGCCGAGCGGCACACCCGGCTCCTCGACGCCATCGAGACGCTGCCCGCCCACGAGCGGTCGGTCGTCGCCCTGCACTACCTCGCGGGCCAGCCGGTGAAGGCTATCGCGGCGTTCCTCTCGGTGTCCGTGCCCGCTGTCAAGAAGCGCCTGTTCTCGGCGCGTCACCGCCTGAATGCGGAGGATCTCGTGTCCGACCCCACGCCCCTGCCGACCCCTCGCTTCGAGCACCGCATCGCCCTGTTCCTGGCCATTCGCGCGGGGGACGGCGCGACCGTGCGCCGGATCCTGACCGACGCCCCCGCGCTCCTCGAGGCGGAGGAGCACTGGAGCGACGACGAGGCCCTGGCGGGCGGCTTCACCCTGGCTCACCACCTCACGCCGCTGATCCTGGCCGCCGGGTACGGCGACCGGGCCATGGTGGACCTGCTCCTGGCGCTCGGCGCCTCTCCGGAGGGCCGCTGCGGCTGCGCCAACGGCGAGACCGCGCTCTGGGCGGCAGCGCGGGCCGGCCACGACGAGATCGTCGACCGGCTGGAGGCGGCCGGCGCCTCGCGGTCGGCGAAGAACGCCGCGGGCTACGACGTGGACGCGCTGAAGCGATGGCGGGCGCGCAGCCCGACGTCGCACGCGGGCGTCCACGGCGCGCGCGTCGGCACCGGGCTCAAGGCGCTCGACCTGTGGCTGCCGCTGCACCGGGGCGACGTGGTCCGCGTGCACGGCGCCGCGGAGACCGGGCTCACCGTGCTCCTGTCCGAGCTCACGGGGCAGGTGGGCCGGGCGGGGGGCCACGTGGTGTGGACGTCGTGGGAGCCGCGGCCCTGGCACCGTCGGGAGCTCGCGGTGCTCGCCGCCCGCGCGGGGGTCTCGCGGTTCGTGAGCCTGGTCACCCCGGACGGCGACGACCACCACGGAGTGCTCGACCGGGGGCGGGCCCAGGCGCGGGCGAGCGACGCCCCGCTCACGCTGCACGTGGTCTTCGAGCAGGAGGGCCGGCGCAGCGCGGTGGAGGCCCGGTACCCGGAGCTCGGGGAGGCCGCCGACCTCACGCTCGTGGTGGCACCGTGGGCCGCCGTCACGCGCGGGGACCTCGCGCCGTCCACGGAGGAACCGCACGATGCGCTGCTGTGCACGGATCCGGGGCTCGCCCAGCAGGGGCTGTTCCCGGCGGTGGATCCGGTGCGGAGCCGCGCGCGACGAGGAGACACCGAGGTCGGCGCGCGCGCCCGGGCGCTGCTGCAGTCCGCCCCCGAGAGCGACCGCGCGAAGCGGCTGCTCGCGTACTTGACCCAGCCGTTCGCGTCGGCGGAGCCCGACTCGGGCTGGCCGGGGGTGAGCGTGCCGGTGGCGGTCACCGAGCGCGACGTGGGCCGGATCCTCTCGGGCGAGCTTGACGCGGTGCCGATCGACGCGCTGCGCTACCGCGGTGCGCTGGACGAGGAGGCCGCGGCCGGGCGACAGTGGCGGGGTGAGTGATCGATCGAGCGGGGTCCCGACATCCCTCGGCGACGTCCTCCCCGTGGAGTGTGCGATGCGTGTCTGGCTGGCTCTCGCCTGCGGCCTCGGAGCCTGCGGCCCCTCGGGGTCCTCGGTGGTCCCCGAGGGCTACCCGGTGCTCGGCGTTCGCGGGGCGACCCTCGAGTGGACGGAGCGGTCCGCCGGCGACGAGTTCGCGCGCACGGTCGAGGGGCAGGTCACGTGTCAGGTGATCGACCTGGTCGACGGC
This sequence comes from uncultured Enterobacteriaceae bacterium, assembly GCA_964393165.1. Lineage (GTDB taxonomy): Bacteria > Myxococcota_A > UBA796 > UBA796 > DRPG01. The sequence continues at coordinate 2,767 of CAYMSU010000533.1, forward strand.
GGGGCCTACCGTACGCAGGTCCTGATCGGGGGCTCGGAGGAGGCGGCGATCTGGCTGTTCCTCCACGAGGAGCCGCCGCCCGACGCCCGGATCTGGCTGTACGCGGCCGAGGGCGGGGTGGCCGAGCTGCAGGCCTGGTGGTCGGACGACGCCGAGATCACCGTGGACGGGTCGGAGGCAGGATTCTCGTGGGGCTCGTTCGCGGGGGAGGTCTGCGACGTGACCCGCGAGGGTCAGCGGGTCGACTGCGTGGGCATCGTCGACGGGCGGTTCACCGCGCGCCTTGACGACACCGCATGCCCCTGAGGTAGGCTGTCGACATGTTGCTCTTTACCTCCGTTTTGAAGGCGGCCCAGGCGGCTCCGGCGAAGGAGGGGTCCTCTCTCGGTCGCGGCTGGCGCGGCCTACGTGCCCTCCCGGCGGGTGATGACCATCGCCCAGGTGGAGGCTGCGCTGCAGCTCGCCCCGGTGCGCTGGCTCGCGGTCGAGGGCTCGGTGGCGGGCGGGTTCGTGCGCGATCGGCTCCCGCTCGACTCGGTGCCGTTTGCGGCGGCGCCTCAGGAGCCCGGCCCCCCGATCTCGGTGGTCCACGCGCGCTCGCGGGTCTTCGGCAGCCTGGTGATCCGCCCCCTGGGCGGGGAGCTGGGGCCGCGGGCGCTCCCGCTGCGCGTGTTTGGGCTGGTGGGCCTCGGGCAGGTGCGCACGGAGGTGAGCCACTGGTGGTACGAGGCCGAGCCGGCGCTCGAGAGCCAGGGTCACCTGGCGTGGCGCTGGGGCCTCGGCGCGGAGGCAGGCCTGGCGGGCCCGGTGGGCCTGCGGCTGCAGGCGACGGAGACGCGCTGGACGGAGGCGTGGGACGCGTTCACGGAGCTGCCGATCCGGATGTGGGACGTGAGCGCGATGGTGCGGCTCCGGCTCACGTGAGGGGCCGCTCAGGCCCCGTGCGGATCGTGGGTGTGGTTGGTTCGTTCAGCCGGTACACGTGGGGGGCATCGACCCACTGACGGTGCTCTGGAGGCGACCGCAAAGAGGCCTCCGCCTACCCGCGGCCCGGCCGCACGAGGCGAAAGCCGAGGTTCTTCTTCGGCTCGGCCGGTGCGGCCCGCGAGCGGGCCTTCGGGTCGTACGGCGAGCTGTGGAAGGAGCCCCCCCGCACGACCCGATACGCCGTGCCGAGGGGACCCCGCGGATCCGTCTGGGCCGCGGTGGGGTACTGGGCGTAGCCGTCCCACACCCACTCCTCGACGTTGCCGACGGTGTCACACAGCCCGTTCGGGAGGGGCTCCCGGGTGCACACCGGGTGGGTGCGCTTGTCGGCGACCCGCCACGTCCAGCCCGCCTGATGT
>CAYMSU010000534.1:0-4108 GCA_964393165.1 uncultured Enterobacteriaceae bacterium
GGCGCACGGTGCCCCCGTCGATCAAGGGCACCCCCCACCGCCGGCAGAACACCCAGAGCACCGCATCTTCTTCGTCCACCCGCCGGTCGCACCACAGCGCGAGCTCGAGCCCCCCGGCCACCGCGTGGCCGCTGATCGCGGCGATGACCGGCTTGTCGAGCAGCCTGCGCGTGGGGCCGAGCGGCGCGGGGCCCTCCGGCGCGAGGCGGTTCCGCCGCGCCGGATCCGCGATCGCCTTCAGATCGGCGCCCGCGCAGAAGGTGCCGCCCTCACCCCAGAGCACCGCCGCCGCGAGGGAGGGATCCGCCTCGAACCGCTCCACCGCGGCGAGCAGCGCCTCGGCGGTGGGCCGATCGATCGCGTTGCGCGCCTCGGGGCGCGCCAGCACCCACGTGACGACGGCACCGTCCCGCTCTTCTCGAATCATTCGTTGCATCCTACACGGTTACGCCCCATCCGTGACCTCCTGGCGAACCACGTTCACGACCGTGGCCCCACGGGTGCTGCCCGTCGCCCTGGTCCTCACCCTGTGCCTCGTCGCGTTCGGCGCGGGGGTGGACCTGTCCGAGCGCCCGGGCACGTCCACGGCCCCGCTCGCCACCCGCGTGTACTACAGCCTGGGCCTGTTCCTGCTCGGTGGCCTCGACGTGGGCGTCCCCACCGGCGGCCCGGAGTGGGCGCGGACCCTGCTGTGGGGAGGCTACTTCCTGGCCCCGTTCATCACCACCACCGCGGTGGCCGAGGGCCTGATCCGCCTGGCCAACCCGCGCTGGCTGCGCCGCCGTCCCCCCCGCGACCACCTGCTGATCGTGGGCCTCGGCCAGCTCGGGGAGCGCTACACCGAGGCGGTCCGGCGCGCAGACCCCGAACGCCGCCTGCTCACCGTCGACCTCGACCCGCCCGCCGCGGTCGCCGAGCGGCTCGGCGGCTCGGGAATCCCCGTGGTTCGTGCGGACATCCGCCACCTGCCGCAGTGGCTGGACCTCGGCCTCGACCACGCCCACGGCGTGCTGCTGGCCACCGGCGACGACCTCGTGAACCTCGGCGCGGCCTTCGAGCTCGCGCAGCTGCACCCAGGGCTCGTGGTGGGGGCCCACGTGGCGGATCTCGGCCTGCGCCACAGCGCCGAGCCGCTGGCCACCCGCGCACGGGTGTTGCTGCTGAACACCCACGAGATGACCGCCGCACACGTCTTCGACACCGAGCTGGCGGCCCACCTCCGGCACACCGAGGCCCGCGACGTGGTCGTGGTGGCGGGGTTCGGCCGATTCGGCCAGACGCTGCTGCAGCACGTCCACCGCCGCGCGCCCGGTGAGGTCCAGCACGTGGTGATCGTGGACCGCGAGGCGACCCGCCGCGCCCGGAGCTTCGCCGAGCAGGTGGGCTTCGACCCGGAGAGCACCTGGGCGGCGCTCGACGGCGAACTCACCGATCCGGCGATGTGGGATCGGGTGGCCGAGGAGCTGGCGCCCTTCGACGTGGTCCCCGTGGTGGTGCTCGCGACCCACGAGGACGCCGCCAACGTGCAGATGGCGGTCGGACTGCGCCAGCGCCTGGCGACGGCCCGGCTCTTCGTGCGCTGCTTCGCCGACTCGAGCTTCCTGAAGGACCTGGAGGAGCGCTACCAGCTCGAAGCGCTCACGCTGGACGGGGTGCTGGCGACCGCGCTGCGGGCTCACTACGTCGACTGCTTCGGGACGGTCGGCACCCGCCGGAACTGGTGGTCCTGAGGGGGAGGGCTGAGTGGCCGCAGGACCGCTGCGACGTCTGCTGAAATACACGCGGGCGAAGCGGCCGCAGATCGTGCGCGCGGTGGCCTTCAGCGTGCTCAACAAGCTGTTCGACCTGGCACCCCCGCTGCTGATCGGCCTCGCGGTGGACACCGTGGTCCAGCGCGACGCGAGCTGGCTCGCGTCGGTGGGCGTGCCCTCGGTCGAGGCCCAGCTCGTGGCGATCGCCGTGCTCACCGTCGTCGTGTGGGGCCTCGAGAGCGCCTTTGAGTACCTGCTCAACGTCGCGTGGCGCAACCTCGCTCAGTCCGTGCAGCACGAGCTCCGGCTCGATGCCTACGCTCACACGCAGCAGCTCGGCATGGGCTGGTTCGCCGACCGGAGCACCGGCGGCCTGCTCGCCGTCCTCAACGACGACGTGAACCAGCTCGAGCGCTTCCTCGACGGCGGCGCCAACGACCTCATCCAGGTGAGCACGACCTGCCTCACGGTGGGCGCGGTCTTCTTCTACGTCTCGCCGATCGTCGCGGTCGTGGCCGTGGTCCCGGTGCCCTTCATCCTGTGGGGGAGCTTCCGGTTCCAGGACCTGATCGCCCCGCGCTACGCCGAGGTCCGGCAGCGGGCCGCCGACGTGGCCGGCCAGCTGTCCGACAACCTGGCCGGCATCGAGACGATCAAGGCGTTCGTGGCCGAGTCCCGCGAGGTGGACAGGATCCGCGGCCTGTCCGACCGCTACCGGCAGAGCAACGGCGCCGCGATCGCGCTGTCGAGTGCCTTCTCCCCGCTCATCCGCATGGTCATCGTGGTCGGGTTCACGGGCACCCTGCTGCTCGGCGGGTGGTCCGTGCTGTCGGGGAGCATGGCCGTCGGCAGCTACTCGGTGCTCGTGTTCCTCACCCAGCGCCTGCTGTGGCCGCTGACCAAGCTCGGCCAGACGTTCGACCTGTACCAGCGGGCCATGGCGAGCACCGCGCGCATCCTCGACCTGCTCGACACGCCCGTGACCGAGTCGGATGGCACCCAGCCGCTGCCCGACCCGCGGGGCCGGCTGTCGTTCGAGGCCGTCCGCTTCGCGTACCCCGGCCGCGACGAGGTCCTCCACGGCATCGACCTCGACATCGAGGGAGGCACCACGGTCGCGGTCGTCGGCCCCACCGGCGCGGGGAAGTCGAGCCTCCTCCGGCTTCTGCTGCGGCTGTACGACCCGGGCGAGGGCCGGATCACACTCGACGGCGTGGACCTGCGCGAGCTCGATCTGGCCGAGCTCCGCGGCGCGATCGGGCTCGTCTCCCAGCACGTGTTCCTCTTCGACGGCACCGTGGCCGACAACCTGCGCTACGGCGCGCCAGAGGCGACCGACGACGAGGTCCGGGCGGCCGCGACCGCGGCAGAGGCCCACGACTTCATCGAGGCGCTGCCCGAGGGGTACGCCACCCGGATCGGGGAGCGGGGCCAGAAGCTGTCGGGCGGCCAGCAGCAGCGGCTCGCGCTCGCCCGGGCGCTGCTCCGGGATCCGCCGATCCTGCTGCTGGACGAGGCCACGAGCGCGGTCGACAACGAGACCGAGGCTGCGATCCAGCGCTCCCTCGCCCACGCCACGGTCGGGCGCACCTCGATCGTGGTCGCGCACCGGCTGTCCACGATCCGCCACGCCGACCACATCGTCGTCCTGCAGGACGGGCGGGTCGTCGAGCAGGGCGACCACACGTCGCTGCTTGCCAGCGGGAGCACGTACGCCCGGCTGTGGGAGGTCCAGACCGGATCGCGGGCGGCGTAGCGTCTCAAGCCGCAAAAGCGCGCGCCGATGAAGGAGCGAACTCCCACGCAGGGCGCTTCCAGCGATGACCAACGACGGCAGCAGTCAGGACCCGGACGCTCCCCTCGGCCCCCAGTCCCGTGCGGCGGAGGATCCGCCTCCCAAGCCCAAGGACTCGACGCCGCCCCATCCGATGTGGTCGAGCCTGTGGCTCGTCCAGCCCATGGCCGAGCTCCTGCCGTCGGGGCAGATCCTGGAGGCCAGCCCCGCGTTCGGCGCACTCGTGGGCCTCTCCCCGGCCGGCCTGCAGGGCCGCGCCGTGGTGTCGCTCCTCCAGCCGCACCAGGGCGCCGAGCGGTGGGCTGCCGCGTGGCAGCAGGCCTGCGGCGGCAGCGTCGCCCAGACCGAGGTGACGCTGTCGACCGCCCAGGGGACGACGGTGAGCGCGGTCGTGCGCCTCGTCCCGATCGGCGAGCGCGTCCTGCTCGTCGCCACCGACCTGTCCGCCCAGATCGCCGAGCGCACCGCGCTGGTCAGCCGCTTCGACGCCGCCCGGCGGGCGCTCGCGCTCGTGGAGTGCGACTCCGACGGCACCATCCGCGAGCCCAACGATCGCTGGCTC
>CAYMSU010000535.1:0-4103 GCA_964393165.1 uncultured Enterobacteriaceae bacterium
CGTCTGCAGGCCTACGGGCGGCCGCTCCCGAACGTGGCCGTCGGCCGGGCGCCGGCCGGGCGAGGGTCTGCCCCCGCCTCAACGCCGGCCCCCCGCCCCTCCTCGGCCAGTCGCGAAGCGCAGGCCGAGCGCTCGGTGCAGGGCCACCCCTGTCCTCCGGGTGAGCTGCACAGAACTCGGGACTTCTCCGGTTCTCCTCCGCGTTGTGTGACCTATTCGCACGCAACTCCGGGGATGTCCGGACATCGGCCGAGTTGTGTCCTGATCGAGCACACAACTCCGAGGAAGAGGAGAGATCCGGGGCGTTGTGTGCAGGGCGAGAGTCTCCGGCCTCCCTGGCAAGGCTGGCGATCCCGAACGTGGCTTCGGCCGCTGCCGTCTGCAGGCCCACAGGCGGGCGCTCCCGAACGCGGCTCGCAGCCTCAACGGCGATGTGTGGACATCGGCGGCCGAAGGCTCCCGGCCGCGACCGTTGGCGGCCGGATCCGCCCACATCCTCGGCCGAAGGCGCCCGGCCGCGACCGTTAGCGGCCTGAACCGCCCACCTCCTCGGCTGAAAGCTCCCGGCCGCCACCGTGGGCGGCCGCACCCGGAGGTCCCCGCCGCAAACGTCGAGCACGGTCGCGCCCGCGTACCCGCAGGACCTCAGCGCAGGTCGAGGTCCGCCAGGTCCAGCGCCAGCGTGCGGCCGCCGAACGTGGCCACCACGTCGCCCGACCACCCCGGCACCGCAGCCGGCGCCCCAGCGGCGGCGGCCTCGGGGAGCGGGAGCGAGAACCCGTAGACCTCGCCGTCGGAGCCCACCCGCGGCTGCAGGCCGACCCTGTGCACCGCGCCGTCAGCCGTGCGCACAGTCGCTACCTGCTCGCCGCCCCCCTCCGGAGCCAGGGCCTCGAGCCCGCCCACCGTCCAGGTCCACCGCACCCCGCCGCCCGGCGTGAGCGTGGCGTGGAGCGTGCGCCGGGCGGGCGGGGCCGACGGCGCCGACCCCAGCGCGGTGACCGCCCGGATGCGCTCCGCCAGCGCGTTCCACGTGTAGGTGTCGACCCAGGACATGCGGTTGTAGCCCATGAAGTCGCCGACCTGCGGCGGGAAGACCCCCGCGGGCGGGGACTTCGCATCCTCGGGAGAGCAGTTGGCCAGATCCGGCGACGGCGGCATGATCACCGCGCTCGGATCCGCCATCGCGGGGTTCCAGTAGCTGGTGGGGTGCGGCCCAGGCCGCAGGCCGAGGCCCCACCCCGTGTTGCAGCCCGTGGCCGCAGCCTCGGCCGGCGCGTACTCCGGATCCTCCCAGGGGTGCTGGCGGCCGTGGCTATGGCCCAGCTCGTGGGCCACGTTGGTCACCATCTCGTCCTTCGGTCCCCACCAGTTCACCGAGAACGACACGCGGGGCTCCGCCTCCGCGTCGGACACCACCCAGGCGAAGCCCCCGGACAACGCCGACTCGTAGGCGTTGGGGAACACGCAGTGGTAGTAGACCTGCGGCCCGGCGCCGTCCGCCGTGCGCCGCGCCGTCATCTCGTCGAGGATCCCGGCCTGGTCGCAGGCGGTGGTCTCGAGCGGGGCGGTCGCGAACCCGAGGTCCAGCGCCTGCACCGGAAACACGTTGTACAGGTGGTGGTCGAGGATCGACCGCTGGGCCGCGCTCAGCGTGCCGGCGGGGTCGCCGCAGCTGGTCGCGCAGGCGAACACCACGACCTCGAGCTCCCGCGGATCGGCCTCGGCCTCGAGGGCCACCCCCGGCGACGCGTTGCGGGTGGAGGTGCCGATCCCTTCCTCGATCTCCCGCAGCTCGACGGTCACCGTGGTGTCGGGGGCCACGGCCTCGGCCGGCAGCGGGAAGTTCACGGTGCCGTCGAGCAGGTCCCGATCGGCAGGCCCGCGGATGCGGAGGGTCTCGGTGAGCACGTCCTCGGTGACCCCGTAGGCGACCCGCAGGGTGGCCTCGATCCGCCGGGGCTCGAAGCCCTCCTCGAGCGACCACAGCACCCGGACCACTGCCTCGCGACCGGCGATCAGCGGTGCGGTCCGGCGCGCGGCGCCGATGGCGGTGCCGCCCTCGAGCACGAGGACGCCCACGCCCTGGTTCACCTCGATCGCGTCGACGGAGATCCCCGAGGCCCAGGCCCCCTCGGCCGACAGCGACGTGTCGCCGGTGGTGCCCTCGGTCCCGTCACTGACCTCGCCGCACGCGCCCGCGAGCAGGCCCACCACGCACAGCGCTCCGGCGCCTGATCCCCTCGACATCGTCTCGCCTCCGGTTGGCTCCCGAGCATGCCACAGCGGCGAGTCATAATCGCGGCTTAAACACCCAGGCCGAGCCCCTCGGGCGGGGATCCGCGGGCTAGTAGGATGCGCAGACCGCTCGAGGGAGTGTCATGCCCCGTCTCTGGCCGACGGTCCTCGCGATCGCCTGTGCGCCGCCCCCCCTTGTGCCCGCAGGGGGAGGGGAGCTCGGGATCGAGCTGCTGTTCCCCGAGCCGGGCGACCAGGTCCCGCTCAACGACGACTGCGAGCTCGACACGGTCATCGTCGTCGACATCGACGGGCTCGAGCTCGTGCCCCCGGCTCCCGACGACCTGGTCGAGGGCCAGGGCCACTGGCACGGCGGGCCGGATCTCGCGTCGGGGTACTGCGTGTCGTTCGGCAGCGCTTGCCGCGACTACGACGGCGCGGGCGTCCGCCTGGGCCTGCAGACCCTGTTCGTGCAGCTGCAGAACAACGGGCACGAGCCGCTCGGGCCCGAGGACCAGGTCGAGATCGAGGTGGTCCCGCCGCTCTCGGGAGTGTCCTGCCCATGATCGAGCCGTCCTCCGGTCGGCGGTTCCACCTCAAGGCGCGGCTCGGCGCGGGCGCCTTCGGCGAGGTGTTCCTCGCCGACATGGAGAGCGGGGGAGGGTTCCGCCGCCGCGTCGCGCTCAAGGTGCTTCACTCCGGCCTCGACCGGGTGCCCGACGCAGGGCGGCGCATGCGCGACGAGGCCCGCGTGCTCGGTCGCCTGGCCCACCGAAACATCGTGGCGGTGATCGACCTCGTGCAGCTCGAGGACCGCTGGGCGGTGGTCCTCGACCATGTGCCAGGCGCCGATGTGCAGCACGTGATCGCCACGTGCGCGGAGACCGACGGGCGCGGGCTCCCCGGCCCCGCCGCGCTCGACGTCGCCACCGGCATGCTCTGTGCGCTCGACGCGGCGCTGCACACGGTCGACGACGATGGCACGGCGCTTCAGGTCGTGCACCGCGACATCAAGCCGGCCAACGTGCGGATCACCCCCGACGGAGACGTGCGGGTGCTCGACTTCGGCGTGGCGCGGTTCACCCTCGACTCGCGCGAGACCGACACGAAGGCCACGGGCTGGATTGGCACCGAGCTGTACATGTCCCCCGAGCGGATCGTGAACGAAGGAGACACGCCGGCGGGCGACGTCTACGCTGTCGGGGCCACCCTCGTGGAGATGCTCACGGGGGCCCCCCTGGGGCGCACCCCGGTCCTGCCCGACAAGCACGCGGCGATGGTCGACGCGGCCCTCGACCGGGCCCGGGAGGGGCTCCGCGGCCCGGCCGAGGCTGTCGACGAGCTCGTGGGGGTGCTCCGGTCGATGCTCGCGGTCGAGCCGGACGACCGGCCGGTCGCCGCGGCCGCCGTCGAGGCGCTGGAGGGGCTCGCGGGGCGGCTCGAGGGGGAGCGGCTGCCCGCCTTCGCACGGCGGATCGTGCCCCAGGCCTCCGCGCGGTCCGGCGCCACCGAGGCGACCACGCAGGGCACGCTGTTCGAGCGGCCGTCGGGGTCCGTCCCGGAGACGATGGCGTGGAGCGCCGCGCCGTCAGCCGCTCGGTCGTCGCCGCCGCCGGCCCCGTCCGCCCCGATCGCCCCCCGGTCCCCGTGGGTGCTCGCCGGGGGCGTCGCCGCGGCGCTGGTGCTGGGGATTGGCGGGCTGGTGAGCGTGATCCTGGCCGGCCTGCTCTACGTCGGGATCGTGGAGATCCCGGGGCAGCGGCCCGAGGGGGCGGCCACCCGGGTGGTGCCCGCAGCGCCCGCCGTGACCCCGGTGCCGGTCCCCGCGCCCGCTCCCGCGCAAGAGGTCGGGGAGGCGGCCCCCG
>CAYMSU010000536.1:0-4093 GCA_964393165.1 uncultured Enterobacteriaceae bacterium
GCACGATGGGGTTCATTCTCGTGAGCGTCGAAGGCACAGGCGACCCGGTTGCGCTCCAGCAGGGTGAGCCTGGCGAGGTTCCCCCGGATCACTGTGGATGCGCGGCAGATGGGCGGCGTGCCATGCATCCGCGGCCTGCGAATCCCGGTCGCCACGGTCGTGGGGCTCATCGCGCAGGGCGTGCCCTACGAGCAGATCCTGGCGGAGTACCCCGACCTCGAGCCCGAGGACCTGCGCGAAGCCCTCCGATTCGCCGCAGCCGCCGTGGATGAGCGCGAGCTTCCCGTCCGCACGATCTCTTGAGGTTCCTCGTCGACAACGCGCTCTCGTCTGAGGGCTTCGGACGTCTCCGGGCACTGGTCCACACGTGGACCACCTCGATCCAAGGGCGTCCCCCACACTGGTCCACAGGTGGAGATCCTCTTGGGGACGTCACCCCCCTTGCTCGTCCACAGGTGGAGATCCTCTTGGGGAGGCCACCCCACGCATCGGTCCGCGCGTGGAGTCGTGCACTCAGTAGTCGCCGACCTCGGTCGTCTACCCGTGGACCAGTCGATCCCACGGTCGGGGACCCTGGTGGTCCACACATGGACCAGTCGATCCCACGGTCGGGGACCCTGGTGGTCCACACGTGGACCAGTCGATCCCACGATCGGGGACGCTCGTGGTCCACACGTGGACCAGTGGATCCAGGGACCGCAGTACGCGGTGGTCCACCCGTGCCGGGGTGGATCCTGAGGTCGTGGATCTTCTCAGTCCACGCGTGGCCTGGTCACCAGGGTGGTCGCAGTAGGCGGTGGTCCACACGTGGACCACCGAATGGGGCGACCGTAGGGTGCGGTGGTCCACAGGTGCCCTGGTGACCTGAGGACCCATGGTCAACGGTGCTCCACGAAGGGACCAGGAGGTGGGGAGGCCTCAGCAGGAGGTCGTCCACGCGTGGACCAGTGGCAGAGGTGGCTCAGATCCGCGATTCCCACCACGTGGACTCCCCCACGATCGGCCTCCGAGGAGACTTCCCGCAGGCTCGGAGGCCCCTCGGCGGCCGCTCGGTCCCGGATCCTGGATGCGGGCTGCCACGTCCATCGAGGCCTCGCAGCTCGGGACGCTCCCCTGCGGTCGACTAGGCGTTGTAGCCTCCATCCACGTTGATCTCGGCACCGGTGACGAAGGAGGACTCCGCGCTGGCGAGCCACGCCACCGCCCTCGCGAGCTCCGTCGGACGACCATAGCGCCCGAGCGCCGTACGTGGGGTGTTGAACCAAGAGAATGCGCCATCGGCGGGATTCATGTCGGTGTCGATGGGACCCGGATGCACGCAGTTGACGGTGATGCCCTGGCCTGCGAGGTCCCGAGCCCACGCGCGCGTGAGGCCGACGAGCGCGAACTTCGACATCGCGTAGGCGCCGATACCGGGCATGGGCACCGACTGGCCCCAGATGCTGCCGATGTTGATGATTCGCCCCCCCTCGCCCATCTGCGCTGCGGCGGCGCGAGCGAGAAGGAAGGGCGTGCGCACGTTGACCGCGTAGTGGCTGTCGAAGGCCTCGTCGGAGGTGTCGGGTAGGGGTGCGGGTGCGACGGTGCCGGCGTTGTTGACAAGGACCCGGATCGGGCCGAGCGAGTCGACGACGCGGTCGACCAGTGTCGCGACGCTGTCCGGGTCGTGGCCGTCGAGGTGGAAGGCCGCGGCGGGCACGTCCCGCGCCTTCAGGGCGGCGACTCGGGCCTCTGCGGCCTCGCGGTTCGACGCCCAGGTGATGGCGAGCGCATGGCCGCGGTCGGCGAGGGCGTCGGCGATCGCCGCGCCGATCCCGCGGCTGCTGCCGGTGACGAGCGCGATGGGATGGCTGGACATGGCATTCATGATGACCTCCAAGGTCCGCAACCTAGGAAGTCTCGCCTTCCGGGAGAATGGCCGTCGAGCGGGAGACAGTGTCCCGATATTCGGGACAGAATGAATGCCGACACCTTGGACCTGCGGGCGTTTGTCCGCGTCGCACGCCTCGGGAGTTTCGCGGCCGCTGCGCGGGAGCTGCGCCTTAGCACTGTCTCCGGCCGTCCGGGCCCTCGTCGACCACGTGCGCCGGAGCGTGACCGCGGGCGACGGACAGGCAGACGACCGCTGATCCAGTCCTGCCGGGCTGCGTGGAACGGCATGTCGGGCGCAACGGACTCCGCGTCGCGCTTGCGGGCCGCGCGCCACCGACCGTCGGTGGCGCGGGCCGCTCGCCGGTCACTCGACCGTGATGTCGAGCTAGTCCGCTTCCGGACGCACCCGCGCGGGCGTACCTTCGGCCGTGTTGACGAGCTTCGGCGCCTTCGGCGACTCCTGGGTGCCGCGCCAGGCCCCGCCACCGCGAGACGACCCCGCCCACCGCCAGGTGCCCGTGAAGCTGCCCGCGCCGGGCGCCGCATCCCACGAGAAGGTTCCCTTCTTGCCCCGGTTCGTGAAGGTCCCCGTGACCTTGCCGGTCTGCGGATCGCGCGTGCCCTCGATCAGACCGAGGTTGCTGTAGTCTCCGTAGACTCGCGTGCCCTCGTGCATCAGCCGGAGCGGCCCGTAGGTGCTACGCCAGGTGCCCTGCCACTGGGGCAGGTTCTTCGCCATCTTGAACGTCCGCGGCGCGTCCCCCGCGCGGGTCCCGCTCCAGCTGCCGCGCCACTGAGGCGCGCGCACGCTCGACCACGCCCACCGGCCCGAGAACCGGTCGCCCTCCAGCTTCCACTCGAGCCGACCCCAGTTGCCCCGGTTGGTGTACGTGCCCTTGATGATGCCGGTCGCGGGGTCGAGGACCGCCTCGATCACGCCGAGGTTGTGGTAGTCGCCCCACACCCGCACCCCGTCCTGCTTGAGCCGCAGCGTACCGAAGTTGCTGCGCCACGTACCCTCGCCGACGAGGTCTTCCTTGTAGGTCACGAGCTCCGGCATCAGCTTGTTGGAGCGCTCGCCGTTCCAGGCGCCGGCCCAGAGCTGCCCGTCCCAGGCCCAGCGGCCCTCGAACGCTTCGTCGGCCAACTCCCACTCGAACCGGCCGAAGCGGCCCGCGTTGGTGAAGGTCCCGCGCGCCACGCCCTCGTCGTCGATCGTGCCCTCGATCGCGCCGCGCCCCTGGTAGTCGCCGTAGATGCGGTCGCCGACGACCTTGAGGCGAAGATCCCCGAAGGTGCTCGACCAGGTGCCGAGCCAGGGGCTGTTCAGCGCCGGCTCCGGCGTGGGCTCCGGGTCCTCGGGCGTGACCTCGGCCTCCTCGGTCTGCTCGGGCTCGGGCTCGGGGACCGGCTCGATCTCCGGCTCGGGCTCGGTGACCACCAGCGTCGCCGTCGTCGTGGCCTTCTTGCCGTCGGAGCTCTCGACCTGCAGCGTGATCGTGTACTCCCCGGCCTCCGTGAAGGTGTGCGTGGGCACCTTCTCGTCGGACACGCTGGACTCGTCGCCGAAGCTCCACGCCCACTTCTCGATGTCGGTGTCCTGGCCCGCGAACAGGACCGACAGCGGCGCCTCGCCGGTCTTGGGGAAGAAGCGGAACTCCGCGGTCGGCGGCGGGACCTTCCGCGGCGGCTTCTCACAGGTGAGGGTCGTGTCCGCGGTGAGGCCCGACGCGACCGCGGTCAGCGTGACCGTGACGTCGCCCTCGGCGCGCCGCTTGCAGCGCACGCTCGCGCCGGCGGCGGATGCGCGCACCACGGCGAGCTCCTCGGGATCGGCCGCCCACGTCCACGCGCTGGGGTCGTCGTACCCGGGCATGCCGGCCATCGGTTCGCCGCGCTGGTCGGTGGCGGTGACCTCGAGCAGGCCTGCCTGCTGGCTCTGCAGCGTGCTCGCGCCGTCCACCGGGGCGAGCGCCAGCTCCGTCAGCACCGGCACGATCCTGCAGCGCACCGTGGCCGAGGCGGAGGCCTCGCCGTCGGTCTGGGAGAGCGTGATCCGCACCGTCCCGGTCTGGTCGTCGGCGCACGCGACGCTGGCGCCGGCGGCGCTCGGCGTGAGCGTCACGACCCCCTCCGGGTCGACCGACCACTGCCAGTCCCCGCCGTCGAAGGCCGTCTCCCGACGGGACCACGGCAGCCGACGAGGCCGACGGCGAGGAGG
>CAYMSU010000537.1:0-4088 GCA_964393165.1 uncultured Enterobacteriaceae bacterium
GAGGATGGGCGCTCGGGGTTCGCCCCGTCAGGATGGGGTGTGCCGGGGGCTTACGCTCCACATTCTGGACCCTCGCACCCATGACGCCGTTCACCGTCGACCCGCGGAGCTCCGATGCGTGAGCCGGCTCGCCGCCCTGACCGGCTGCTTCCTGGTGGGCGCGCCGCAGCTCCCCAAGGCGACCTGGCGGGTGCCACCGCTCGAGCGGGAAGCCACCGGGTCGGTCCTGCTCGAGGAGTTTCTGGTGCCGCTGGTACGCCAGTGCGCGCACCGACCTCGGCGCCTGCCGACGGGGCGAGGACACCGTTGGGCCGATGCCTCACCGACCGTTGCCCGAGATGCTCACAGAACTGCCGATGTCGTCGATCTCGTCCACGAGCGCCTGCGCGGCAGCGTCCGTGAGGCTCGTGTTGTCGATGATGGAGACGCCGCCAGCCACGAGCTGAACCCCGTACAGTGCGGTCACATCGACCAGGGACGGGTTCACATAGATACCGAGATGCAACCCGACCGTGGTCACGGCGCCGAGCCCATCCAGAGAGGTCAGCGCGGCATTTCCCACGCAGTAGTAGTATAAGCAGTTCCCGATTCGGAGGACACACCGACCTCCCGCAGCCCGTCGAGGCCGGACAGCGTCGTCAGCTGATCGCTGTTTTGGATTGACACCGTGCCGCCCACGGTCGTCAGGTTCTCCAAGCCGGACAGCGCCTGCAAGGTCGAGCTTGCCACCTCCAGGTCACCCGACAGCTCGGTGAGCGGCTCGAGGCCCGAGAGGTCGGTGAACCCATTGCCGCCCCGGAGCCACAGGCTCTCGGCTCGCTGGAGGCTGCCGAGGCCGGAGAGGTCGGCGAGCGCCGGGTTGCCCCCGATGGAGAGGGTGTCCACCTCCTCGAGGTGGTCGAGCCCGGCGAGGGTCGTCAGGGCGGGGTGCCCACTGATCACCATCAAGCCGCTCGTCCGGGTCAGGCTCTCCAGCCCGGACAGCGAGGTCAGGTCCAGTCCTGCTGTGTAGCCGCCGAACTGAAGTCCCCCCATGATGTACAGGGCACCGTCGACGGAGGTCACACAGCGCAGATCGGAGAGGTCCACGGCGCCCTCGGCGGGAACCGTCACGACGCCGGTGACGGCCAGGCACACCTCGGGGCGGCACAGGTCCGCCAGGTTCCACGGGCCCACGTCCCTGTTCACACCCCTCGAAGCTCTCGGCGAGGCGGGCCAAGTCGTCGTCGGCGCAGTCGACGCGGCCGTCACAGTCGTTGTCGATCCCGTCGGCATGGACCTCCTCCGCACCAGGAAACACCGCCGGGTCCCCGTCGTCGCAGTCGTCGTCGGCCGCCACCCCGTCCTGGTCGTCGTCAATCCCGGGGCCACATCCCGACAGGATCGACACGAGCAGGCACGACAGGGCAAGGCGGGACTCGACCATGAAACACCTCATTGTGGAGCCCTCCGGTACAAGAACGCAGCGGCTCCTTCCAACGGAGTCGCTCGGTCGGATCTCCTCCCATGGGCCCTCCTGAGGGACCCCCGGGGATTCCCATGGAAGGTCAGTGTGGGAGCTCCGCCGAGGCACTGGACCAGCTCGGCAACGACGGGCTGGAGCTGGATGTGACGACGCTGGTGCGAGTGGTGTCGCGACGGGCCGCGCCGCGCTGGAGCGCAGGGATCAGCAGGTCATGCGGGCGCTGGAAGACCCGCTTCCCGAGTCGTCGTTGGTGGACGGCCAGCGCACCCGCATCTCCGGCGGCGGCGGTCGGTCCGCACCCGCCACACGCACACCAAGCGGCGCGCTCAAGGCGGGCCGCTGGGACGACCTCCTCATCGCCCACCTGTGCGATCAACACTGGCTCGCGCAGGCCCAGAGCCACCACTCATGCGCGGGCAACGGAGGCGGTGTGACGAGATCCATCCTCACGGCGAACGCTCCCTCCACGGGCCGGCGCTCTTCTTCGCCCCCAAGCCGAGGGACTGCTGGTCACTCATTGGGAAACGATGGTGGGCGCGCACTCCGGCGCCAATTGGTGGAAATCCACGCGGAATGCCGCGGGAACATTTCGGCCCGCAGTGAAGCGGGTAATGGCGCAGGACCGTCGCTCGCGCCCATGCCCGATCCTCATGCTCGCGAGCATTGAAGTGAGCATGGAACCCCTCGCAATGCTCGGCTCAATGCTCGTCATCATTGGCCCCCCAGATCGAAGGTGTAGCGGGCATACCTGCCGCGCCCGGGCTCGGAGATCGCCGGGTTCTCCGCCCGGAGCTCGGACATCAGCCGGAACACCTGGTTTCGGTTGAGTCCAGTGATCCTCCGAATGTCGGCGTTGGTCAGGCCGGCTTCGCCCCGCGCGGCTCGCTGCCTCAGGACGCTCAAGACCCGAGTCTTCGCGGCCTCCCAGTCGATGCGGCGGTCCCGGTCCGCGTCGCCGGGGGCGGCCAGCCGCGCGTGGGCGCCGGCTCGGAGCGCCCAGTAGGTGGCCCGGCCACTCCCGCCACGGTCGAGGTAGCCCAGATCCCGCTCCATCCGGGACAGGATCTCGCGGCCCTGCTCCGGGGAGCGCTGGCAGAGCCGCGCGGCGGTGGACGAGTCGATCTCCGACTGGCGAAGCAGGTGCTGTAAGACCAGCAGGTGGTCCACGGAGAGGTCCACGCCGCGCTTGCCTTCCGCGGCGACGAAGGCGCGAAACGCGGGCGACAGCTCCGACGCGCGCAGCGTCAGCCGGAAGGCGTCGCCGAGGTCCTCGATGGACGGCGGCTCCTTGCCCTCGATGAGCAGCGCCTTGTACATGCGCTGGATGCCGAGGTTGCTGCGGTTGATGAGCCGAAGCCGCACCAGCGCATCCACCAGACAGGGGTTCCGGGCCACCGGCGTGTGGTGGAGGATGTTCTCCGGCGTGATGCCGCCGATGAGGCCACCCGGATTCGTGATCTCGATGCGGTCCTGGAACTGCTTGACCAGGATCGGGCCCGCGATGCGGTAGTCGGCGTGGCAGATCGCGTTGAGCAGGGCTTCCCGCAGCACGATCTCGGGGTAGGTGCGGTACTCGAAGTGGAACAGGCCCTGGCGCACGGTCTGGAGCGGGTTGTCGGCCAGGATGCGGTCGAGAACGCGGAGCAAGGCGACCGCCAGGGCATCGCGGCCGTCCGCCCGGTCCGCGTAGTCCGTGCCGCTCGCCATTCGCAGGTGGGTCCAGACGTAGGACGGAACATGCTCTCGTATCGCGTCGGCGGTACCGCCGAGCAGCAGGCCGGCGCGGGTCAGCTTGCCCCGACGCACCACGCCGATCGCATCGAGCAGCTCCGCGTCACCGAGGCCCAGCAGATCGGCGGGCGCCCGCTCCTGGGCGGCCACCTCTCGCAGCTTCTCCATCGCTGCCGCAGACAAGAGCCCCGAGATCGCTGCCTCGACCACTGCGCCGGTGAAGTCGCTCTCTCCCGTCTCCACGGCGAGCTTGCGGCGCAGGGTGCCGGTGAGCGGCTTGCAGTCCTTGCCAACTCGTATCGTGCCGCGTCCCTGGGTGTCGGTGTAGGGCGGCAGCCCGGGGTGGATTTGCATCACGACCAGGCGCCCCGTCCCTTCCGGGACGCTCAGCTCCTCGAACACCGGCGTGAGCTTGGGATCGGTGCTGTCATAGACCGCTAGCTTGAGACGGTTGACATCCACCTCGGGGGGAACCCCGACGAGGGCCGACGCGCGTCCCGCCACCTTGTCCGCCACGCCGAAGACCACCGTGCCTCCGCCGGCATTCGCCATGCAGACAGCCCAGTCGGTCACGGTGCGGACGGCCTTGTTCATGCTGGAGCTGTCCCACTCTTTGAAGTCGAGATCCTGGCTCTCGAGCGCGTCCGCGAACTGCTGATCCAGCTGGTCCAGGAGATCCTCGATGTCTCGGAGCGTCCTCATCGCGTCATTCCACCACCACCCGGACCTTGCTGATGCTCTTGCCGCGCGTCAGCTCGGCGACGTACTTGTCGAAGCGCGCCTTGAGCTCGTCCACGGTGCAGGGCACGCCGCCTTGGGTTGGCGCGGCGCGAAGGGTCTTTTTTCGGTTCGACGCGGACCGGCCGCCCGAGGTGCAGCCCGGCGAGCGGAG
>CAYMSU010000538.1:0-4082 GCA_964393165.1 uncultured Enterobacteriaceae bacterium
GGCGTCGGGGGGCGGCTGGCCGCGCTCGGCACGCTGCTCTGCACCGCGGCGGTGGTCGACGTGAACGGCCACGCCGGGGGCAGCTACGATCAGCTGCTGAACAACGGCCTGTGGCTGTGCGTGCTCGGCGGCGGCCACAAGACGCTGTCGGTCGAGGCGTGGCGGCGCACCGGCCAGTGGTGGCCTCAGGTGAGCGTCGCGGCGCTTCCCCGGTGGCTCGTCGCCTACCAGCTCGTGCTGATGTACACGATGACCGGGCTGCAGAAGGTGAGCGCCCACTGGGTGCCCGGCGGCGAGGTCAGCGCGCTGTACTACATCCTACAGCAGCCGAGCTGGCACCGGTTCGACATGGCGTGGGTGGCCTGGGTCTACCCGATCACGCAGCTCGCCACGCTGGTCACCTGGGTCTTCGAGGTCTTCGCCCCCCTGTGGCTCGTCGCGCTGGCGTGGTCGGTGCCTCGCGCCGCCCCTCGCACCGGCGTAGCCGCCTGGTTCAACCGCTGGGGGGTGCGGTGGTGGTTCCTGGTGACCGGCATCGTGCTGCACATCAGCATCTGGGTCACCATGGAGGTCGGCCCCTTCAGCCCGCTGTCGATCGGCTTCTACGCCGCGATGGTGCACCCGGCGGAGTGGCGCCGCCTCCTCACTTCGCGATGATCACCGCGCCCGCCTGGGTGAGCGGGTCGTGGGGCGCGGGCCCGGGCAGCGACAGCTCGCCGATGATGTTCGGCACGGTCCACGTCTGGCCGGTCGAGCTGATCAGGGTGACTGCCCACGCGCCCTTCGGCACGGCGTCGGCGCTGCCGCCCACCTTCGGGTTCAGCACGATGTCGTCGTAGGGCCCGTTCGGATCCGAGCCGTCGAGACCCTGCGCGCCGTCCTCGTGGTAATGGCGGAAGATGGGCACCACGGTGATCGACAGCTCGCTCACGAGCAGCTCCTGGCCCGCTGGCGGAAGGATCTCGGGGGGCAGCAGGCCCCCCTGGACGGCCAGGAGCTCCGCGCCGAGCGGAATCGCGCGTGTGACCCACTGCTCGGTGAGCTGCCGGCCGTTGAACTCGTAGGTCGCGACCTCCTCGTCCTCGCCCGGGACGAAGTTCATCAGCACGCGGGGGAAGATGTTCGGCTCGCCGGTGAGCGGGTCGAGCAGATCGACCTGCTTGTCGCCGTCCGCGTCGACGAGCTCGAGCATGATGCCGGTGGAGCAGGGCACGAAGGTGTCGCTCTCCGGGGACACCTGGGCGGGGTCGCACAGGCACCAGGGCTGGGTGAGCGGGTCGCACACGCCGCCGAGCGGGCTGCAGGCCGGGCCGAGATCGATCGGCACCTCGCCGAGGGTGGTGTCGAGGGCGGTGGTCCGCACGCGGAACACGCCGCCGCCCTGGGCCTCGACCGCCGCCAGCGACAGGATCGGGTTCCCGCCCTGCTTCGGGTCGCCGAGGATCTCGAACACGGGGCGCTCGACCGGCAGCTGGGCCCCCACGAGCACGCTCACTCCGGTCCGCACGCGCCCGCCCGACAGGGGCACCACCGCGATGTCGGGGTTCGCGAGGTCCGCCACGCTCGCGAGGTGGCTGCCGATCCAGTCGCCGCAGGTCGCCCCCGAGAGCACGCCGTCGAACGGGCTGAAGTCCCCGTCGACGTCCATCAGGCCGTTCACGAAGTACTCCCCGTCGGGCAGCCCGCTCACCCCGAAGCTCGCGGCCCGCAGGCCCGCGCGGTCGTCGGAGTAGGCGTCCTGGGGGACGGGCGCGATCGCCACCGGGGAGCCGGTGCCCGCCGGGGGACCCGGATTACGCGCGGAGAACACGGTGATGAAGGTGGGGCCGATCGGATCGGCGTCGGTGCCCCCGAACACCACGGTCCCCTCGATCGAGTTGACCGGCGCGGGCACGCGCAGCTCGTTGGTGTTGATCGGGGCTTCCAGACAGCCACCGAGGGCCAGGACCCACCCGAGTCCAACAAGCATCCGAGGAGGGGTGCGGAACATCGTGGTCTCCGTCTAGAAGCGGTAGGTCAGGGTGGCGTAGGCGCGGCCGCCGACCGGCTGCCCGTCGGGGTGCTCGCGGTAGCCGAAGTCGCTCGTGTCGATCCGGTCGCTGCCGTCGTCGCCCAGGCCGCGGGCGCGCACCACCCCCTCCCGGATCAGCTCCGTGAGGTTCCAGGCGGTGGCTGCGATCTCGAAGTCCTGGTTCGCGAAGGGCCGGACCGCGACCCGAGCCGACGCGATCAGCCGCGCGGGGATGCGCTGGTCGTTGTTGACGATCAGGCCGTCCGGGTCGAACTCGCGCAGGCGCCAGGTCTGGGGCGACAGGTAGTGGACCATCGCCGAGACGTCGGTGCGGTAGTCCGAGCGGTAGGCCACGCCGGCGTTGACCTTGAGCTGCGACGCCGAGCCCTCGCGCACCGGCTCTCCGTTCTCGGGATCCTCGGTGACCTGCATGAGGTTGACGTTGGCGAAGAGGTCGAGGCCGTCCGTCGGGTACAGCTCGAGGTCGGCCTCGAGGCCGAAGCCGGTGTAGACCGGATCGAGGTTGATCCACCCCGTGGTGCCCGCGCGGAACCCGTTCGCGTCGGGGTTGAAGCCGGAGATCGCCCCTTCCACCGGCGAGAGGCCGATCAGCTTGGTCACGCGGTTGACGTACAGCGCGACGTCGGCGCGGTGGTAGAAGGTGCTCTCGTCGTGGATGCCCAGCTCTGCCGTGACGATCCGCTCGGGGTCGAGGTTCACGTTGCCGAGGTCCTGGATGTAGATCGCGTCGGCCGGGCCTGGCAGGTTGAAGTCCATGTAGGACTCGACCCCGTTCGGGGCGCGATACGCGGAGCCGCCCGACAGCCGCAGGCTCGTCTTGTCGAAAAGCCGGTAGAGCAGCGCGCCGCGCGGCGAGATGGTGTCTTCGAGGCCGATGAGGGGATGGATGTCGGCGCGCAGCGAGAGCACCGCGCCGAACCGCCCGACCTCGATCTGGTCATTGAAGAACGCCTTGCCGTGGTTCTCGATGACCGGCTCGTCGAACCCGCTGCGGAAGTACGAGAACGCGAACCGCTTGAAGCGGTAGCCGCCGCCGACGTTCAGCGTGTGCTCGATCGGCCCCGTCTCGAAGTTGACCGGCAGCTCGAGCTCGACGTCGATGACGTCGTTCTGGAAGTCGGCGTTCAGCCGGTCCACCTCGCCCCGGCGCTGCAGCCACGGACCGGTCTCTCCGGCGTGGTTGTTCCAGAAGGTGCGAAGGTGGAAGCGCGACAGGAACAGATCCGCGCGCAGGTAGCGGTGCTGCAGGTCGAGCGCGTAGTTCGGCAGGGCGCCGATCGCGTAGAACTCGGTCTGGGTGTCGCTGACGCCGCCCGAGAAGCTGACCGCCACGTCTTCGCTGATCGTGCGGTCGACGCGGGCGTTGAACTGCAGGTTGCGCAGCCCGAGGTCCTCGTTCTCGAACGCGGTGAAGAAGGTGCTGTTCGGCCGATCCTCGAGGTCGAACTCCTTGGCCCACCGCCGGTGCTGCTTGTAGCCGGCGGACAGTCGGTAGGTGGTGTCGCCCACCCGGCCCGAGGCCACCGCGGAGGCGCGGAGCAGGTCGGGGCTGCCGCCGTCGATCCGGACGACCTGGTCTCCCTCCCCCGGGGTGCGGGTGATGATGTTGATCACGCCGTTGACGGCGTTGGCGCCGTAGACCGCGGACCCTGGACCCCGGATGACCTCGATGCGCTCGATCTCTTCGAGCTGCAGCGGGAACGACTCCCAGATCGTGCCGCCGATGAAGTCCATGTACTGGCTGCGCCCGTCGATGAGCACCAGCACCTTGTTGTTCAGCTTGTTGTTGAACCCGCGGATGCCGACGTCGGGCACGCCCGAGCTCAGGTTCATGATGCTCACGCCGGCCACCCGCCGCAGCAGGTCGGTGATGCTGACGACGCCGGACAGGCGGATGTCGTCGGCCGTGAGGACCGCTACGGTGGATGGCGAGTCCAGCGGATCCTGGCCGAGGCGCGACGCGGTGACGACGGTGCGCTCGTAGGCTTCCTCGAGGAACCCGGCCTCGGCGAGCGCGTCGGCCTCGGCGGCGGCGAGCTCCTCGTCGACC
>CAYMSU010000539.1:0-4075 GCA_964393165.1 uncultured Enterobacteriaceae bacterium
TGGCTCAGGCCGAGGCCGCCCGGCGAAGCACCTCGACGTAGCCCTCGGCCACGTTCTCAGCGGTGAGCGCGCCGCGCTCGCGCAGGCGGGCATGCACCGCGGGAAGCCGCCAGTGAGGCACGGTCATCACCAGGTGGTGCTCGAGGTGGTAGTTCACGTGGTGCGGGGCGAACAGCACCCCCGCCCACCACTCCGGGTGGGTGGTGCGGGTGTTCCGGAGCATGTCCGGGCCGCCTTCCGTGCACGCGTGCTCGGCGATCGCCCGAACCCGGAGCACCACGCTGTACGACGTGAGGTAGGCGCCGACCCACAGCAGGTACAGCCAGGGCTGGCCGGCCAGCGCGAGCAGGCCGAGCAGTGCCCCGTTCGCGAGCACCACCGGGCCGAGGTGGCGCACCCCGCTCGCCAGGTGCCCGCCGACCGAGCGCCGCGGCAGGGGCTCGGCCCCGGTGGACACGGTGTACGAGAGGAACCCGAAGTCGATCGCGAGCTGCCCGAGGACCCGCTTGACGCCTGTGATCCCCGCCGCGTCGCGCAGCAGCTTGCGCCGCAGGCCGGCCCGCGTGGTGGGGTAGGGCTCGACGAGGCCGAGGTCCGGATCCTCCTCGAGCCCGGTGTGGACATGGTGATCGAGGTGGTGCCGCCGGTACCGCGCGACGTCGAGCCACACCGGCGCCGCGCACAACCAGCCGCCCACCACGTCGTTGAGCCAGCGCGTGCGGAACAACGAGCGATGCGCCGCCTCGTGGGTGAGGATCGCGAGCGCGAGCTGGCGCGCTCCGAGCAGGATGACCGCGAGCACGACCGTGAGCACGCTCGGCCAGATCGCGACGAGGGCGAAGATCGCGGCGATCTGCGCCCAGTCACCCAGGACGTCGAGCCACCCCCGGAGGTCGGAGGCCTGCGTGAGCTCCCGGATCTCCTGGCGCGTGAAGAAGTCCCGGGGCTTGGCGGGGCGGTCGGAGGGCAGGGACGGGCTCACGAGGCCTCCTCGGAGGGAAGGTCGAGCACGTGCCGCCACGCGGCACGGCCGAGGTCGTCGAACTCGCGCATGCGCGCGACGAGCGCCCGACGGGCCTCGATGTCGACGATGGGCGAAGGGAGCAGCGGATCGAAGGCGAGCAGGCGGAGCACGGCCCCCCCCGCCAGCCAGGTGTCCCGCGCGGCTCCCTCGGACACCGGATCGTGGGCCCAGCTCGCCGCACAGGCCTCCAGCGCCTCGCGGTGCTCCCGGTAGGCGCGGTCGAGCGCCGCGCCGTCCCACAGGGCCGTGGCCGACGCCTGGTGCGGACCGAGCGGCCCGAGGCCGAAGACGACCGCCGAGTCCTCGAGCCCGAGCGACGCGAGCTGCCGCGCCACCGCCTCCGCGTCGACCACGAGGTTGTCGGGCCGGATCGACAGGCCTGGCCGCAGCTCGGCGAACCCGAGGAGCTGCAGCGCACGCTCGCGAGCCCGGACCGCCGCACGGTCCGTTCGCGACAGGCCGCCAGTCGCGACGCCGATCCAGCCTCCCGCCCAGGGGCGGACCCGATCCTCGAGCGACCGCCAGCTCCGCACGTGATCCGCGACGGCCGTGGCGTAGGGCGCCAGCGCGTAGACGCCTCGCGAGGGGGCGCGCACCCACCCCTGGCGGCTCAGGCGGGACAACGCCACCCGGATCGCCGCCGCGTCGACGCCGAGGATCTCCCCCGCGCGCACCATCGACGCCACCGGCAGAGGGTGCGGCTGGTGCGTGGTGAGCAGGTCGAGCACGAGGTTCCTCGCCGTCATGGGCGAGTTGTAACACCTACGCGCACCGCGGTCCTCTACACGTCACAAGTGGCAAGAAGACAACCGTGCGGCCCAGCTCAGCGCCGCTACCATGGAGCCCGGATCGGCGATCCCCCGGCCGGCGATGTCGTCGGCCGTGCCGTGGTCGACCCCCACGCGCACGATCGGCAGGCCGAGCGTCCAGTTCACGGCCCGCTCGAGGCCGCCGGGCACCGCGCGCTCCCGGGCCCACTCCAGCGCCTTGAGCGGGGCGAGCCCCTGGTCATGGTACATCGCGACGACCATGTCGCAGCCACCGCTCACCGCCGAGCGGAACGCGGCCTCCGCGCTGATCGGGCCGAACGCGTCGATCCCCTCGGCGCGCGCCGCCTGCACCGCCGGCGCGACCACCGCCATGTCCTCGTGGCCGAGCAGCCCGTCGTCTCCGGCGTGGGGGTTGAGCCCGCACACCGCGAGCCGCGGGGCCTCCACCCCCAGCTGCTCGACGAGCGCGCGACTCGCCGTGCGCAGCGTGAACAGGACGCGGTCGGCGGTCAGCGCGCTCGCCACCGCGCGAAGCGGCAGGTGCACGGTGACCAGGGCCACCCGCACCTGCCCGCCGACGAACGCCATCACCGTGCGCGGCACGTCGCAGAGCTCGGCGAGGAACTCGGTGTGGCCGGGGTGCGCGAACCCCCGCGCGGCCAGCCGGGCCTTGTGGATCGCCCCGGTGACCAGCGCCGACGCCACACCTTCGCGGCACGCCGCCACCGCCACCCGCAGGGATGCCACCTCCACCGGCTCCCCCGCCGCCTCCCCCGGGTCGAGCACGGCCACCCGATCGGGGGCCGCGCGGACCTCGGACACCTCCTCGAGCACGAGGCCCTCCGCCTTCGCCCAGGGGACCAGGGCCGCCCTCGCTCCCACGACCACGACCGGCTGCTCCCGCCAGCGCGACAGCGCCCGGCAGGTGACCTCGGGGCCAATCCCCGCCGGATCTCCCGGACAGACGACGAGCGGGCTCACGGCTTGAGCTTGATGTCGACCGCGGCCTCGCGCCGGGTGCGCTGGTACCACTCCTCCTCGGCGACCTGCAGCTTCTCCTGGAAGAGGACCCCGCGCAGGTTCTCCTTCGCGTCCTCGAAGGTGATCTCCACGTCACGCTCCCCGAGCTCCCGCACGGACAGGACGTAGACGATGTCGCCGAGGACGAGAGGCCGGATCGCGACCTGTGGCTCGGCCCCGAAGATGACGTCGTCGAACTCCTGCTTGAGCTCCCCGGGTACCACCTTGCGGCCGAACACGGTGGCCACGCCCACCTCGTCGTGCTCGGTGACGGCAGCCGCCCACGCGAGCTCGCCCGCGTTGATCTGATCGACGAGGCCCTGCGCCTCTTCGATGCGGGCCTCGCGGGCGGCTTCCTCCGCGCCCTCCGGGATCCGGAGCGCGAACCCCTCGACGAGCGCCTCGGGCTTCTTGGCGCGCCGCGCCTCGCGGGTGAACCGGTCGAGCACCTCGTCGTCGTTCACGGTGACCCGCGGCGCGAGCACCCGACCCTGGAAGGCCTGGGTGCGCAGGTACTCGAACAGCTCCTCGCGGTACTGATCCCACGCCTGGCCCTGCCGCTCCACCTCGGCGCGCAGTGCCGCGCGATCCTCGAGCTGGTACTGCTGCACCGTCTGCTCGATGGCGCGATCTACGTCCTCGGCGGTGATCTGTAGCCCGAGCCGGTCGAGCTCCTGGCGGATCAGCGCGCGGCGCACCTGCACGTCGACGATCTCGAGCTCGGCGTCGAGCACGCAGCTGGGGTCGGACTCCGGGCAGCGACGCTCGATGAACGGTCCCCCGAGCTCGTAGACCTCGGACAGCGAGATGACCTCGTCGTTCACGACTGCCGCGACGCGATCGATCACCGAGGTCGCTGCCGCGGTGGGCTCCAGCAGCAGGCCGATCAGCACCATCAGGGTCTCCTCTCGCCGTCTGCCGCCGCGTCGGCCGCTGCCTCGTCGCGAGGCGCGGTCACGTCGAGCAGCTCGGCCGCGTTCATGTGGGGGGCCGCCGCCTGGACCTGCACGTAGGTGTTCGCCAGGGTGTCTTCGTCGATCGTCACGTCGTAGCGCGCGCGAATCCCGTCGATGAACGCGGCCGTGCGCTCCTCGAAGATCTCGTTGCGCATGCGCCGCAGGGCCGTGCCCTTCATCTGCTCGAAGCCCCGCTCGATCCGGTCCCGCCGCGAGACCACGAGCACCAGGTTGAGGCCGCCACCGCCCTCGAACACCTCGGACAGCTGCCCCGGACGGATCGGGATCGGGAGCGGTCGCCAGCG
>CAYMSU010000540.1:0-4036 GCA_964393165.1 uncultured Enterobacteriaceae bacterium
GGCCCCCGCCCCCCTCGGTCTCGACGGCCACCCCGGCGGCGCCGATCCGCAGCCACGTGCGCCGGCTCGAGCGCATCTCGCCGAGCGCGCCCCACAGCCAGGCGGTGAAGTCGACGTTGGTCGTGCCGGTGACGACCTCGCCCTCGGGCTCGAGCGTGCCCCGGTCGACGATCACCACGCCGTAGGCGCTCTGGTCCTGGCTGAAGGCCTCGAGGAAGATCCGGTCGGGGTGCACGGTGACCACCGGATCGAGCACGAACGGCGCGAGGGCCTCGTCGATCCAGGTGTCGTCGGACCACACGAGCTCGCCGAGGGCGCGCAGGGCGGTGCGCACGGGCAGCACGTGGGCGGGCTTCACGACCGCGTGCAGCCGCACGGGCCGCCGCCCGTCGGCGCGGAGATCGAGCTGGGTGGTGGTGCGCGAGCTCGTGAACGCGCTGGGGCTCGCGTAGTCGACCACGAACTGCATCAGGACGCGCTCCGGTAGACCACGGGGACCTCGGTCGGGCCGCGGAGCGCGGGGTGGCGGTGCAGCAGGGCGCCAATCAGGCCCACGAGCTCTTCCTTGGGGTAGCGCAGGTCGGGCAGGTGCAGCGCTTCCCGGGCCTGGTCGAGCACCCGTGCGGCGTCGGGCAGGGTGTGGCCGGCGTTCTGCAGGGCGCGCAGCGCGAGGAGCCGGGTGCGCCGGCGCAGCGGCCGCAGCAGCGTCGCGCCCAGCAGGTCGAGGTTGGCGGCGGCGAGCTGCCGCGCGCGCGCGTCGTCGAGCGACAGCGCCCGGAAGGCGATGGCCTGGGCATGGATCTCGGGCGCCTCCAGCAGATCCCGGATCGCGGGCCCGCTCGCCAGGTAGTCCTCGGCGGCGTGCTCGTAGAGCAGGCGGGCCAGCCGGTTCGACTCGAGCAGGGTGTCGTAGTCGAACACGGTGTAGGGAGGCACCTGGCCGAGCACCGAGGCCGCCCGGTCGGCGAACACCGCGGGCGCGTCGCGCAGCGCCTCGTAGTGCCGCGACAGGGTGTCGGCCACGCTCTCCGGGGCTGCCTCGCGGCGCCCGAACAGCCCCCCGGGGGCCCGGGCGAAGACCCCCCGCGACCGGGTGACGAGGCGGCTCGCCACGAAGTCGAGGAGCTCCTCGTGGCGATCCTGGAGGAGCCGCGCCACGAGCTTGGGGTAGCCCTGCACGCCGACGTACAGGTGCCGCTTGTAGGGGCCCAGCAGCAGGCGCGGGTCGCGCTCGTACAGCGCACACGCCGTCTCGTCGTCGAGCGCGCGCACGTGAGCGATGCCGTAGCCGCCGAGGTTCAGCTCCCGGCCGGTGCCCGCGAGCCGGTCCAGCCGGTGCCGGGAGGTGCTGGGGTGGGCGGTGTCTTCGGCGGCGCGCCGGACCTCGGCGTTGTACTCCTCGGGCCGCGCGGCGGTCTTGAGGATGTTCGCCCACAGCCAGCCGTAGCCCTCGGCGTCGGCCAGGCGGAGGAGCTCCCGGTAGCCGCGGGAGCGCCAGACCCCGCCCCGGAGCACCTGGTCGACGTGGCGGTGGACGTACGGCAGGGCCACCGGGCCGCGGGCGGTGAGCAGCTTGGCGTAGGTCTCCGCCGCCTTCGGCACGATCCGCCGGGGGTGGTGGCGCTCGAGCGCGTCGATGAGGGCCTCGTCCGGCACGGTCTCGACGATCCGGGCGACGTCGTCCCGCCACGTCTTCGCGCCCACGAGCCGCTGGTAGAGCTCGTCGTGAAACGCCGGGTCGGCGCTCGCGACCTGGGCCCGGAGGCCGGGCAGCACGTCCGCGTCGGGATCGTTCCAGCTGCGGAACGGCAGGTGGCCGAGGATGAAGCGCTTGGCAGTGGCCGGCTCGGCCTTCCACAGGGCGATCGCGGTCTCGTCGTCGAGGCTCCCGAACAGGCCCGCGAACTGGGCGAGCACCGCCACCCGGGCGTGGCCTCGCCCCGCACGGGTGAAGCGCGCCATCAGCTCGCTGCGGAACCGCTCGGCGTACTTGCCACCATGGCTCCACAGCCGCAGGCGCATCGCGGCCTGGAAGAGGGGCACGTCGTCGCGCATCTCGGCGAGCCGGATCACCCAGTCGAGGTCGGCCTGGCCGCGGTCGTCGGCCCACACCCGCTGGAGGCGGCCCTTGCGGTCGAACCCCCAGGCCTCGAACCGCGGACGCACCAGCGGCAGGAACAGCAGCGCGTCGCGCTCGAGCAGCGGCCGGACCAGGCGGTGGAACACGAACGGCATCGCGCGGCGGGAGAGCAGCCTCTCGAGGGCCTCCCGGAGCGCCCGGGGCTCGAGCTCGCGGGCGAGCAGGGCGTCGAGCTCGGTGTGGAGCGCCCTTGCGTCCTTGGCCAGATCGTCCATCCGGGCCCGTTATCGCGCAGGCGGGGACTCGGCCTCGTCGGCGATCTGGTCGAGCACGTCGGCGCGATCCGCCAGCTCACGGCCCTTGGCCCGGTTCAGCACCGCGACGAAGGCGAACACGGCGGAGAACACGAACAAGAGGAGCATGCCCCGCGCGGGCTCGTCGACCCAGGCGGCGATCGTCAGGAGGATCGAGCCGGGGATCAGCGGCCCGAGGTACCACAGGGGCACCCAGCGCAGCAGGCGTGCCTGGTACCGAAGGGCATCGCGCTCGGCGGCCAGGAACTCGGCGGTGGACGCCGCGGGCGCGGCCGCGGGGGCCTCTCCGCGGGCGATCACGATCCCCGCGATCACGAGGCCTCCGACGGCGACGGCCGCGTGCCCCCACAGGCGCAGGGGGTCGTCCGCGAGCCAGGCGAGCGCCGAGAAGCCGGCGACCACGATCCCCGCCGCGAACACCTCCACGAGGTTGCGCACCGCGATCTGACGGCGGAAGCGGGCCGCTCGTCGACGGATGGCGTCGAGGTCGACCTCGGGGGTCGGCTCGGGGTCATCTGCCCACAGGTGCTGCAGGTCATCGTCCATGGGAACCCTCCAGGGTGCGCGCCAGGCGCTTGCGCAGCCGCGACAGCCGCGTGGTGACGTGGGTGGGGGACAGGCCGCTGATCTCGGCGATCTCTCGGGTGGTCACGTCCTCGAGCCACAGCACGACCAGCTGCCGGTCGGCGAGCTCGAGCTCGAGGACCGCGGCCCACAGGCGGGCGCGCTGCCGCGCCCCCGCGACGAGCTCGTCGGGCGCCGCCGCGCCGCTGACCTGCTCGTCGGGGTCGGATCCGCCGCGGGGCACCCGGCGGCGCCGGCGGGCGGCGTGGGACAGGCCCACGTTGTGCGCCACGCGGAACACGAAGGTCCGCTCGCTGGCGTCGCCGCGGAACCCGGGCAGCGCGGACACGAGCGCGACGAGCACGTCTTGCAGGAGCTCCTCCTGGCGGGCGGGGTCGCGCTCGTAGGTGCGGCACACGCGCCGCAGCGCGGCTCCGTGGCGCGCGAGGACGTCTTCGAGGGACGGGGGAGACATGCCTTGCGATCCTCCTCGCCCGGGGTAGTCGTGCGACGGACCGGCCTGTCACAGCAAGCGGGGGACACTCTGGTCAAGCAGGTGATCCTGTACCGGCGCGACCTGAAGATGCGGAAGGGCAAGATCGCGGCCCAGTGCGCCCACGCCTCGCTCGCGGTCCTGCTCCGGCGCCGTCGGCCCGGCGCGGTGGCGCTCGTCGACGGCGTGCCCCTGCCCCCCGAGCGCACCCTCGTGATCCCGATGGACGACGCGATCGCCGCGTGGGTGACTGCGCGGTTCACGAAGGTGGTGCTGTCGGTGGAGGACGAGGCCGCCCTCGTGGAGGCGCACCGGCTCGCGGAGGCGGCGTCGGTGCCGTGCGCACTGATCCGGGACGCGGGCCGCACCGAGTTCGCCGGCGTGCCGACCCTCACGACCTGTGCGATCGGGCCTGCGCCCATCGAGGTCATCGACGCGATCACGGGCCCCGAGGGGGCCGTCGCCACCAAACTCGCCTGATGGAGGCTCCCATGGATCTGATCGACACTCTCGCGACGCGGCTCGGGCTCGAGCCGCAGACCGCCCGCGCGCTGGCCGGAGCCGTGCTCGGCGCGGCCCGTGAGC
>CAYMSU010000541.1:0-4019 GCA_964393165.1 uncultured Enterobacteriaceae bacterium
TCTTCGCTCGCGTTCCGCTCGCTGCGCGCTCCGCCAGCAAGCTGGCTCCGCTTGCGAATTCACCTGTCTTCGCTCGCGTTCCGCTCGCTGCGCGCTCCGCCAGCAAGCTGGCTCCGCTTGCGAATTCACTTGGCTTCGCTCACCGCGCTCGGTCGGCCGAGGTTCCAGCCCAGCAAAGCTGGGCTTTGAATCGGCCTCGGTCGCGCTCCGTCGGCGGATCGGCGGATCGCTGGCGATGTTGGGGCTCGGCCTACTGCTCACCCAGGGTGCTTCCGCAGCGGAAGATTCGGGAGAGCGACAGCCTCGTATGCTGCGGAAGGGCTCCGTGGCCGCGCTCTCGTTCGTGCCCGCGCCCGGCGTGCCCTCGCTCGTCCAGCGAGACCCCGGCGGGGCCGCCGTCGCCGCCGCGGTCGCGGTGTCCACCTCGGTGCTGTGGGTCAGCGCGGTGCGTGCCACGGCGCAGCACCCGACCGAGGAGTGGCTCCTGTCGATCGCTGGCTGCTACACGGCCAGCGTGCTCGCGAGCCATTTCGCGGGGCTCGGCTCCCGGGAACGGGCCGGTCGGCTCCGAGCGACGGTCGCGCCGCTGCCGCGTCCCTCGGGTGAGGTCGCCCCGGGGGTCGTGGTCCACGCGACGCTGCGATGAGCACGCAGCTCGCCATGTCCGTTCGAGAGGTGGATGTCAGTTCGAGAGGTTGATCGTCGTGCGGCCGTCGTAGTCGACGACCTGCTCGGGTTGGTCCGCGCATTTCTCGGCGGCACCCACGACCTGGAACCGGTGCTCGGCCAGCGACAGCGCCTTCAGCTTGAACGGGAGGGTGACCTGCTCGTCGGTGCCGCCCAGGACGTCGCTGCGACGCACCGGTCGCCCGTCGACCATCAGCCCGCAGCCGTACAGCGACTGGTTCACGAGCACGATCGGGCTGCCCGACAGGGACGGCGGCTTACGTGCGGGCTCCTCGTCGAGCGGCTTCAGGCGGATCACGCGGTTGCTAGCAGTGATCCGAGGAAGGTTCAGTGGCACCGAGACGGTGTTGCGATGGGGCTCGTAGCCCTCGATCTCGATCTCGTAGACGAACTCCTTGCCGCCGCGCAGCGGAATCGGACCAGGGGCACGCACCTCCTGCCCATCCACCCGGACGGTGGCCCCCTCTGGCTCTGTCTGGAAGTAGACGTCGACCATGCCGTCGCGGCTCGTGACCGTGCGCAGCGAGCCTGCCACGGGGACCGTGACCCGGCGATCCTCGACCACCGTCGGCGACGGAGACGCCGACGGCTCGGGCCGGGGCGCCGGGGCGGGTGACGAGGACTCGCCGCCGACAGAGGCCTCGTCGATGGTCGCCAGCGAGTCGCCGGCGCCGCCGTCGGGCGCCCCCTCGGCGCCCCCATCGTCGCTCATGGCCGGGACCAGGCCTTCGTCGGCTGCCGCCGGCTCGTCGATGAACGCCTCGACCGGAGACGGCACCACGCCGCCCTCCTGTCCGGCGGCGGTGGCCACCTCGGGGGCGCCCGACGTCAGGAGCCGGCTCCCCGCCGTCACGGCCGCGATCCCCACCGCGACCACGGCCACGAGGGCCAGCGCGCCCAGGCCGAGGCCCACCATGAGCAGCCCTGGTCCACCGGACCCCGATGGCCCAGGAGGCCGCAAGAGCGGCTCCGGAGGCGTGATCGGCTTGCGCCCTGCCCTCGCCCCCACGCTTGCGGCGGTCGGGACCGGGTGCGCAGCCATCGGCGTGATGGTGCTCACGCCGACAACCGCACCGTCCTCCCCCTCGCCAGGGCCGATCGACAAGGTCTGGCCAACACTCTCGGGCACTGTGGGCGGGATGGGATGCTCGCCGGTGCCCCGGAGGAGCGCCGGCTGCCGAGGCAGGGTGCGCTCCTCGTCGAAGTCTTCGTCGGGCGGGGGACCGCCGAGCCCAGCTTCGTCGAGGGGCTCTGCCTCCGCCGCGGGCGGCGGAGGGTGGACCGGGGGCGCCGACGGCAAGGGGGGGGAGTCAGCGTGTAGATCCCGGGCCGGTGGGTCCTCGTAGATCTCGGTGGCGACCTCGCTGAACGGCTTGGCAGGCGCCTGCTCAATGGCGTCGAGCTCGTCGACGACCGCCTCGATGCCGGCCACCGACGCGTCGGCCGGCAGGCCCTCGAGGGGCTCGGTCCGCTCGTCGTGAGCGTCTTCCTCGTCCTCCAGGTCGTCGAAGCTCGTGAACATGGAGGCCTCGGCTAGATCCTCGGCCGAGCTCGGAGCTGACGCCTCGGGCTCCGGCTGGGCCTCGATGCGCGGCAGCGTGGCCGTCAGCTCCTCGTCGTCTTCGGCGTAGAGATCTGCGGGCAAGCCGCTGTCGATCTCGTCGAGGCCGAACCCCTCGTCGTCTTCCTCGTCCTCGGGGAGCGGCATCGGAGGAGGCTCCGCAACCCCCTCGGCGCTCGCCCGGCGCCGGGGCAGCGCCTCCGTGGGCACCATGGACGCGGCGTCCGCGGGCGTGACCCCGGCTGGCGACAGCGCGCCCTCGAGCCCCGCGCCCTCCACGGCGGCGAGCACCTCGCCGTCGTTGAAGCAGAAGTCCACGGAGTCCCGGTACGTGTCGCCGCAGAGGTTGCAGACCTTCATCACGCCTTCACTCTCAGCTGTCCGAGTATTGCCGCTTCAGGTGGCGCGCGATGACCAGCCGCTGAATCTGGTTGGTGCCCTCCACGATTTGCATGACCTTGGCGTCGCGCATGTAGCGCTCGACGGGGTGCTCCCGGGTGTAGCCGTACCCCCCGAGGACCTGGACCGCGTCGGTGGTGACGGCCATCGCGGCGTCGGTGGCCATCACCTTCGCCATCGCCGCCTGCACGCTGAAGGGCCTCCCCGCGTCCTTCAGTGCCGCGGCGTTGAAGACCATGTGCCGCGCGGACTCGGTGCGACAGGCCATGTCCGCGAGCATGAACCCCACTCCCTGAAAGTCGATGATCGGCGTGTCGAACTGCCGGCGCTGGGTGGCGTAGCCCGCCGCCACGTCCAGCGCGGACTGGCACAGCCCCACACTCGTGGCCCCGATGGTGATGCGGCCGGAGTCGAGGGCGCTCATCGCGACGTTGAATCCCATCCCCTCCTCGCCGATCAGGGCGTCCGCGGGCACCTCGACGTCCTGCAGGACCAGCTCCACCGTCGGGGAAGCCCGCAAGCCCATCTTCTCTTCCTTCTTCCCGAACGACAGTCCAGGTGCATCGCCTGGAACGAGGAACGACGAGACCCCCCGGGGCCCGGGGCCCCCGGTGCGCGCCATCACCACGTACACATCGGCCACCCCCCCGTGGGTGATCCAGAACTTTGTGCCGTTGAGGCGGTAGCCGTCGCTCGAGCGCGTGGCTGTGGTCTTCAGAGACGCGGCATCGGAGCCGGACTCCGGCTCGCTCAGCGCGAATCCGCCAAGCAGCTCGCCCGAGGCGAGCCCCGGCAGCCAGCGCTGGCGTTGCTGGTCGCTGCCGAGCTGGGTGAGGATGACCTGGGGGAGGCCGGTGACCGCAACGGACACCGCGTAGGAGGCGCTCACGCGGGCGATCTGCTCCAGGACGACGCAGTAGTCTACGTAGCCGAGGCCGAGGCCGCCGTATTCTTCTGGGGTGGGCACGCCGCACAGCCCGTGCTCACCGAGCGCCGCGATGTACTCGCGGCGGAAGTGTTCTCGCTCGTCGTCCTCTTTGGCGGTGGGGCCGAGAGTTCCGCGGCAGAACTCCGCGGCCGCCTCCGCGAGGCTCTGCTGCTCGTCGGTCAGCTCGAACATGCGTGCTCCTGTGGGGCGCCGAGCGCTCCCTAGCTTACTTCGCGGCGGTCTCCGCGGGGGCCGACCCGGCGTTGACGGGCTCCCCGAGGCCGTCCGCCCACCCTTCGCCGATGGGCCGGGCGGGGCCGTCCGCGGGCTGCAGCAGCGTGTCCAGGCGGACGACCATGGCTCGGTGCGGCTCCTCGGTGAGCAGAGGCAGCAGCTCGCGCACCTTCGCGATGACGCCGTCGACCTTGACCAGGCGCAGCGTCA
>CAYMSU010000542.1:0-4000 GCA_964393165.1 uncultured Enterobacteriaceae bacterium
ATGATCAGCAGCTCCCCGGCCTGGAGCAGGGCCCGGGCGTTGCCCCGGCTGCCGCCGACGACGCCGCAGCGGGCGAACAGCGTGGACACGATCGGAAGCGAGCTGACGAAGTAGTCCGCGACCGCGCGAGCCGACCGCGGCGGGTCGGTCTTGCGGATGACGTCGGCCCACAGCATGACCCCGTCCATCGGCAGGGTGCCCGAGTGGTTGGCGGCGAGGATCGCCGCGCCTGTCTTGGGGACGTGCTCCGCGCCGTACGACCGCACCCGGAAGTAGCGGCGGTACAGCGCGTCGGCCACCGCGTCGCCCATGGCCACGAAGTCGGGATGCATGCCGAAGCGGTCGAAGCCGTGACCGGCGTTGGCGAACTGAAGGCGCTCGGCGCGGTCGCGCACACTCGCGCCGCGGACGGCCGAGCTGATGGCCCGGGCAATGGAGGGGGGGAAGGGCATCGTGACGTCGCCGTAACGCCGTGCCCGACGGCGTCAATTCGCAAGCGGAGCCAGCTTGCTGGCGGAGCGCGCAGCGAGCCGCAGGCCGGACCTTCGGGCTTCGCCCTGCAGGCCGGTGTGCGAGCGAAGCGGGGTGGATGTCGCTACTGTAGCGCGGACCAGATCTCGCGGGCCTCGGCCGGCTTGCCGGCGGCGAGCGCGGCGTCGCCCCGCAGCAGCTGCAGGTAGCGCCGCTGGCCAGCGTCGCCACCGGCAAACGACAGCCCGCGGTCGAGCACCTCGAGCGCGCGCTGGGGGGCGCCTGCCTGCAGGTAGAGCTCGGCCGCGCGCATGGCGAGGTGGTGCGCGACCCCCGCGGGGCCCCGTAGGCCGTCGGCGAGCACCCGCGCGGCGTCGGCGCGGCGCCCCTCGGCCGCGAGCGCGTCGGCCCGCGAGAGCAGCCCACGCACCTCCTCGACCACCGGGCCGTCGACCCCTGCCGACCACGCTGCGGAGGGCCGGGGGACCGCGGGGCGCACGGGCGCGTCGGCCTCGCCGGCGCCCACGGGAGCGGGCACGAGGGCGTCGTCTGCGACGTGGGTGGGCTCGTCCGCGTCGGCGGGCGCGGCGACCGCGCGGGACCGGGCACGGCGGCCGCCCCCGGCGGCGACGCCGGCCGCGGGCGCGGCCTCGGGGGCCTCGCGCAGCTCAGCGGGCGCCTCCCCCGCGACCTCGGGGATCCTCGCCTGCTCGGCGTCGAACGCGTCCTCGTCGATCCGGTAGTAGCCCTGGGCGACCAGCTCGTCGCGGAGGGCCGCGGCTTGCTCGGGCTCCTCCTCGGCCTCCTCCGCCCCCGTCGCACCCTCGGCCCTGGCCGTGGCCTTGGGAGCGGGTGCGGCTCGCGCGGGCGGAGGAGCGGGGGCCCGCGCCTCGAGGCTCGGGGGGGCCTGCCGCTCCGCGATCTGGTCGGCGATCTCGACCTTGTGGGGCCCCGACGCGCCGTCCGTCGCCTCGTCGGACGTGGCCAGCTCGCGGGCTGCGATGCCCTGCTCGGGCGCGGCCCGGGTGGCCGCGCCGTCTTCGCGGCCGGTTCCCACGACGATCATCAGGGTGGCTGCGGCCACCAACGCGATGCCCACCCCGGCGGTGCCCCGCGCCCACGCGGCCGCGCGCTGCGGCCCGCGGGCCCCCGGCGGCGCGGCATCGGCCGGACGGGGCGGGACCTCGGCCGCCGCCCCCTCGGTGCCCTCCGAGGAGCCGTCCTGGCCGGGGAACGGGACGATCTCGGCGCCGTCGCGCGACACCGAGGCCGGAGTCGGCGCCTCTGCGTCGGCCGCCAGCGGGCCCCGCGTGACGCCCGCGAGGATGTCGTCGGGGCTCACCCGGGGCGCCGGCGCCAGCTCCGGCCGGAGCGCGTAGATCGCCTCGAGCACCTCCGCGTCGACGCCCTCCGGGGGTGCCTCGGAGGGCCGATCCAGCCAGCGCCCGAGGGCCCGTGCGGACTCGGGAGAGGTGGACGGCGTCGGGGAATCGCTGCTCATGACGGGTAGACCTTGCGGAACGCCTTGGCGGCACGGTGGAGGATGACGTCGAAGTTGCCGACGGTCACCCCGAGGATCTCGGCGCACTCCTCCCGGCTCCGGTCCTCGAGGAGCCGCAGCCGCAGTGCGCTGGCGTATCGTGCGTTGAGGTTGGCGAGCGCAGCCTCGACCTGGCGGCGGAGGTCCTCGACCTCGAGACCCCGGTCCGGACGGGGCGGATGCGTGTGCAGGGCCTCGCTCGGCTCCTGCGTGACCGCCTCGGCCAGTCGTCGGTCGCGGCGATGCCGCCGGTGGATGTCGATCGCCTTGTTGACCGCGATGCGCCGCAGCCAGAAGAAGATGGATCGGTTCTCGAGGCGGAACGTGCCGATCTTCTCGAGCGCCGACCGAAAGGTCTCCCGCAGGCAGTCCTCGGCGAGCTCGCGGATCGGCAAGCGCGGCAGGATCGCCTGCCGGTAGAGCATGTCGCCGTACCACCCGTACAGGGTGGCGAAGGCTGTCCGATCGCCCCGCTGGAGGTCCGCGATCACCGCCCGCTCCTCCTCGAGTGGGACGAGGTCCCCGCTCGGTCTGGTCTTGGGAGCTCCTCCGCTCACGCCACGCTCCAACGGACGGCCGCGCGCCATCTTACAGGTCAGTCAGTTGCCACGGGCGCCAGGATGTTCCCTCGACCCAGGATGTCGGCTGGATCGAGGTGAGCCTTCAGCGCTCGGAAGGCGCGAAGCACGTCGGCACCGACCATCCAGGCCAGGTGCTGCCGCTTGAGCTTGCCGATGCCGTGCTCGGCGCTGACGGTCCCGCCGGCGGCGATGGCCCGGCGGGCGAGGCCGTCGTAGAAGGCGCGGGCCTCGGTGAGCTCGGCCTCGGTGCGGGGGAGCAGGTTGAGGTGCAGGTGGTTGTCGCCCAGGTGACCGAAGAGCACGTGAGGCAGGGGGGAGGCCTCGTAGGCGGCCATCATCTCGTCGAGCGCAGCATCGGGCACCGCGAGGTCGGTGCCCACCTTGGGCATGCCGTTGCGCACGACCTGCTCGTTGATGCTCGCGGGGATCGCGTGGCGCAGGGCGTGCAGCTTGGCCTGCCCGGGCGCGTCGGTCGCGAGCAGGGTGTCGTCGACCAGCGCGCCGTGGGCCTCGAGCGCCTGGAGCCAGGCCTCGAGGTGCGCCTCCTCGCCTCCGGCCGTGGCGACCTCCTGCTCGCAGAACAGGGCCGCCCGGGCCTCCGCGGGCACCTCCTCCACACGCTCGGCGGCCAGGCGCAGGCAGTGCTCGTCGAAGTACTCGAGGCAGCGGGGCGACAGCGGTCCCGAGGGGTCGCGGCGGGCGGCGGCCCGCGCCGCGCGCATGAACGCGACCGCCGCCACGCGGCTCGGGAAGTAGGCGAGCAGCCCGAAGTACTCGGGCAGGTCGGTCAGCCGCACGGTGGCCCGCGTGAGGATGCCGAGCGTGCCCTCCTGCCCCACGAACAGGTCGAGGAGGTCGCCCCCCGGCACGTACCCGGCGGCCGTCTTCACCTCGGGCGGCTCCCAGTGGGGTCGGGGCCAGCCCTCGGGCAGCGGATCCCCCCGCTGGACCTCGAGCAGCTCCCCGGTGGGGAGCACCACCTGCAGCGCCTCGACCCACGCCCGCGAGGGCCCGTAGCGGAAGGACCGCGCCCCGCTCGCGTTGCAGGCGATGGAGGCGCCCAGCGTGCAGTCGTGCCGGCTGGTCGGGTCGGGCGGGTAGAGCCGTCCTCGCTCCTCGACGGCGGTCTGGAGCTCGCCCAGCCGGATCCCGGCCTCGGCGGTCGCAGTGGCGTCGGTGATCTCGAGGAGCCGCGACAGCTTCTCCATGGACAGCACCCACCCACCCTCGGGCACCGCCGCGGCGGTGGTGGAGGTGCGGGCGGCGGACACGGTGAGCGGGATGCCGGCCGCCTGGCAGTGGCGCACCACCTCGGCCACCTCGGCGGGGCTCGAGGGGCGAACGAGGGCCTCGGCGCGGCCTTTTAGCGAAAAACCTAAAATGAATAAGGAGGAATTGATTGGTATGG
>CAYMSU010000543.1:0-3996 GCA_964393165.1 uncultured Enterobacteriaceae bacterium
CGCCGCCACGGCACGACGGTGCTCGTCCGCTACCCCACCCAGGAGGCGGGGTCGGAGCAGGTCGGGCCCGACGAGCTCGCGGCGGTCGTGGCGGGGCTGTCGCGCGAGGCGAGGGCGCTGCTCGAGGCGGCCCAGCGGCACGCGCTCGACGATGTGGTCCTCGGCGCCCAGGTGTGGGATCCGGAGCACGACGCGCGCGGGCTGCGGGAGCTGCTCGCGGCAGAGCTCGTCGCGCCGCTCGAGGAAGCCGACAAGTGGGGGCGATTCCTCCTGCACCCGGATCTGCCGCCGCCGCCGCCGCTGGCGTGGTCGTTCGACGACGCCATCCTGCCCGAGCCCGACGACCTCGAGGACGATCCGCGGGCGCAGTCGCCCGTGGCGCTGCTGCACGACCTCGCCTCGCTCGCGGCCCGCCTGCTCGAGCGGCCGGTGCGCCGCACCCACGCGGGCACCGTCACGAAGACCGACGCGCGCTGGCTCGGTCGCCGGCTGGGGAGCGAGGAGCTCGCCCGGGCGGGCTCGCTCGAGGCCGACGAGCGCTGGGGTCGCGCGCTTCGCGCGCTCGAGCTGCTGGGCGCGGTCTCGATGGATCCGGTGACCCGGGAGCTGTTCGTCGATCTCGGCCTCGAGCGGGTGCTCGCGGGCACGACCGCGGAGGCGGTGGACCGCCTGATCCACAAGCTGGTCGACCGGGATCTGCAGGCGGTGCTGCCGGCCGTCCGGGAGGCTCTCCGCCAGGCCGGGCCCGACGCCCTCGACGACGTGGTATTCGTCGACCTCGTGCGCGAGCAGCACCGGGATCTGGTGTTCCGCCCCTGGGAGCGCCGCGGCGTGAAGCTCTACCCGAGCCTCGGCGAGGCGACCCTGCGGCGATTCGACGATGCGGGGTTCGACGAGGTGGAGGCCCCGCTGCTGCACCAGCTGCTCAAGCGGTTGCACCGGCTCGGGATTGTGCGGCGGGCGCCCGGCGTGATCGCCGCTACCGCCGACGGGCGTCGGTGGGCCGACGGCGGCGACGGACCGACCCCACCGCCCGTCTGGGTGAGCTCCGACCTCGAGATCGTGGTACCTCCAGGCGCGCTCACGCCCTGGGAGCGGCTCCAGATCGAGCGGCTCGCCGCGCTGAAGTCCCGCGACGTGGTCGACCGCTACCGCCTGCACCGCGAGGGACTCACCGCCTGGCTGGCCACGCACGATGTCGAGGAGGCCCTG
The DNA here is from genome assembly GCA_964393165.1 of uncultured Enterobacteriaceae bacterium. Classification (GTDB taxonomy): domain Bacteria; phylum Myxococcota_A; class UBA796; order UBA796; genus DRPG01. The sequence goes on from CAYMSU010000543.1 coordinate 1,213, forward strand.
GCGCTCCTGCGCGCGCGGAGCCCAGGGCTGCCCCCCACGGTCCTCGACACGCTCCGGACCTGGGCGGAGTCCGCCGGGCGGGTGGTGCTCACCCGGGGCGTGGTGCTCGAGGGCTGACCCGGCTCACTCCACGATGGTGCAGCCGAGGCCCTCGCCTTGGTACCGGGCCACCGTCTTGGCGAGCCCGAGCGCCCGGGCGTGCACCTCCCGGGCCTGGCGGTCGACCTTGAAGCGCGCGATGTCGGGCTTGACACGGACGAGCTGCCGGCAGAACGCCTCGTCGTGCCCGGCCACGAACAGGCAGGTGCACGCCTCCTTGGCGGCGAACCCGGTGCCCAGTCGCAGGAGGCTGTTGTCGTAGCGGCCGGGAACGCCGTCGGGACCCGTGCGCGCCGCACATCCCCCCACCAGGCCCAGGAAGAGCGAGCTCACGACGAGCCAGCGCATCAGCGGAGCTCCTGGATCAGCGCCTGAGCCAGCGCCAGGGTGCGGTCGTGGTCGTAGCTCTCGTCGCGGTCATCGGCGGTGCGCACGACCACGAGGTCGGCCTCCGGGATCACGGTGATCGACTGACCCCAGTGCCCGAGCGCGGCGAACGTGCGCTCGGGCGCGCTCGGGCACCACCGCTCGGAGATTCCGTGCTCGGGCAGCGGCTGGTTCACCCACCACAGGCGGGCGTGGACCAGATCCTCGAGGCCGAGGGCGGACGCGCGGAGGGGCGGGGGGATCTCGGTGGAGAACCCGACCCAGTCCTCGGGGAGCAGCGGCACCCCGTTCCAGCAGCCTCCGTGCAGGTAGAGGAACCCGAACCGCGCGAGATCGCGGGGCGTGGCGTGCAGGTACGACGATCCCACGTAGGTGCCGGCGGCGTCCTGCTCGAAGGTCGCCGACGCCATGCCGAGCTCGTCGAACAGCGCGGCCCACGGGAACCGCTCCCCGAGCGCGGGCCCCAGCGCGGCGCCCACCACCGCGCTGAGCAGCACGCTGTCGCCCGACGAGTACTGCCACGCGGCCCCGGGCTCCCGGACGCGCGGCTGCTCCGCGACGAAGGCGGCCATGTCGGTGGCGCCCGCCCCATAGAGCATGGCGAGGACGGACGAGGCGGTAGGGGACTGGTCCTCGTACGTCTCGCGCCACGCCAGGCCGCTGGCTGACTCGAGGAGGTCCTGCACCGTGATCGCGCAGGTCGGCTCTGGCACTCCCGGAAGGTGTGCGCAGACGGAGTCGTCGAGGCGCAGCGCCTCGCGCTTCACCGCGACGCCCACCAGGGCGCTCAGCACGCTCTTGGTGACCGACCACGAGGCGTGTGCGTGCTCGGCGGACCAGGGCGCCCGGTAGCGCTCGTACACGATCTGGCCCTGGTGGACGAGGACCACCCCGTCGGTGCGGATCCCCGCGCGCTCCTTGCCCGCGAGGTCTACGGACGGATCGAAGAGGTACTGGTCGAGCGCGGCCACCGCGGCTGCGTGCCCGCGGCGGACCTCGGCGGCGCGATCCGGCCAGGCCTCTCCCGGCCAGGCCGCATCAGGGCACAACGGCTCGGGTGGGAGCCCTACGTCGATCGGCAGATCCACCACCTCGGGCTCATCGGGCGGAGGGTCTTCCTGGGCGATCCCGAGGGTCGCGGCGAGCGGCAGCAGGGCGGTGAGCACGGCGGCACTCTACCACCCCGCGTAGCCGGAGTAGAGCAGGGTGATCACCACCGCGGCGAGCAGCGCGTAGCCGGCCCACCGCAGCTGCTCGCCGCGCTGGGCCACGTCGTCTCGGCGGCGGGCCGCCTCGATGGCGAGCGGCCAGTCGTCGGGATCCTCGGGAGGTGCGAGGCGCCCGGCGGCGAGGACGACGGCATACTCCTGGAGCAGCACCCGGAGGATCGCGTCGTCGAGCTCGACCGGATCGGCGAACCCCTGCTGGTGCAGGATCCAGGGGGTGATCGTGATCCGCCAGGCGCCGGACAGCGTGCGCTGCCGGTGAGACACGGTGGAGGAGGGCCGCAGATCGAGCGCCACCCCGATGCCCCGGCGCAGCCGTGCCGCGCGGCGCCGCGCCAGGAAGGACGGCCGGTCGCCGCCGAGGAAGGCGGGCTCTCGCAGGTCGTCCAGGTCGCGCCAAAGGCGGGCCGCGGCCTCGATGCCGTGGCCGCGCCACCGAGCGGCGTAGTGAGGCAGCACGCTCTCCTCGAGGTACGTCTGGGCGCGGTCGATCGCGTCGCGCACGGTGCTGACAAAGGTCTCTGGCAGACCTCCGGCCACCGTGCGGTGGTCCCGGTCGTGCGTGGCGCGGCGCCGGGGGTCGCCGAGCACCTCGAAGGCTGCGGCGATCTGCTTGAACCGCTCGGCCGCTCCGGGATCGCCGGGGTTGCGGTCGGGGTGGTGCTTGCGCGCCAGATCCCGGTAGGCCTGCTTGATCTCGTCGGCCGTGGCCGACGTCGGCACGCCGAGGATGTCGTAGGGGTCTTCCGGCACCCCCCTCAAGTAGCCAGGATTCCGTCCAGCAGCCCTCGGTTCGCCTCGGGGTCGCCGAACCGCTCGAGCGGCGCCCCCATCGCGTGGCACAAGGTGAGCAGCAGATCGTTGTGGCGACGCTCGTAGCGACGGAACTGGCCGCCCTGGATGCGGCCGTTGGCGCCGCCGAGGAGCACGAAGGGGACCTCCGTGAGCGTGTGGAGGTTGCCCTTGCCGAGGTCGTTGGCCCACACGAGCAGGGTCTGGTCGTAGACGGACCCGCCGACGTCGGGCAGCGCCTCGAGGCGCGCCGCGAACCCGGCGATCTGCTCGGCGACCC
>CAYMSU010000544.1:0-3992 GCA_964393165.1 uncultured Enterobacteriaceae bacterium
CGCCCGACCGCGAGGAGCGCCACGAGCAGCAACACGACCGCGACCACGCTCCCCGCCCCCGCCCCCGCCCCCGCCCCCGCAGTGGGGGCGGCCCTGCCGGGTCGGCGGAACGTCAGCCGGTCGGACTCCGGCTCAGGACGGGTCAAGAGCGGCCTCCAGGGGCGCGTGGACGGGGCCCGTGGCCACGACCGTGGCGCGCCGGCCCGCTCCATCGTCCTCTATGGTGATCTCGAGCCGATCCGGCGGAAGCGTGGAGGGGAAGCGACTCGCCCACTCGACCGCGATGACGCCCCCGTCGAGATCGTCGAGCCCGAGGTCGTCGACCTCGGAGGCACTCCTCAGCCGGTAGAAGTCCGCGTGCCACAGCACGAGCCGCCCCTGGTGGACCTGCAGGAGCACGAAGGTGGGGCTCTGCACCACCGAGGTCGCTCCCAGACCCTCGCCGAGGCCCTTGACCAAGGCAGTCTTCCCCGCGCCGAGCGCTCCGTCGAGCGCCAGGAAGGTGTCGGGACCCGCCAACTCCCCCAGGCGTCGGCCGAGGGCGCGGGTGGCCTCCGGATCCGGGAGGTGAAGCGACACCATGTCAGCCTCGCAGCGCCGAGACGGCCACAGGAATCTCGGCCGCGACGTCCGCGGCCGTCCAGCCCTCCGACGCCCGCTCGGCCAGGCGCTCGCCCGCGGTGCCGTGGACCCACGCACCGAGGCGGGCGGCGCGCGGCGCGGTCACGCCGCGGGCCAGGAGCGCACCGATGACACCCGTGAGCACGTCGCCCGAGCCCCCGGTGGCGAGGGTCGGCGCGCCGGTGGGGTTGATCGTGAGCTCTGACGGGGGGCCAGAGGCTGTCGAGGGCGTCGCGACCAGGGTGTGGGGGCCCTTGAGGAGTGCCGTGCCGCGTGCCGCGAGCGCTCGGACGGCGGCGAACCGATCCGCCTGGACCGCGCCGATGGACTGCCCGAGCAGCCGGGCGGCCTCCCCCGGGTGCGGGGTGAGCACGCGCTCGTCGGCTGCCGGCGCGTCGTGGGTGGCCTCGAGCGCATCCGCGTCGTAGACCGCGGGCGGACCCTGCCCCCACCGAGCCCGGAGCCAGGTGCGCCAGGAGGCGGCGAGCGCGCCTCCGCCCCCGAGCCCGGGCCCTGCCGCGAGCGCGGTGAACCGGTCGAGCGATGGCAGCTCTGGCGCATCGTCGTCGACCGCAAGGACCATCACCTCGGGGGGCAGCGCCGCCAGGCGGGGAAGCGCGGAGCGAGGCGCGGCCAACGTGACGAGCCCAGCCCCGGCGGCCAGCGCCCCTCGACAGGTGAGCACGGCGGCCCCCGCCATCGCCAGCGATCCGGCGACGACGAGCAGGTGCCCCGACCGCGTCTTGTGGTCGGCCAGGCCCCGGGCCGGCCACTGCCCGGTCAGGTCGGCCACGCCCAGGAGCCGCGCCGCCGGCGGCAGGTCGGTGGCGCCAAAGCCGAGGTCGACGAGCTCCAAGCGCCCGCAGCGGGCGGCATCTGCGCCGAAGTAGCCGAGCTTCAGCGCACCCAGCGCGACCGTGCACGAGGCGGTGGGGCAAGCTCCGAGCGCGACGCCTCGGTCGGCGTGCAGACCGCTCGGCAGGTCCACCGCCACGACCGGTGCAGGATGCTCGTCGAGCGCCTGGAGCGCCTCGCCCAGCGAGCCCTCGACCGGCCGCCCCAGCCCTGTGCCGAACACGGCGTCGACGAGGAGTCCCTCGGTGCCATCGAGCCCGCGGACCTCCGGGACCCCCAGAGCGCGGCAGCTCTGCGCCATGCGCTGGGCGTCGTCCGACCGGGGGGCCCCGAGCGACCACACCCTCACGGAACAGCCCCACTGATGCAGCCATCGCGCGACGGCCCAGCCGTCACCCCCGTTGTTGCCGCTGCCGCAGGCGACCAGCACCCCTGCGGCCGCGTCGGCCGCGTGGTGGGCGCGGATGACGCGTGCCACCCCCGCCGCGGCGAGCTCCATCAGGGCGATGCCCGGCACGCCGACGTCCTCGATCAAGCGCCGATCCCGCTCCCGAACCTGCGCGGCCTCCCCGACCCAGCTCATCGGCGCCTCACGACCCGAGCACCCGCTCGGCCTCGGCGGCCACCTGCTCGGCCACCTCGGACACGACCTGGCGATCCGGCCCCTCGACCAGGATCCGGAGGACCGGCTCGGTGCCGGAATACCGCAGGAACACCCTTCCGTGAGGCCCGAGACGGGCAAGCGCGGCCTCCTGGGCCGTGCGCAGCTCCGCGACCTCGTCGAGCGGTGGACGCCGGGCCACGCGCACCTTGCCGAGCTCGCGAGGCAGCGCGACGAAGGACTCCACTGCAGCGGCGAGTGTGTCGGCCGCGGAGAACGCTGCCGCGAGGGCGCGGATGCCGGCGACCAGGCCATCGCCGGCGGAGACGTCCGCGAACAGGACGTGGCCCGACTCCTCACCGCCGAGCGGAAGCCCGTGCGCGTCCATCGCCTCGCGCACGAACCGATCGCCCACTGGGGTGCGCACGACGCGCACGCCGGGTAGCGAGGCCTCGAGGGCGGCGCTGCTCATCACGGTGACCGCGAGCCCAGCCACCTCGTAGGCGCGGGCGAGCAGCCAGAGCACCGCGTCGCCCGGTACGGGGCGACCGTGCCCGTCGACGAGCCGGCAACGATCCCCGTCGCCGTCGATGGCCAGCCCCGCCTCGCAGTCGTGCTCGAGGACGGCTGCCGAGAGCGCGCCCAGGTGCTCGCTGCCGCAGCCGTCGTTGATGACGCCGTCGACACCGAGGAGGACGACCTCCGCGCCCAGGGCCTCCCCGAGCCAGGGGGCCGCCGTGCAGCCGGCTCCCGCGGCGAGGTCGACCGCAATCCGCCGGCCCTCGAGCGAGCTCGGGGACGCCACCGCAGCGCGGACCTGCCGCCGCCATCCGTCGGCGACGTCCGCAGCGGCGTCGACTCGATGCCCGCCCTCCCCGAGCGCGTCAGGCTCCGCGAGCCACCCCTCGATTGCGGCGCAGCCGGCCTCGTCGAGCTTCCTGCCTTGCGCGCCGACGACCTTGAAGCCGTTGTCGCCGACGGGGTTGTGGGACGCCGTGACGACCACGCCCACATCGGCCAGCCCGTCGTGCACCGCCAGCGTGACCGCCGGGGTGGTCGCAAGGCCGGCCTCGAGGCAGATCCCGCCGGCGCGGACGACTCCCTCCGCGACCTCCGCGGCGAGGCCCGGCCCCGATGGTCGGGTGTCGTGGCCGACCACCACGCGGCGACCGCCGAGCGCGCGGGCGTACCGGGTGGCCGCGTGGCCCAACGACCGCGCGACCTCGGGGGTGATCGGTGGCTCCCCCGCCACTCCGCGGATCCCGTCGGTCCCGAACTTCATGGGCGCACCACCGACACCATGGTCGGGATGACAGCGGTCACCTCCACGGCGTCGCCACCCGGATGGACGATCTCCACACGCACTCCCTCCTGGGGTCCGAAGAAGGCCTCGTAGCGCCTGCGCTCGGGCTCGTCGGGAAGGTGTACCACTGCGACGACCCGGTCCGGGCGCACGCCCCGCAGCTGCACGGAGGGACCCCGCAAGGTGACCTGCACCTCCGGGATCTCGGGCTGGTAGTCGCGGTGCCGGTAGGTGTAGACGGGAATCGCCGCGAGCGTGCGCTGCTCGATCTCGGGGACCACGCGGATGGACGCCGTCGGGATGACGCCGCTCGCCAGCTGCACGCCGCGCGGCAGTGCCAGCCGAACGTCGCGGATCGCATCGTCGGCCAGGCCTGTCACGTCGATGGGCTCGGTGCGCACCTCGCGAAGCGACTCGACCGTCGTGCGAGGGCCCCTCACGTCGACGATGGCCGGCTCGGGCTCCACCTCGACCACCACGTGGCCTTCGGCTGGCTCCCCGACGAGCTCCACCTCGATCGAGACCTTTCGCACCGCCTCCTCATCGAGGGTGAACCGCAGCATCGACGGCTCGATGCCGATCAGCTGCAGCGACGGCGGGAGGCTTTGCTCC
>CAYMSU010000545.1:0-3984 GCA_964393165.1 uncultured Enterobacteriaceae bacterium
CCGCTGCGTAGTCGAGTCGGCGATCGCCGTGCTGCACGCGCGAGGCCTTGGGTGGTGAATCGGGAGGGGCGAAGGGGAGTGCCACGGTGCCCCCGCTCTCCCTTGCCGGGGCGCGGGGGCTCCGCCGTGTGGTCGGTGGGTGGCGTTCCCGTGTGCACAGAACTCGGAGGAACTCTGGTTCAGGTCCGGGTTGTGTGTCGAATCGGAACACAACGGCGAGGAAGTCCGGACATCGGCGGAGTTGTGTCCGGATCTGACACACAACGGCGAGGACAACGGCAGATCCTCCGGGTTGTGTGCAGGTGTCCCCGAGGGCGACCGACGGATCCCCCGCGCGGGGTCCGCACGCCTGCCCACGACACACGGGCCGCCCGCGCGCGTGGCCGAAGAACCCGCAGCGCGCACCGCCGCCCCGTGTCGCCGCCCCGTGTCGCCGCCCCCTGTCGCCGCGCATGGCCGCACGCTCTACCGGCCCCCAGCCGGGTAGACCGGCGTGGTAGGGTCGCGCTCGCGAAACCCGAGGAACAGAGATGCTTCTTTCTTGGCTTGGCTCCTTGCTTCTCATCTCCACCGCGATCGGCGCCAAGCCGCTGGAGCTCCAATACCTGGAAGCCCGCAGCCACACCACGTCGAAGCTGGCCTGGGTCCTCTGGACCGAGCGAGTGAAGGGGAGAAAGCGCACCTCCGTGCGGCTGGTCTCCTCGAGAGGAGCCACGTTGGCGGGGGCCGACACCGAAACCATCAAGGGGCAGTACGGGTTCCTGTTCCGCGAACAGGAGCCCGCGCACCAGTGCCTCCACCTCGACGGGGGGGAGCAAGGCGTGATCCCCCTCGCTGGGCTCAGTCACTTCACCCCCAAGAACTGGGCCACGTGGAGCGACCTCCGGCACGAGCGAGAGGAGCTGCGGGAGCGGCAAGCGCAGATTCCCTTCATCCTCAAGCAGCTTCGCGCCTGGCGCACGCACGCCCAAGAGGTGCTGGCAACCCACGGAGGCAGCTGTCCCACGGTCGACCCCGCCCGCGCCCGACCGGCCCTCGCGTGCGAGCATACAGAGAGGTCTGACCTCGGTCTCCTCTACTGCGCGGTAAAAGGCGGCCTCGCCGACGCGTGCGGCTTCCTCGCAGGTCTGCTGGAGCACCACGGCCGCGACGCGGACGCGTTTCGGAGCCCCTGGTGCCAGCAGCGGACTGCGGTGTGTCGCACCACAGAGCCCCTTCGGGACGCGAAGGGCTTCGTCGAGCTCGACGTGCCCGTCGAAGAGGCCATGCGCGGCTACGACCGCTGGTTCATGGATCAGGAAGTGGCCCGGCAGCGCACCCAGGCCGCACGCGACGCGCTCGACCGCTGTCGACGGCAGCCGGTGGACGCGCTGACCTTTGCGGATCGCCAGGAGCTTCGAAGGCGCCGGTGCCGCTCCTACGAGAGCGACGTGCGCGCGAGAGAGAGGGGCGAGATGCGGTCGCGCAAGCGTGCGCGAGACGACTCCCCGTTCGGCCGCTTCATGCAGTGTCGAGACCGCGCGGAGGCAGCATGTTCCGAGCTGAACGAGGAGTGGTACCGCATGCAGCCCGAGGCCATCGCGCAATGCACCCGGGCAGAGGAGGTCCTCGCGCGTATCGACGCGCTCGAGGCAGCGTTCGTGGTGCGTCGCTCGGAGACGGAGGCGGCGCTGGCGGCGACCGAGGAGGCTATCGAGGCCCTCCTCCAGGTGCCGGACGAGCTCGTGCCCTGCTCTCCGCTGCCCTCGCAGACGCCCCCTCTGCGGGGGCGCCAGTGCCCGGCGGGCCTGTGGTTCGAGCAAGGCACGGAGGGGCTGGGCTCGGTGGACCGGATCAAGAACCGGGACATCCGTGATCAGCTCCCCGAGGGATTCATCATCGATCACGTGTACCTCGTCGACGACACGCCGGTGTCCACGGTGGCCGAGATGGCGGCGGCGGTGGCGGACGGCGCGGAGACCCTGACCGCCCTCGTCACCCGGGGGGTGTGGAGAGGCGCTCGATACCAGACGTTCTCGCTCACCGAGCCGTCCAACGACTGCGTCTCGGGCCCCTGAACCCCCACGTCACTGCCCCACGCACCCGTGGCCGAAGAACCCGCAGCTCGCGCACGGCCGCTCCGTGTCGCCGCGCGTGGCCGCGCGCTCCACCTGCCGCCAGCGGCTCCCCGCCACCCGCGCCACGTCCTCCAGCAGCGCGGGAATGCCCTGCAGCGACGCCTCCGACCACGCCAGATCCTCCACGACGCCGCGCGCCGTCAGGTAGACCTGCCCCTTGACCACCCGCTCGACGCCCCCCAGCGCCCGGTCTGCGGCCCATCCGTAGGCCAGGAGCTGCCCCGCGTGGCTCTGCGCGACCTCCGCCGGGGTCCGGGCCCCGAGCGCCTCCGACTTGAAGTCCAACACCACCCAGCCCTCGGCTGACCGCCACAGCCGGTCGATGCGCCCGCGAAGCACCACCCCCTCGTGCTCCACCCGAAACGGCAGCTCCCGATGCCCGGGCGCCGCCAGGATCTCCGCGAGCCGCGGATCCTCGCGGCAGGCCCGCAGGTGCGCGGTCACCTCCGACAGCCCACGCTCCGCCTCCGCCTCCGTCGCGCCCGCCTCGGTGGCCGCCATCCGCCAGCGCCGCGCGACCAGCTCCGACGACGGCTCGGGTCCGTCCTCGAGCAACTGATGCAGCACCTGGCCGCGCGCCGCCGCGAGCCGCGCCGCCGAGCGGGCCACCGCCGCCGTCGACCGGGCCGCGCCCACGGCCTCGGGCACCCCGAGCAGGTCCCCCCGGTACCACCGCGCCGGGCACTGCACGAAGCGGTCGAGCGCGCTCGCGAGCATCTCCACCCGGCGCGGCGCCGCCGGCGGGGGCAGGGCCTCGGGCGTCGACGGCCCCTCGTGGACGACCCCGCGCGCGGGCACCGGCGCCTTGCGCACCCGCCCCGGATCCACCCGCCGCGTGGCGGGGGGCAGGCTCGCCAGCAAGAGCTGCATCCACGTGGGCAGGGCCCCGGGCGTGGGCGGGGGCGGGGTCTCGCCCACGAACAGCAGCCGCTCCCGCGCCCGGGTGGCCGCGACGTAGAGCAGCCGCCGCTCCTCGGCCGCCTCCTCCTGCGTGCGGACGGCCTCGAGCGCGCTGTACAGCCCCGGCCGCACCCGGCGCTGCACGTCGGCGGCCGGATCCAGCACGCGCGCCGCGATCTGCCAGGCGTCGTCGCGGCGGGCCACGAGCAGGGGCGGAGGCCGCGAGCGCGGCCGCACGTCGGCCTCCGGCACGATGACGCCCTCGAACTCGAGCCCCTTGGACGCGTGCACGGTGCACAACACCACCCGCGCCTCCGACGCCACGATCACCGCCTCGGACGCCCGCTCGGCGGCCTCGACCTCGCCGAGCAGCCGGTCGGCGACGGCCGCGGCACCGTCGGGGTTGCCGGCGGCGGCCAGCGCGACGAGCCGCGCCACGTTGGCGTGCGCCTGGGCGGCGTGCGCCGGATCCCCGACCTCCCGGCTCGGCGCGAGCGCGGCCGCGAGGCCAGCGACGACACCCGACACGGGCACGCGGCGGACCTCCTGGCGCGCGGCGCGCAGCCGCGCATGCGCCCGATGCACCCGGGGCGGCGCGGCCGGATCCAGCGGCGCGGTGCCGAAGTGGTGCAGGCCCCCGCCGCCAAAGCGCCCGTCGTGCAGATCCTGCAGATCCTGGTCGAGGAGCCCGAGCCAGGGGCCGCGCAGCGCGCCTGCGAGTGACGCCGGATCGGCGTGCACGACGGCGGAGAGCGCGTTGACGACGTCGAGGACCTCGGGCCGGCTCCAGAAGCCGATGCCCTGCGCGACCACGAACGGCACGCCCTCGGCCCGCAGGGCGGCCTCCCACGCCCCCTGCCGGGTGCGGGTGCGCAGCAGGATGGCCACGGGCGCGGTGGGGTGGCGGGCGAGTTCGGTCCACGGGGCGCCGGGCCGCAGCCACTCGGTGGCGAGCCAGCGGGCGACG
>CAYMSU010000546.1:0-3970 GCA_964393165.1 uncultured Enterobacteriaceae bacterium
GGGTCGTCGAGCCCCGCCTCGAGGAACCCGCACGTGGCCTCGTAGGTCACGGCCTGCCCGGCGATGCGGACCTCGTGGTTCGTGACGACCTCGCGTCGCGGCGTGGCTCCCTCGCCGTGGTCCGCACCCTGCTCGCCAGCTGCCTTGCTCGCCCGGTCCGCCGGCGCCGCGAGCTGCCGGAGCTCGGCCGCCGTGGTCACGACGACGACCGGCTTGTCGTCTCCCGCCATCAAGCCCCCAAAGGACCCCCCTTAGCCGCCGCGACCGACAATCGGGTACCATCGCGCCGCGCGGGACCGGTGGGGGGCAGACATGTGGTGCATGTGGGCGATGTCAGTGGCGGCGGCACAGGTCACCGGTGGGGAGATCCCGGAGCTCAATGCCCAGACCTTCCGGCCCACGATCGATGGGCAGGGCCTGCTGTGGGCCGACGACGCGGGCCGGCGGCGGGGGCAGCCTGCCCAGGGGCGGCTGTTGCTCCAGTACGTCGACGATCCCCTGGTCTACGTGAGCGCGACCGACGAGGTTCGCGGTCTCGTCACGTCGCTGTTGCAGCTCGACCTGCTGGGCGGTGTGAACCTGGGGCCGCTGCGGATCGGCGCACACGTGCCGGTGTACCTGCGCACCGCCGGAGATGACGTCCCGGTCGAGTCCGGCCTCGGCGACATCGCCGGCGACGCGAAGCTCACGGTGGTCGACGGGCCACGGGCCCCCCTCGATCTCGGCGCCGGCCTGCGGGTGTGGGCGCCCACCGCCACGGTGGACACGGCCCTCGGCAATCCGAACCTCGCCTGGGAGCTCACCGGCTTGATCAGCCGGGAGCTCGGTCCGGTGCTCCTCGCCGCGAACGTCGGGACCCGCGGGGGCCCCCCCGCGGAGCTCGAGAACATCGAGCTGAACGACGCGTTCATCGGTCGGCTGGCGGTCGGGCTGCGCCTGTCGGAGCGGCTCGGCCTGGCCGCCGAGGGATCCACGCTGCTCCCCTACACCGAGCCCTTCACCAACCCCGCGGCATCGCCGCTCGAGGTGCTCGGCAGCGGCTGGTTCTATCCGTCTCGCCAAGGGAACCTGGTGCTGCGGGCGGGGGCTGGCGGAGGGGTCACCCCTGGCATCGGGGCGCCCGACTTCCGCGTGATCCTCGGGCTGGCCATCGAGCCGCGCGGCGTCGACCCCGACGACCAGTGCCCGGACGAGGCCGAGGACTACGACGAGTTCGAGGACGAGGACGGCTGCCCGGATCTCGACAACGACAAGGACGGCATCCTCGATGTCGACGATGCGTGCCCGAACGATCCCGAAGATCTCGACGAGTACCAGGACGGCGACGGATGTCCGGAGCGCACGATGGTCCGCGTGCACGTGATCGACGCAGGCACCGAGGAGCCGGTCGACACCGCGCGGATCGTCGTGAAGGACGACGAGGGCCACGGCACCTCGTCCCTGAACCCCTACGTCATGCCGAACGACGAGGGCGCCTACACAGTCGCGGTCAGCGCGATCGGCTACGTGGCCGAGGACGTGGAGCTCGTGGTCGAGGAGGGGCCTCCCATCGATCTGGTGGTCCCGCTGTCCCCCGAGTCCGACGCGCCCGCGCGCATGACCCGCGACAAGATCGAGCTGCGCGACACGATCAACTTCCGCACGAACAGCGCGGAGATCCTGCCGGAGTCGTACCCCGTGCTCGACGCCGCGGTGAAGATCGTCGAGGACTACCCCGAGATCCTCAAGCTACGGATCGAGGGGCACACCGACGAGCGGGGCTCCGACAGCTACAACCTCGCGCTCTCGCAGCGGCGTGCTGCGTCGGTGCGCAAGTACTTCATCGGCACAGGCGTCGATGCGCGTCGCCTCGTCTCCGAGGGCTACGGGGAGGAGCAGCCGATCGACGACCGCTCCACGCCCGAGGCGTGGGCGAAGAACCGCCGGGTCGACTTCTTCATCCTCGAGTTCGACATCGAGGCCTGGCAGCAGCGCGTCGACGGCGCGGAGTAGCGTCAGCCCCGGGCCCGGCTCCCCACGCGGGACCGCAGCCGCTCCACGACCAGGCGCAGCAGGGCCTGCTGGCTCTCCCACACCCCCTCCCCGCGGGTGGCCACGGCCGGGTGCTCGGGCGCGCCGTGCCGGTTCAGCGCCGCGGAGAGGGACGACGGCGCCAGGGCGTCGGGCAGGTCCTGCTTGTTCCACTGGAACGCGAGCGGGAGGTCGCGCAGGCGGCGGTCGAAGGAGGCGAGGTTGTGGGCGAGGTTCTCGAGCGCGACCACGTTCGCGTCCATCCGCTGCGGATCCGAGTCGGCGACGAACACGACCCCGTCGACGCCCTCGAGCACCGAGCGCCGGGCCTCGTTGTAGTAGGCGGGCCCGGGGACGGTGAAGAAGTCGACCCGCAGGCGGTAGCCTTCGATGGTGCCCAGCTTCGCGGGGAAGAAGTCGAACCGGAGGGCCCCCTCGGTGTCGTGCGTGCGCTGCACGAGCTCCCCCCGCGCCGCCTCCGGGTACTCGCGGTGCAGGCACGCGAGGTTCGTGGTCTTGCCCGACAGGCCGGGTCCGACGTACACGAGCTTGACCATGAGCAAGCGGAGCTCGGAGTTCAGCCTGGCCATTCGGCGACCTCCGCGGCCAGGGACCGGCGCCGCTCCTGCGCGATGGTGGACACGAGGGTAGGCCCGTCCTCGCGGCTGATTCGCCGCGGGTGCACCACCGTGTCCTCGGGCAGGTGCAGCAGCACAGGAGGGGTGTGGCCGGCGGCCGCCCCGGTGAACAGGCGATCCTGGATGCGGTAGGCGACCTGGTCGTCGTCGATGGGGAGCACCTCGACGAAGAAGACGCCGAGGGCCACCCGTGCGCTTCCGCAGATGTGGGCCGTGGGCGGGGTGCCCGCGAGCAGGCTGCCCCCGATGGTGAAGCGGGGCTCGGACCCCGTGGTCCCCTCGTAGCGCCGGACCCCCACGGTGCCTTCTCCCGCCTGGAGGACCACGGCCTCGGGCGCCGACCGATCCTGGGGAGGCTCGAGGGGGGGACCGACCCGGGGGACGTCCGGAAACGGCTCGTCGTCTGCGGGAGCCTCGCCGAGGCCCTCGCCGAGGCCCAGCTCTGCGAGCATTTTGTCGTAGCGGCTCACTTCGCGGTCGGGCCCCCGTCCCGTGCGTAGGACGAAGCGCAGCTTGAGCTCGTGCTCGCGAAGGAGCTCTTGAACCGCGGCTCGCACCGTGGGCAGGGGGTCCACCAGGGCGGTCGCCCGGGTGCGCGGGCAGTACACGAGGTAGCCGGCACGAAGCGGGGTGGTGAGCTGGTGAACGCGGACTGCGACGGGTTCCATGCACTGCCGAGAAGCGAGGCCAGCACCCCGGCGGGGTGCCGCTGCTGGCAAACTAACCGGACGTCACCACTCCGGGGGATGCGTAGGCAGCTCGCACTTCGTGGCGGCCCGCGCGGCGCAGGGTGCCATGCAGCCGGCCGAGCTGGCGGTGGTGGAACAGGTGCGCCTCGCGCAGCCACGTCGGCAGGTACTTCACGGCGCTCACGGTCGACGAGGTGACCGGACGCAGGCCCGCGAACCGCAGCGTGCCGTCGATCACCGCGCGGTGCGCGGACCCTCGGTAGAGGAGCCGGTATACCGGCCAGGGGGCGTCCATCGTGAGGATGACGTGGCCCGATCGGCCCTTCAGCAAACGACGGGGCAGGGGCCACACCTTCGGGAACCGGAACGCGAAGCCGGGGAGGAAGACCCGGTCGAAGAAGCCCTTGAGCAATGACGGCGCGGCTCCCCACCACACCGGGAAAGACACGACGATGTGGTCGGCTCGCTCGATCGCGGCCTGCGCGCGCACGAGGTCGGGCTCGAGCGGCTGCACCCTGGCGTACCCCTGCCGGAGCACTGGGTCGAAGTCGAGGGCCGCGAGATCGAGCTCCGTGACGTCGGCTCCCGCGGCCGTCGCCCCGTCCGCGTAGGCTCCCGCCAGCGCCCGGTTGA
>CAYMSU010000547.1:0-3966 GCA_964393165.1 uncultured Enterobacteriaceae bacterium
GGTGCCGAACGGATCCGCCTCCGCGAACGGGACCCCGAGCGCCTCGCAGCGCTCACGCACGACGCGGATCTCGTCGGGCGTGTCGGTCGGGAACCGGTTGAGCGCGACGATCGGCTGCTTGCCGAACAGGCCCACGTTCTCGAGGTGCTTGTCGAGGTTCTCGAGGCCCCGGGCCACCGCCGCGGCGTCGGGCTCGGTGTGGACGCCGCCGCCGTGGTGCCGGAGCGCCCGGACCGTGGCGACCATGACCACCGCCACCGGGTCGAGGCCCGCGGACCGGCACTTGATGTCGAAGAACTTCTCGCCGCCCAGATCGAAGGCGAAGCCCGCCTCGGTGACCGTCCAGTCCGCGCGGGCGAGCCCGAGGCGGGTGGCCATCACCGAGCTGCAGCCGTGCGCGATGTTCGCGAACGGGCCGCCGTGGATGATCGCGGGGACCCCCTCGGTGGTCTGCACGAGGTTGGGGCGCAGGGCGTCGCGCAGCAGCGCGGACATCGCTCCGACCGCACCGAGATCGCCCGCGGTCACCGGGCCGCCGCGGCCCGGGGCGGACCCCACGATGATCCGCGACAGGCGCTCCTTGAGGTCGTCGGCGCCGTCGGCCAGGCAGAGCACCGCCATCACCTCGCTCGCCGCGGTGATGTCGAAGCCCGACTCGCGGACCGGGCCGTTGCCCGTGGTCATGCCCACCACCACGTGGCGCAGGGCCCGATCGCAGACATCGAGCGCCCGGCGCCACTGGATCTTGCCCGCGTGCAGCGGGGGCTCGCGGCGGAAGTGCAGGTGGGTGTCGATCATCGCGGAGAGCAGGTTGTGGGCGCTGGTGACCGCGTGGATGTCGCCCGTGAAGTGCAGGTCGATCTCCTCGCTCGGGTGCACGAGGCTGGCGCCGCCGCCGGTGGCGCCGCCCTTGGCGCCGAACAGGGGCCCGAGCGACGGCTCGCGGAGCGCGACGACCACGCTCTCGCCGTTGTGGGCGAGGCCCTGGGACAGCCCGATCGCGGTCGTGGTCTTGCCCTCGCCGGCCGGGGTGGGGGTGATCGCGCTGACGAGCACGAGCTTGCCGGGGGTGGACCGGGTGCGGGGCGCGGCCACCGCGTCGAGCGTGACCTTGGCGCGGTGGGGGCCCCAGCCCTCCCATTCGTCGGGGCGCAGCCCGAGGGCTTCGGCGACGGTGTCGAGCGGGCGGAGATCGGGCATGGGCTCACCTGTCTGGGCTCGAGGGGAAGGAACGGGTGCGGCAAGTTACCGCGGCGGGCATGGCGTTGCGTGTATGCACCTGGAACCTGAACGGACTGGATCCGGAGCAGCTCGACGAGCGCTCCGAGGCCGCGTGCCTCGCGCTGCTGCTCCGCGAGACGGTGCCCGACGTGGTGCTCCTGCAGGAGGTCACGCCGCGCACCTGGCACGCGCACATCAAGCACCACTTCGCCGCGGCGGGGTTCCTCGCGGTGCCCGCGGATCCGGTCGCGGCGACGGACAGCGAGTACTTCTGCGTGCTGCTGGTGCGCAAGCCCCACGCGGTGGCGCGCGGGGGCGCGGAGCCGTTCCCGAACAGCCAGATGGGCCGCCGGCTGGTGTGGGCGGAGGTGGCGCACGAGGGGGCGACCTGGCTGCTCGCCACGAGCCACCTCGAGAGCACGAGCGCGGCCTCGCGCGTGCGAACGGCCCAGCTGCAGGCGGTGGTGGCCGGGCTCGTGGGGCACCCCGGGCCCGCGCTGTTCGGGGGCGACACCAACCTGCGCAAGGCAGAGGAGCCCGACGTGGCCGGGCTCGACGGCGTGGTCGACGCGTGGCGCGCCGCGGGCGCGCACCCCGAGCACCGGGCCACCTGGCCGAGCGAGCCCCGGGGGGGGCGCCCCGGCGCGCGCTTCGATCGTGTGCTCGTCAAGGGGCTCACGGTCGGCGGGTTCACCCTGCTGGGGCGCTCGGCGCCGGGGTTTCCCCGCCCTCCGTCCGATCATCTCGGCGTCGAGGTCGTGGTGTCGGCCTGACGGTGTAGAGTCTCGGCATCGCTGCCACGGAGTCGTCGATGCGCGCGTCCGCCATCCCCCTCGGGGCCATGTCGCTGTCGTTCATGGCCTGTTCGTCGCGCGAGGTCGGCTCGTGGGAGGCCGTCGCGGTCTTCGAAGACGGCGTGGACATCTCGGACGACTACCTCTACACGACCTCCACCGGCACCTGCACCTACGGCTACTCCCGGGGGCTCACGATCTTCCGGTGGAACACCGCGTTCTTCTGGTACGGCTACTCGGCCGACTGTGAGGACGAGAGCTACGACAAGAAGGACTACGGCTACGCCCAGTAGTACCTCTACACGCGCCGCGTGGATGGCCGCCTCGAGCTCGGCTACTTCTACGAGGGCAAGGAGCCGCTGCTGATCTGCGACGTGGGCCGGGAGCTCGAGTGCGATGCGCCGTTCTTCGGCGACGACATCGTGATCCGGTTCCGGCGGCTCCGCAGCCTGGACTGAGGGCCGCGCCCGGCGCGGCGGTTAGACCGTCGCCATGGGTGACACGCGACGCAAGCTGCGGCTCGACGGCAGGGCGCTGCTCGAGGCACTCGTGGCGCGCGACGAGGGACTCCTCGCCACCTATGTCGATCTCGAGGAGGGCGGGTTCGTGCGGCTGTACGATCCCGCCGTCACCGGGCGCGACAACGAGCGCGTGCTCGCCCTGGTCGACGCGGATCCCGACCGCTACGGCGAGGTGCCGCCCTACACGCGGACCTACCGGCTCATGGCCGAGTTCGTCGACACCGTGGAGGACGATCACCTCGCCCGGCTGATCGACATGGCGCTGTCGGGCAAGGAGGCGTTTCGTCGGTTCGACGCGGTGCTCGCTGGCTGGCCCGCCGAGCAGGCGCGCTGGCGGAGCTTTCGCCAGGATGCGCTCGCTCGCTGGGCGGCCGCCTGGCTCCGATCGCTCGGGGTGGAGCCCGACTGGGAGCTGCCGATCCCCCCCGAGGCGCCCGCCGATGTGCCCGACATTCTGCTCGTGGCGTTGCGCGGGGCGGCCGCTGCGCCCCGCACCCGCACGCTGCAGGTCGGCTCGGAGGCCGAGGCCCGTGCCCTGTTTCAGCGGCTCGCTCGCCAGCTCTGCGAGCTCCGCGCGGAGCCCTTCCGCGCCCGTCGGCTGCGGGGGAGCAGCCGCTTCGCGCGCGGGGCGATCGAGCTTCGCTACGCCGGACATGAGGTCACGTTGACCATCCTCGAATAAGGGCCCTTCTCCACGGGAAGGGAGGGTCATCATGGCATTCACACTCGAGCAGTACGGCATCGAGGCCACCGACATCCTGCGCAACGCGCCCCCCGCTGTGCTCTACGAGCACGGCCTGCGCAACGAGCCGGGCACCGCGATCAGCGCGAGTGGGGCGCTCGTGGCGCTGTCTGGGGAGAAGACCGGTCGGTCGCCCACCGACAAGCGGATTGTCGACGAGCCCACGAGCACCGAGCACGTGTGGTGGGGGCCGGTGAACATCAAGCTCGACGAGCACGCCTTCGAGATCAACCGGGAGCGGGCGCTCGACTACCTCAACACGAAGCAGCGGCTGTACGTGGTGGACGGCTTCGCGGGGTGGGACGAGGCGTACCGGATCAAGGTCCGGATCGTCACCACGCGCGCCTACCACGCGCTGTTCATGCGCAACATGCTGATCCGCCCGTCGGCCGAGGAGCTCGCGGCCTTCGGCGAGCCCGACTACGTGATCTTCAACGCCGGAGAGTTCAGCGCGAACCGGCACACCACGGGCATGACGTCGAAGACGAGCGTGGCCTTGCACCTCGGCCGCAAGGAGATGGTGATCCTCGGCACGCAGTACGCGGGCGAGATGAAGAAGGGCGTCTTCACGATCATGCACTACCTGATGCCCGGGCAGGACGTGCTGTCGATGCACTGCTCGGCCAACGAGGGGCCCGACGCGGGCGACGTGTCGATCTTCTTCGGGCTTTCGGGCACCGGCAAGACC
>CAYMSU010000548.1:0-3963 GCA_964393165.1 uncultured Enterobacteriaceae bacterium
GGACCACCGCCTCGGGCTGCGTGGGGTTGACCTTGCCGGGCATGATCGAGCTGCCGGGCTCGTTCGCGGGCAGCTGCAGCTCGCCGATGCCGCACCGGGGTCCGCTCGCGAGGAAGCGGAGGTCGTTGGCAATCTTGAGCAGGACCACGGCCAGCGCCTTGAGCTGGCCGTGGGCGGCCACCGGCGCGTCGTCTGCGGAGAGCGCCGCGAACGCGTCGGGCGCGCGCACGAACGGACGGCCGGTCGCGCTCGCGATCTCCGCGACGGTCCCTTCTGGAAACCCAGGGGCCGCGTTGAGGCCGGTGCCCACGGCCGTGCCGCCGAGCGCGAGCTTCAGCAAGGGCTCGCGCGCCTGGACCAGTCGGGCGTGGGCGCGCTCCAGCAGCGTGGCCCACGCGCCCATCTCCTGCCCCAGGGTGACCGGCGTAGCGTCCATGTAGTGGGTGCGACCCGTCTTCACGATGCCCGCGAAGGCGTCTGCCTTCACACGGATCGCGTCGCGGAGGTGCGCGACCCCTGGCAGCACGACCTCGTCCAGGTGTCCCACCGCGGCCACGTGCACCGCGGTGGGGATGACGTCGTTGGAGGACTGCCCGCGATTGACGTGGTCGTTGGGGTGGACCTTCCGGTCGGATCCCCGCGAGCCTCCGAGGATCTCGGAGGCGCGGTTGGCCAGGACCTCGTTGATGTTCATGTGGCTCTGGGTGCCCGACCCCGTCTGCCAGACCTTCAGCGGGAACTCCTCGTCGTGCTTTCCGTCGAGCACCTCCTGCGCAGCCGCGTCGATCGCGTCGCAGAGGTGGCCGTCGAGGATGCCGAGCGCCTTGTTCGTGCGTGCCGCCGCCTGCTTCACCTGCGCAAGCGCGTACATCATCGGCAACGGCACACGATCCCCGGCGATCGGGAAGTTCATCAGCGACCGCTGCGTCTGCGCGCCCCAGAGGCGGTCTGCAGGGACCTCCACCGGGCCGATCGAGTCCATCTCAGTGCGGGTCTCGCCCATTCGGGTACCTCCTGGTCGCGCCTCCTGTATCCAGGGCTGCCAGTGGCTCGGGCCGACGCTAAACTGCTCGCGATGGCACCACCCCGCGAAGGACCCTCTCGTCGCGCCGTCCTGCACGGCACCACCGCACTCGCCGGGCTTGGACTGGCCGGTTGTGGGCCGGGCCTGCCCTCCATCCGAGCCGGCGCCCCCGTGGTGTTCCTGTTCATCGACCAGCTGCGGGCGGACTCGCTCGGCTATGCCGGCAATCCCGTGGTGCGCAGCCCGAACATCGACAAGCTGGCGGCGGATTCCGTGCGCTTCGACACCTGCGTCACCAACGCGCCCGTGTGCCGTCCCGCCAGGGTCACGATGATGACGGGCCGGCCTGTCGCCGACCATGGAATCTGGACCAACCGGCTCGAGCCGCGGCCCGACCTGCCGAGCCACGTGCGCCGTATGCGCGAGGAAGGCGGCTACCACACCGCAGTGATCGGCAAGACCCACCTGCACGAGGGGCGAGGCCACTTCGCCGACCACGTGCAGCGGCTCGACCGCTGGGGATTCAACGACGCCATCGAGCTGCCCGATCCGCAGCAGTACTGGATGCGCAGCGCCCACTCGGACTGGCTCCAGGCCACCACCGGCAAGGGTGAGGTCGACAAGTTCGCGAGGTGGCAGGACTACGTGCAGACCTACACGTGGGACCAGGCGCCACCCGATCTGGCCCCCTGGAACCTCTCCACCGACGACCACCTCGACAGCTTCTGCGGGCGGGCGGCCGCTGACTACCTGCGCAGCTACGCAGAAGATGCCCCCCTGTACCTGCAGGTGAACTTCCCCGGACCGCA
The DNA here is from genome assembly GCA_964393165.1 of uncultured Enterobacteriaceae bacterium. Classification (GTDB taxonomy): domain Bacteria; phylum Myxococcota_A; class UBA796; order UBA796; genus DRPG01. The sequence goes on from CAYMSU010000548.1 coordinate 1,834, forward strand.
CAAGCCATTCGACCCCACGTCGGAGTTCACCGCGCCGCTGGACCCCGAGGACCCTTCGCTGCCGCTGCCGATCCTGGAGGCCCCGAGGCCGCCGGTCAGCCCCATCAACCTCAAGTACCAGGGGATCAAGCTCGAGGACTGGACCGAGGCCACCGCACGGAAGCTAAGGGTCGACTACTACGCGAAGATCGGGCTGGTCGACCGTGCCCTCGGCCAGGTCCTCCAGGCCCTGCGGGACACCGGGATGTACGACGAGTCCTGGGTGATCCTCATGTCGGACCACGGGGAGCTCCTCGCCGACCACATGATGACGGGCAAGGTCCTGGTCTACGAGCCGTCCATCCGGGTGCCGCTGCTGATCAAGCCTCCAGGGGGCCGCCCTGCGACCTCCTGGGACGACTCAGGTACCATCGACCTGCTCGACGTGGTCGCCACCATCCTCGCCGCAGGCGGGGTAGACCCCGCCGGCGATGGCGACACTCCGCTCGTCGGCCGCGTCGCGGAGGGGCCCGAGGGGTCGGCGGCCCACCGCACGAAGCCGGTGCTCTTCGAGAACATGGAGTACGTCGGCCTGCGCACGTCGCGCTACACCCTCGGTTGGGACCTCGCGATGGGTCGTCCCGTGGAGCTGTTCGACAACGTGGAGGATCCCGAGCAGCGCACCAACGTCGTGGAGGAGCCCGACCGGCGCCCTGTGCTGGACGACCTCGTCGAGCTCCTGCGAGATCGGCGGGCCCTCCCGGTCGACAACCACCGGCGCTGACCCCCAGAGGACCGGCCACTCCGGCCCGGAGTCGAATACCGGACGGAACGGGACCGTCTCGGGGCGCGCGCCGGGGGGCAAGATGGAGCAAGCGGGGGTCGTCACACCGGGCACGGTGGTCGACCGATACACGGTGCATCGCCGGCTCGGCGACGGCGGCATGGCCTCGGTCGTGGAGGTCCGCCACAACCAGCTCGGCACGGCCCACGCGCTCAAGGTCCTGACCATCTCAGCGCCCGACATCCAGCAGAGGCTCCTGCTGGAGGGGCGCTTGCAGGCATCGCTGCGTCACCCGAACATCGTCGCGGTCACCGATGTCGTGGTCCTGCCCGGAGGTATGCCGGGCTTGATCATGGAGCTCGTGGAGGGCCCATCGCTCGAGGAGCTTCTCCACGCCGGGCCGCTCACCCTGGAGCAGGCCGATGCCCTGGCGCGGGGCATCCTGGCCGGGGTCGCCGAGGCCCACCAGCACGACCTCGTACACCGCGATCTCAAACCCGCGAACATCCTGCTCGAGCCCGCGAACGGCACCTACCTGCCCAAGGTCGCAGACTTCGGCCTGGCCAAGATCCTCTTCGGAGACGGCCGGGCTGGCCGCACCCGCTCGGGCCAGGCGATGGGCACCCCCCAGTACATGGCCCCCGAGCAGATCCGCGACGCGAGCACCGTCGGGCCCGCTGCCGACGTCTACGCGCTCGGGGCGATCCTGTACGAGCTCGTGAGCGGGCGGCGCGCCTTCGAGGGCGACGACCTGCTGGAGATCTTCGCCGCCGTGCGGGAGGGCCGGTACGCGCCGGTCCGCCGCTGGGTTCCCGACCTCCCCCAGCCGATGGCGCACGCGATCGAGGCCGCCCTGCAGACGGACCCGTCCGCCCGACCCGCCTCCGTCGCGGCTCTTCAGGACCTGTGGGTGGGCAGCCGGCCGGCACCGGGGGCGACGCCCTTTCCTCGCGTGAAGCGGGCCGCGCGCCGTCTGTCGAGCCACGACACCCTCGCGAGTGATCTCCCAGGGCCAACCACGAGTCCGCCGCCGGCCCCGCCGACCTCTCCCCCGTCCGTGCCCGCTTCGGCCCTCGTGCTCGGCGGCGGCGCCGCTCTACTCGGCCTCGCCGGCCTGCTCGTGGCCCTCGTGGCGGCGGTCGGGCTGTACCTGTACGTGCAGGGCGACGCCGCAGACGCCACGCTGACGGCGGCGGCGCCTCCCCAGGTGCCAGCCACGGTCGCGGCGGCGGGCTCTCCCGAGCCTCCCCCGCCCGAACCGGTCCCCGATCCCGGACCCGAGGAGGTCCCGCCCCCGGACCCCCCTCTCGTCGTTGCGCCCGTCGCGACGCCGCCTCCGCCGCCCGCGGCTCCGGATCCGCTGGCTT
>CAYMSU010000549.1:0-3956 GCA_964393165.1 uncultured Enterobacteriaceae bacterium
CACCAGGAACTCGGCGTCGAGGGCGCAGACGTGGGTGGCCGACACCGCCAGGTCGAGCAGCGGGCCGGGGTACGGAAGCTGCCAGCGCTCGCCGCCCCCGGCGCAGGTGACTGACGTCGCGGTGCTCGCTCAGATGATCCCGTCGCCCATCTCCACGCCGAGGTAGTCGGTGCCGTCGAGCCCCGGCGCGTCGCCCCAGGGAGCTGCCGGGGGAGCCGGGAACCCGTCGGGCCGCGGCGGCGTGCCCCCGATGGGGCCCGCGTCGTCGCGCCAGCACCGCAGGGTGCCGTCGCGGGCGCGCACCACGCACCCGAAGCCGCCCCCGAAGGCCACCGCGAGCACCTCGTGGTTGCAGTCGTCGGCCGCGTCGAACGGGCACCGGTCGTCGCGGTTGACCACCCCGTCGCCATCCGAGTCGAGCACCTGGCCGAGCGCGGGCAGCCGCTCGCTCCTGCCCTGGATCCGCTGGAGCTCCTCGAGGCCGAGGCGCGGGATCTCGGGGTCGAGCGTGCGCTCGGCCTCCGCCAGCAGGGCCGCGAGGTCGTCGGGCAGGGGGCCGCCTGCTGCGAGCGCCGCGCGCAGGTCGTCGATCACCGTGGCGCGCGTGCCCGTGCCGGCGGCCTCGCGCAGCACGCCCGCCTGGGACACGAGCGAGCTCACCGCGAGCAGCCAGGCGGCGTCGAACGCGTCGCCGTACACCTCGGTGGCCGCCCCCCGGTCGGGGACCCGGCCGTCGCCGACGGCCAGCGCCCGCGCCACCGCCTGCTCGGCGGCCAGCGTGGCCGCGACGAACGACTCGCCCTCGCCCACGAGCGCGACCACGCGGGCTTCCGACAGGTCGGTGAGCAGGTTCAGGTGCACGGCGGAGGCCGCCCCCACCTCGCCGAACCCCCGCAGCGTCGTCGCCTCCTCCGAGAACGCCGCCTTGGCCTCGTCGTAGGCGAGTCCTTCGCTCACCAGCCGCACGATCCCGGCCGACGGGACCGCGGCGGTGTACCGACCGGACGCCCCCACCGTGGCGACCACCGGCTCCCCGACAGCCTCGAGGCCCGCGTCGACCCGCGTGATCCGGACGTCCGTGCCCTCGGCCATCGGCCCCTTGAAGACGACGCCCTCCGGGTCGGCCTCCGGGGGCGAGGGGGACTCGTCGGTCGCGGAGGACGGGGTGCAGGACGCGCCGACGCCCACCCCCACGACAGCGCAGATCAGGACGAGGGGACGCATGAGACTCCGTCGGGCCGCACAGGGACGCGCGGATCACCGTACACTCCCCGCGAGGAGTCGGCATGGCCCAGGTCGAGGCGACGCAGAGCCGGGTGCTCATCCTGTACACGGGCGGCACCATCGGGATGAAGCGCACCGAGCGCGGATACGCGCCGGTCGCGGGGTGGTTCGCGTCCGAGCTGCAAAAGATGGCGTCGTTCCAGGACCCCACGCAGCCTCCGGGGGTCACCCCGGTGTCCAAGTTCGGGCGTCGCGTGGCCTACGAGGTCGTCGAGTACGATCCGCTGCTCGACTCCTCGAACATCGAGCCCGAGCACTGGGTGCGGATCGCCCAGGACATCGCGGCCCACTACGACGACTTCGACGCCTTCGTGGTGCTCCACGGCACCGACACGATGGCGTGGACGGCCTCGGCGCTGTCGTTCATGCTCGGCAACCTGGCCAAGACCGTGATCCTGACGGGGTCGCAGATCCCGCTCGCGGAGGTCCGCAACGACGCGAACAGCAACCTCCTGGGCGCGCTCACGATCGCCGGGCACTACGAGATCCCCGAGGTCTGCCTGTACTTCCACGAGCGACTCATGCGGGGCAACCGCACGCGCAAGGCCGATGCGTCGCACCTCGAGGCCTTCCGCAGCGCGAACCTGCCCGCGCTGGCCGAGGTCGGCATCCAGATCGACGTGGCCTGGCACCTGGTCCGGCCCGCGAGCCAGTCGGCGCTCCTCGTCCGGCCGATCTGGGAGAAGAACGTGGCGGTGCTGCGGCTGTTTCCCGGCATCCCCGCCTCTGCCGTCCGCAACCTGCTCGCGCCGCCCCTCAAGGGCCTCGTGTTCGAGACCTTCGGGGCCGGCAACGCGCCCGACAACCGCCCGGACCTGCTCGAGGCGCTGTCCGACGCGTCGTCGCGCGGGGTCGTGATCGTCAACGTCACGCAGTGCGAGCGCGGCACCGTCACGCTCGACTACGCCGCGGGGACCGCGCTGGTGGAGGCCGGGGTGGTGCCCGGCGGCGACATGACCACGGAGGCCGCGCTCACGAAGCTCGCCTACCTGCTGTCCCTGGATCTGCCCGTCGAGCGGGTGCGCAAGCTGATCAGCACCGATCTGCGGGGGGAGATCACGCCGCCGCCGGAGGCGCGCTTTTCGTTCCGCGAGAAGCGGTTCGTGGAGTCGGTGAGCCGCGTGCTGAACCAGGGGCGCACGCTCGGGATCGACCCCGAGGTGGAGCGGGCGCTGTACCCGGTGCTGCTGTGCTCGGCGGGCAGTCGGGGGGACATCGCCTCGCTGCAGCGGATGGCGGAGGACGGGGTGAACCTCGACAGTGCGGACTACGACGGTCGCACGGCGCTGCACCTGGCCGCCGCGGAGGGCCAGCTGGCCGCGGTGGGCTTCCTGATCGCGCGCGGCGCCGACGTGAACGCGCTCGACCGCTGGGGCGGGAGCCCGCTGCAGGACGCGGTGCGCAACCGGCACGACGCGGTCGCGGCGCTGCTGAAGGAGAACGGCGCGCGGCTGCGGTCGGGCGACATGGTGGCGGCGCTCTGCTACGCGGCGGGGCAGGGCAATCTCGAGGATCTGTCCCGGCTGCTGCACAACGGCGCGGATCCGAACGGCGCGGACTACGATCGGCGCACGGCGCTGCACCTGGCGGCGGCGGAGGGTCATCAGGCGGCGGTGGACCTGCTGCTGGCGCACGGTGCGGATCCGTCGGCGACGGATCGGTGGGGCGCCACGCCGGCGCAGGACGCGGTTCGACATGGTCATCAGGTGCTGGCGGCTCGCCTGGGCTAACCAGCGCCTTGATCCAGCAGCACCCAGGTGCCCGCGGGGACCTCGGTCCAGTCCTCGATCTCGTCGCCCCTGCGGCGCGCGCCCTTGGGGAACACGTAGACCGTGCTCGCCTTCGCGTACGCCGGCCCGGCCACCGCGAACGGCGTCTTGCCGCGCGCCAGGTAGTGGCCGTAGAGGATCGCGGCGAGCTCCGGATCCGCCTCGACCAGGCGCCCTGCGCGCACGTCCGGATCCGAGGCCGGCCGGCGGGTGAGCCCCAGATCCTCGCGCATCGACACCGTCGCGAAGAGCATGCCGCACCGCTTGCGCCCGCGATGGGGGTGCTCGTGCCAGCGGTTGGGCTCGCCGTAGGCCACCATCGCGTGTGCGAGCACCGCGTCGTCGGCCAGCCCGTAGATCGACTGGAGCTGGCGGAGCAGCTCCTTCAGCGCGACTTCCTGGGCGCGGGTGATCGGCCGGTGGTGGTGGCCCACCACCTCGATCCCGACCGAGACGCGGTCGAGATCCTCGGCGCCGTTCCACATGCTGCGGCCCGCGTGGCGGGCCTCCCGGTGCTTCTCGATGACCCTGCGCACGCTGCCGTCGCGGAGCACCAGGTAGTTCGCCAGCCCGCGGCGCTTGACCTCGCGAATGGCCGAGGAGTCCCCGCCCTCCGTGGTGTGGAGCACCAGGTAGCGGGTCTCCGATCGCACGGGGCGCTCGGCGTTCAGGGCGCTGTAGTCGTCGCGGATGTCGAGCGCGGCCGACGCGGGGCTCGCCAGGGCGAGCCCGAGGCACAGCCAGGCCATGGGTGCTCCCGTGCACGGAGACGTGCCCAGTGTATCCGTCGACGGAGCGCGACCGAGGCCGATTCAAAGCCCAGCTTTGCTGGGTCAGAGTCTCGGCCGACCGAGCGCGGAGGCGCCGGAGCCTCCAGGTTGGGACAGGAGTGGCCCTGCTCCG
>CAYMSU010000550.1:0-3953 GCA_964393165.1 uncultured Enterobacteriaceae bacterium
CAGGTGATTTACCTGCCGCCGCCGGCGACGACGGAGACCTCGTTTCTGGTGGATCTGGCGGTTGATCCGGATGGGAGTCATCTGTTCGTGGCTGATCCCGCCGCCGGCCCGGACGCGCTCGTGCCGGGCCTCCTGCAGGGGCTCGGTGGGGACCCGGAACGGCAGCCGGGGGATGATCACGAGCCGCAGCCCCTCCCCCCGCACCGACACCCCCTCCCAGAACGAGTCGGTGCCCACCAGCACCGCACGGCGATCCTCGCGGAAGCGCGCGAGCAGCACGGCCCGCCCCGCGGTGCCCTGGACGTGCACCGGCCGGGGGGCGTCGCGCAGGGACTCCGCGTAGGCGCGCACCGCGGCGTGGGACGTGCAGAGCACGAAGGCGCCGCCGTCGGACAGGTCGACCGCCGCGCGCACGATCTCGGCGGTAGCCCCGAGGTAGCGGGGATCGTCGGGGGACGGGAGATCCCGCGGCAGGCCGAGGAGCGCCTGGGCGGCGTGATCGAACGGAGACGGGAACACCGCCTCGGCCGCGACGTCGGGCCGCAGCCCCACTCGCCGGGCCCAGTGGGCGAACCGCCCCGCCACGGTCAGCGTGGCGCTCGTCGCCGCGGTGCCCCCGAAGCCGTCCCACAGGATCTCGCGGACGACCGGCGCGACGTCGATCGGCGCCGTGCACAGCGCCGCCCCGGGGTCCCGCCCCCGCCGCCCGCGCACCGGCTCGAGCCACCGGCAGGCGTCCGGATCCTCGTCGAGGAACCCCTCGAGCACCTTCTGGTGGCGGCCGAGCCGGCGGCGTGCCCGCCTCACGTCGAGCACCGGCTGGGCGCGATCCTCGGGCAGGGCCCCGTCGCCGAACCGGTCCAGCACCTGGTCGAGCGCGCGCGTGGCGTGGGCGATGGTGCGCCCCAGCTGCAGCACCGTGGGCACCACGTCCTGACCCCAGGCCGGCGCCGCCTCGACCGTCGGCGTGACCCGCACCGGGCTCCCGTCGCCGGGGAGCACCGCCGCGCCCACGTCGCTCAGCGCGTGCTGCGAGGCGGTGTGGACCGCGTCGAGCCGCGGCACCGCGGCCGCTGCCAGGCCGGCGAGCTCCGGCCCCTGATCCGGGTACTGCCGCACCAGGCGCGTCAGCGCCCCCGGCCGCCGGGCGGTGTCGCGCAGGCCGGCCAGCGCCCGGCCGATCGCCTGGGCCGACACCCGCTCGCTCGCCACGCCGGTGGCCGCGTCCTCCAGGTGGTGGGCCTCGTCGACGATCACGCGGGCGTACTTCGGCAGGAACCCGCGCCCCTGCTCCTGGCGCAGCCGCAGGTCGGTCAGCAGCAGCGCGTGGTTGACCACGATCAGGTGCGCCGCGCTCGCCCGCCGCCGGGCCCGGTAGTAGTGGCAGGCCGCGTGGTGCGGGCAGCGGACCGACAGCGTGAGGTCGCTGTCCGAGAGCACCCGCTCCCACAGGACCGCGTCGACCGCGAAGCCCAGATCCGACCGCGAGCCGTCGGCCGTGGTCTCCGACCACGCCGCGAGGCTCGCGAGCTGCGGCGGCGCGTCGTCGGGCTCGCGCGAGGCCGGCTCGTCCTGGGCGAGCGCCAGGCGCCGCCGGCACAGGTAGTTGTTCCGGCCCTGGAGCACCGCGGTGCGCACGTCGAGGCCGCCTTGGCCGAGCAGCGGCAGGTCCGACGTGAGCAGCTGGGCCTGAAGGGCCCGCGTGTACGTGCTGATCACGACCTTGGCGTCGTTGGCGCGGGCCCACAGGGCCGCTGGCACGAGGTAGGCGAGCGACTTGCCGGTCCCCGTGCCCGCTTCGCACAGGAGCGGGGTCTCGTCCTCGAGGCAGGTCGCGATCTTCTTCGCCATCTCGAGCTGCTGGGGGCGCGGCTCGTAGCCAGGTAGCGCCCGTGCCAGCCCTTGGGTGAAGAACTGCTCGAGGGTGGTGCCGTCGACCGGTCGTGGATCCTCGGCGAGCGGCTCGACGACCCAGTGGTCGCGGTGCACGTCGCTGTCTACGATCACCACCCCCACGCCGTCCTCTCCGTACCTCGACGCGAGGTGGAGATCCGGGGCGGAGGGGCGCAGGTCGCCCGAGGGGTGGTTGTGGATCACGACCTGGCCCGCGCGGGGGCGATCGAGGAGGGCCGGCACGGCGCTCTCGGTGCCCCGGCAGCAGATCGTGACCTCGACGACGAGGCCCCGGTCGACGTCGCCGATGGCGAACACCTCGACCCCGCCGGCCTCACGGATGGCGCGCCGGAGGTCTTCGGCGGCGTCGGGAGCGAAGCGCATCAGGGGCTCACGATAGCGCGCCGTGTAAAGGGGCGCTCAAGGAGGAGCGATGGCTCGACTCGCGTGCGCGGGGGTCCTCGGGGCCCTGCTGATCAGCGGATGTGTGGGCGACAACGACGTCGGCGGCTGTCCTCTCGCGGGGCTCGACGCGGTCGGCGAGCCCTGCCGGCAGGAGGGCCTCGAGTGCGGCGAGACCAGCCTGTGCGACCCCTGCACGTCGGACTTGTCGGAGTGCGAGGCGCTCGCCTGCGAGGGCGGCCAGTGGGTCGAGCGCGACGTGTCCACCGAGTGCACGGAGTCCTGACGTGTCTCTCGAGGAGTTCGGGCTCGCCCTCGGGCGCCACGCGTTCTCTCCTCGCGACGCCGCGCGGGCTGGGGATCTGTGGCGCGCCTTTCAGGACGCCGCGTTGCTCGGCTCGTCCCGGCGGGGCTGGGATCCGCCGCGGTATCGGCGGGAGGGCTACGCGTTCGTGGTGCGTGCGATGACGGTCGTGCACCATGCGGAGGTCCCCTCGGGCCCTCCGCTGCACGCCCGCACCTGGGTGAGCAGCTTTCAGCGGGGCATGTTCACCAATCGCCAGATCCGGCTCACTGTCCACGGCCGGCCGCTGGCGTCGGCGACCCAGCGGTGGGTGTTCGTGGCGATGCCCGACCTGCGCCCAGCCCGCGCGCCCGAGGAGCTGGTGGCGGCCTTCGAGCTCCACGAACTCGAGCCCGACGTGGCGCTGCCGGAGGTGGCGGAGCCTCGGGAGGGGTCTTCGCACCGCTTCGGCTTCGACGTCTGGCACACGTGGATGGATCCGCTCGACCACGCGAATCACCCCGCCTACGTCGACTGGATCGACGAGGCATTGTCGCGGAGGCTGGTCGCGGCCGGGGTGCCGGCCGAGCAGCTGCGGGCCGTCGGGGAGTCGGTCACGTACCGCGCGGGCGTGCCCGCGGGCGCACGGGTCGAGGTCACGTCGAAGCTGGCGGGGATCACGGCCACGGGTGCGTGCGTGATCGAGCATCGGATCGGGGGACCTGACGAGCAGGTGTACGCGGAGGCGACGTCGGTGCGCACGCTCGTCGACGCGCCGGAGCGCCTCGTCGACGCGCTCGGATGATCACGCCGCGAGCGTTCCCGTCGGCGAACCATCGGGCCCTGGCGCTGCGCGTACGCGTGGCGGCGCACGTCGTGCGGGAGGCCGGCGTGCGCACCGGGGCCGGAAAGCCTGCTCGTTACACGTGCCGCTCGACTGGCGCGGGGCGAGCTCGTGCGGGGCGCGCCGACCCCTGTGCAGGCGGCGCCGGTGCCGTGGGTCGTCCCCGCGAGCGTGCTGAAGCGCCACATACCCGAGCTCCATCGGTGCGTCGCGACGCTTCGGCCGGCGGATCCGCGTGCCGGTGGAGCGGTCGCCCTGGACGTCGACGTGCGCGCAGACAGCGCAGTGGAAGCCGCTTGGGCGCTCGAGGCCTTCCCCTCGTGCACGGTCCAGGCCCCGGCCAGCGCGATCCCCGACAGCTCAGCCAGGGACCCACCTCGCGGCGTTCGAGCTCACGCCCGGCGCGAAGCAGGCCGACACCGGCTCACGACTGAGACAGGAGTGGCGCTGCTCCTCGCGCTCGGTCCGCGCGGAGCGACGGACCGAGGAGGGGCGGATCTCCGCCGCACCCGGCGATGACGCCGTGCTGCG
>CAYMSU010000551.1:0-3943 GCA_964393165.1 uncultured Enterobacteriaceae bacterium
CGTTCCACCACCATCGTGCCACGGCTGTTCACGCCCTGTCCCGTCGTGCGGCCCGGCGCCGTGGTTCAGATCGATCCCTCGCTGCTCGACCGCTTCGAGGAGGCGAGCGCCGCGTACCGTCGGAGGCAGTACGACGAGGCGGAGGCCAAGTTCCGGGCGGTGGCCGAGGACGCCGAGTTCGTGAAGCAGGGCGGCGGGCGGACGGCCTTGTTCAACGCCGCGGCGGCGGCGCTCGCGGCGAACCGCAACGAGGTCACCATCGATCTCCTGCTCGGGCTGCACCAGTCGGGCAGCATCTACGGGCTGCCGCTGTCGCCCTCGCGCTGCACCGCACCGGCGACGACGCCACCGCGATCGAGGCGCTGCGGGCGTGGACCGTCAACCCGCCCCACGGCTGGCTCGTGCGCGGTCTGCTGGTCGCTGCCGGCTCGCGCTGCGCACCGGCCAGCGCGAGCTCGCCGAGCAGCTCGTGCAGGACGCGCTTCGCGCCGACGCGACCTACACCTCGCGGCTGCTCGGGATCCCTGCGCAGGCCGCGCCGCCCTCGCCCCGCCCCACCGTCGACCGCGACGAGGTTCGCGCGCGCCTCCTCCGCCTGGTGCAGCCCCGGCGGCCCCAGCGGTCGCCGGGCGTGCGCGCGGCGCTGAGTCGCTCGGAGGTCCGCGACTTCGACGACGCCCTCGAGCAGATCGCGGAGGGCGAGTACGAGGACGCGGTCGACACCCTCCGGGGGCTCTACGACAGCAACCCCGACGCCAACCTCGAGGCGGCGCTGGCGATCGGCCTGCTGTTCGCCGATCAGACCGATGAGGCGCGGGAGCGCCTGGCGCGGGCGATGGAGGCGGTGCGGCCCACCGGCAACATGCTGTGGAACATGGCGTGCGCGGAGATCCGCCTCGGCCACCTCGACGAGGCGAACCAGCTCCTCCGCGCGTGCTCGACCACCGAGTACCGGAGCAGCGCGACGCTGCAGCAGTCCCTCGCGATCCTCGGGGGCAGCCCCACCGCCGCGTCCCCGGCCGCCTCCGCTCCCGCGCCGGCGGCGCCGCGCGCCCCGACGAGCACAGGCCCGTCGCCCGCCCGGCTGCGCGACAGCGCGCTCGTCGACACGGCTCGCCAGGCGCTGCAGCACCTGTCGGAAGGAGACATCGACAAGGCGCTGGCGTTGCTCGAGAACACGCTGGACGAGTCGGCGGCCACGCTGCCCGAGGTCCCTCCCGACAAGGTCCTGCAGCCGCGTATCGTGCACCGGTCGCGGCACGACTCGATCGAGAAGAACGAGTTCGAGCACGCCGTGCGCCTGTACCGCTGCGGGAGCGCCTGCAGCGGCACGAGCGGGTGTGGCACTCGGTGCCCGCGGTGTGGGGGGTGCTCGACGAGCTGGTCGGCCGCATGAGCGCGCCCGATCTGGACCCCGACGCGATCGAGGATCTCACCGAGCGGATCGGAATCTACGGCGGGCTCACGCTTCCCGAGGCGGCGGCGGCCGAGGTGTTCGGGTGGCTGTCGAACGTGGCCTCGCTCGGGGGCGCGATCAAGGGCGCCCAGGAGGCGGTGATCAGCGCCCACGACGACAGCCTGTGGCTCCGCGAGGAGGCCGATCACCGCGAGGCGTGCTGCACCCTCCGCCTCCACGCCGCGCGCGACACGGGCTCACTGCGCATCGTCGACGCCGACTCGGGCGCCACCGTGTGCGCCGAGACGTGGGTGATCCATGCCGACGGGGCGCCCTGCGGAACTCCGTCGAGCTCGTGGCGCACCGGGTGTGAGGCACACGGCGAGCGGCCGTGGGCGCCCGCTACGATGTGGCGCAGGCACACGAGCCTTACGACTGGGTGGCATCCGGTAGGGCTGGTCCGGGGACCATGAGCGGTACGTCTTGCTGCCTGACATGACGCCTTCTGGCGCGAGCAGGCAGGCCCTGCGCCCCTGCTCGGCCCGTCGCGAAGCGCAGGCCGAGCGCCAGCCCTGTCTCCCCCAGGAGGGCTGCACAGAACTCGGCACTTCTCCAGTTCTCCCCCGAGTTGTGTGTCGTATACGCACGCAACTCCCGGGATGTCCGGACATCCGCCGAGTTGTGTCGTGATCCGCCACACAACTCCGAGGAAGAGGAGAGATCCCAAGGGTTGTGTGCAGGGGCCACGCCGTCGGAGACGTGCGACGCGTGGACGGCCCCCACAACCTGGCAAGTGGCCCCGAATCAGACATCGCCCGAGGCAACCAGGGCTCAATCAGACAGATTCGGCCTCAAGCGGCCACCTGGGGTGGGTGCGCCGTCCCATGTGCAGCGTTCGTCCATGAGCGGCGCCGCTCGGAGTCTGATTCGAGGCCCGATGCTAGGCGGCGTCGCTCGCACCCTCGCCGAGCCCGACCCGCACTGCGGTCGCGACGATCGCAATCGCGCTCACCACGACGAGGAACCCGAGGAACAGGCGAAACGGGCCGTCGAAGCTGCCGGGATCGAACGGGTACACGCGGTAGGCCACGACGAGCGAGACGAGACCCACCACCGCGCTGGCCAGCTCCGACACCCCGCGCAACAGGGGCGTGCGCACGAACAGCAGCACGAGGTGGCCGAGGGCATCCACCGCCAGGGAGAGATCCACCGCCCAGAGGACGTCGGCCCAGGCCTCGGTCACGAAGCCGCCGAGCGACGGCCGCCACACGTCGTGCTGATGCGCGATCACCCAGGCCAGAAGCGTGAACGCGAGGCCGACGGCGTGCCGCACGTGAAGACCGGGCGCGGGGGCGTGCGAAGCCACTCGAGACCTCCCGCACCGGGGCCCAGCAACCTGCGTGCCAGACAGCAAGCGAGGGCGGGCACGCCGCGCCGGGCGGCACACACGCTGCGCCCGGCGGAATCCGCCCGGCGAGGTGCGCAAGATCCCACAGTCCCCCGTCGACCGCGGCAGAGGGTCCGCGGCCGGCTGCGCAGGGGCCCCCGCCCCCCCTCGGGCCGTCGCGGAGCGCGGACCGAGCGCCCGGAGCAGTGCCCCTCCTGTTGTAGGATACGCGCATGAGCAACTCGAACTTGCTGTTCCTGGCCCTCGCGGTGGCCGTCGGTGCCGCGTGGTGGTCCATTCCCCAGGCCCCCGAGACCGCCGCAGACGAGCCTGCGGCCGAGGTCGAGGTCGCGGCGGAGGCGGCCGAGGAAGCGCCCGCACCCGTCGTCGAGGTGCCTGCGCCGCGCGAGCCCGCTCCTCGCGAGCCCCGCGTCGGTCCGCGGTCCCCTCCCCAGGCCCCTGACGCGGCCGAGACGGCGGAGGGCGAAGAGGCGCAGGCCGCCGCGCCACCCGCCGACCCCGAGGTGCCCGAAGACACGGCCGCCGCGGCGGCGTTCGCGGCGATGAGCGCCGAGGCGCACGTGGAGGCGGGGGAGCAGGCGTTCGCCGAGGGCGACATCCAGCGTGCCTACGACCACTACCTCGCGGTGATCGAGGCGGACCCCGACCACCAGCTCGCGGCCTTCGCGCTGTACAAGCTGGCGTGGGTGGAGTTCAACGCCGACGACCTGGACGCCGCGATCAACGACCTTCGCTTGCTGCTGTCCTGGGTTCAGGACTCGGAGAAGGAGGCGGACGAGGCGCTCGCGCTGGCCGCCTCGCGGGATCTCGCGAACTGGGAGACGGAGGCGGCCCTCCGGGCCGAAGAGGCCCAGGCCGCCGCGGACGGTGGCGAGGACGAGGCGGCAAGCGACGCCCCCGTGCCGAGCGAAGGCCTGCCCGACGACGAGGGGTAGCCGAGGAGGTCCGATGGGTCAGGTGTTGCTGCTCTTGGCGCTGGCTACGGCGGCCCTGTTCGTAGCGCTCGGCATCCCGCTGTGGGCGGGTCGCGTGCCTCCGAACGCGCTGTACGGCTTCCGCACGCCCCGCACGGTCAGCGACCCGCGCCGCTCGATCAATGCCACCGCCCCGTCGGCCGCCAGCACGCGGTCGCGGCGGGC
>CAYMSU010000552.1:0-3940 GCA_964393165.1 uncultured Enterobacteriaceae bacterium
GCGCGTATCAGGGCCATGAGCAGTTCGATCAGGCGCTCGAGGTCGTGACGCGGGCCCGCGACGGCGGGGACCCGGACCGCGAGCCGCCGCTTGCCCTGGTGGAGATCGAGGCGCAGGCCTACTTCCGGAAGGGCGAGCATGAGCGCGCGCTCGCCCTGGCCCAGGAGGGCGTCGCCAGGGGCGTGCCCGCGGGTCCCGACGGCCTCACGTCGTGGCTGCGGCTCAACGGCATCGAAGCGCAGTGTCTTCACGCGCTCGGAGAGCTGAACGCGGCGATCGCGCGGCTGGAGGAGGTGCCCCCGTCGCTCGGTGAGGGTGGAGCGGCGCGCGGCCTCCTCGAGGCGATGCGCGGTCGGCTGCTGTGGCACGCCGGGCGATTCCGCGACGCGGCAGCCGTGATGGCGCAGGTGGCGAAGATGTCGGGGGGGCTTGGCGCGCTCGACCGTGCGCGCCTCGCCAACAACGCCGCCCTCGCCAACTACCAGGTAGGAGATCCCGCCGCCGCGGTGGCCCAGTGGGAGCGATCACGCCTGCTGTTCAAGCGGCTGGGCGCGGTCTCGGCGCAGGTTGCGGTCCAGCTGAACCTCTGCGTGGGCTACCTCGAGCTCGGGCGCTGGGAGCGGGCCAGGCGCGCCGGCGAGTGGGCGATGGAGCGGGCCCACAAGCTCGCCGATGCTCCGCACGAGGCGATGGCGGCCGGGAACCTCGGGGACGTCCACCGGCTCATGAAGGAGTTCCCGGAGGCCAAGGCCCTGTACCGGACCTCGCTCGTGCTCGCCCAGCAGGAGGGGCTGAAGCCGGAGGAGGCGGAGGCCCTCCGACGGCTGGCCCAGCTCGCGGTCGAGGCCGGGGACGCGGGCGCAGCGCAGCTGTGCGACGAGGCCGAGCGCTTCGGCCGGGAAGTCGACGCGCGGTCGGAGGCCGCGCTGGCGGCGGCGCTCCGCGGCGTGTGCCACGCCCGCGCAGACGAAGCGTCGGCCGCCAACGCCGCCCTCGCCCGGAGCCGGGCACTGCTCGCGGACACCGGCGACGCTCGCGATCTCGCCGAGTGGCGGCTCTGCTCGGCCCTGGTCAACGAGGCGCTGGGGAGGACGGAGCGCGCGGTCACGGAGCTCGCCCGGGTCACGCTGTACGCCGACGAGGTGGGCAGCGTGCAGCTCCGCAAGCGGACGGACGCCGTCGCGCAGCGGATCGATGGGGCCAAGCTGCGGTCTGGTCCGGTGCGCGAGGATCTCATTCTCGACATGGCCGTGCGTGTGGCCCGTGAACAGGATCTGGACAACCTGCTCCAGACAATCGCGGACGCCGCCCTCGCCCTGACCAACGCGGAGCGGGCGTACGTGCTTCGGCGCCACCCGGAGACGGTCGCCGCCAAGGCGCTCGCGCCCGGTGCCGATCAGTCTCCGCCGTCCTGGTCGATCGCCCAGCGGGCCATGGCCGAGGGGCGCGACGTGATCGTCGCAGACTTGGGGGATCGGCCCGACCTGCGGGCGTCGACGAGCGTCATGGTGCTCGACCTACGCTCCGTCATGTGCGTGCCCCTGGTCCAGGGCAGCGATGTGCTGGGTGCGCTGTACGTGGACAGCCGCCACGCAGGGGAGCACGAGCTGCTCGAGCTCGGCCGGTACCTACGGGCGCTCGCTGGCTACGCGGCCATCGCGATCACGAATGCCGAGCGGATCGCCGCACACGACCGCCAGATCGCAGACGCTGCCGGCGTGGCCCACGACATGCGCAATCTCGCGTTGGTGTTGATCGGGCTGGCCGAGGACGTGCGCGAGCACGAGGTGAACTCCGAGACGCTCGCGGTGATGGCCGACTTCGAGCAGGTCGGGCGGCAGCTCGTCCGGATGACCGACCGGTTCCTGCAGCCCGAGCTGGCGGTCGCGGAGACCGTGGACCTCGGCGAGCTCGTGCGTCAGCTGGCCTCGGTCGTGGGCCACGAGGCTCACCGCCGAGGGGTAGAGCTCGTGGTGGAGACGGCGGCGGACGTGTTCGTGCAGGCCGATCCCGATGCCTTGCGCCGGGCACTGTTCAACATCGTCCACAACGCCTTCAAGTACAGCGAGGAGGAGGGTCGGGTCGAGCTTCGCCTTCAGCGCACCCGCGAGCACGCGGTGTTCACGGTGCGGGACACCGGAGAGGGCATACCCGAGGACATCGCCGCCCACGTGTTCGACTTTCGCAAGCAAGGTCGCAAAGCACGGGAGGGCTACGGCATCGGCCTGTCGGTCGCGGCCCGCGCGGTCCTCGACCTCGGCGGCACGATCCAGGCCGGCAACCACCCCGACGGCGGTGCGCTCGTCACGATCCGGCTTCCCCGGGTGGACGGGTAGCGAGCCCATGTCGTGCCATAGAGGAAAGGTCGCGTCTGCCCTCAAACCCGAGCCCCCGTGCTCCGAGACGGAGCCTGTGGGGCAACAAACATGCAGACGAGCACAGGGGCCATGTGGGTCGCCCTGATGGTCCAGGGCCTGGTGGGGGCCGGGTGCGCGGTCGGCGACTGGCCGGCCACCTCCCCGGTGGCGGGACGGACCGTGGGGTCGGACCGGATGGAGATCGAGCCGTCGCTACTCGCGCGGCAGTGGCACCTTCGGCATCTCCCGTCCGCGGATGGGCTGCGCGACCCGGACAAGTGGGTGGTCGCCGTGCTCGACACGGGCGTCGCCTACGAGACGGCGACGGTACGGGGCGTGTCCTACTGTGCGGCGCCGTCGCTGAGTCACTCCCAGTTCGTGGCGCCGGCAGACTTCGTGCAGGACGACGGACACCCCAACGACGACCACCAGCACGGCACGCACATCGCCAGCCTGATCGCGAGCGACGGCGACGTACGCGGGGTCGCGCCTGGGGTCACGCTCATGCCGGTCAAGGTCCTCGACGAGACCAACGCAGGGACCGAGGAGGCGCTCGTCAAGGGCATCCGCCACGCCGTTCGGCACGGCGCCCATGTGCTCAACATGAGCCTCACGCTCGGCGGAGACCCGCCCTCTCAAGCGCTGCTGGACGCGCTCGCGCACGCCCACCGGGCGGGGGTGGTGATGGTCTCGGCGTCGGGCAACGAGGGCGCGGACGCGGTCACCTGGCCTGCGGCGAGCCCCTACGTCGTGGCGGTCGGCGCCAGCATTCTCAAGCCGGATGGCCACCTTGAGGTCGCGTCGTACAGCAACCGCAGTGACGACCTGGATGTCTTCGCGCCGGGCGGCGACCTCCGCGCCGACTACGACGAGGACGGCATGGTCGACGGGCTCTTGGCGGAGTCGATCTCGCGCGGGGAGCCCTGGCGGGTCGGCTACTGGCTCATGGCGGGCACGAGCCAGGCCGCAGCCCTGGCGAGCGGCTTGGCAGTGCACCTGCTCGACGCGGGGCACTCTCCGGAGGAGGTCCGGGAGGCCCTGCGCGAGGCCCGCGTGGCGGGCCTGCTCTCCTACCGAGCCGCCACGTCGTCGGCCGCGTCGACCACCGCGCGCAGGTAGTCGCGGTTCAGCTGGGCGATGTTGCGCAGGTCGATGCCCTTGGGGCAGACGGCCGCGCACTCGCCGTGGTTCGAGCAGGAACCGAAGCCCTCTTCGTCCATCTGTTGGACCATGTCCAGCACGCGCTTGTTGCGCTCCGGCTGGCCCTGGGGCAGCTGCGCGAGGTGGGTGACTTTCGCGGAGGTGAACAGCATCGCGGAGCCGTTCGGGCACGCTGCGACACACGCGGCACAGCCGATGCACGCTGCCGACATGAAGGCGAGGTCGGCTCGCTCCTTGCGCACGGGGATGGTGCTCGCCTCCGGCGCGGCGCCGGTGCGCACGCTGATGTATCCGCCAGCCTGCATGATCCGGTCGAAGGAGCGGCGGTCGACCATCAGATCACGGACCAGCGGGAGCGCCTTGCTGCGGAACGGCTCCAGCGTGATCGTGTCGCCATCACGGTACTCGCGCATGTGCAGCTG
>CAYMSU010000553.1:0-3936 GCA_964393165.1 uncultured Enterobacteriaceae bacterium
GGGCGAACGTGCCGCCGGTGGCGTGGTCTGCCACGGCGTGCATGGCAGCGAGCTGCTCCGGGGTGACCTGGCCGGTGTGCGCGAGCAGGACGGCGGCAGCGGCGGCGCCCACGAGGTTGGCGCCGAGGACGAGCGCCCACAGCCGGGCCACCGCGCCGATGCAGCGGGGGTTCGCGAGGGCCGGGAACACCGTCGTGATCGTGTTCTCGGTGAACAGCTGCATGCGCCCGAGCACGACGATCAAGAAGCCCACGACGTAGCCGGCGTGGCTCAGGAGGGGGGCGGCGAGCATGTCCTCGGGCAGGTGCAGCTCGAGCAGGGCGGTCGCGAGCACCGACATGGACATGCAGGTGCCGGCGGCGATGCCCGACCACCACAGCGAGGTCATCGGGCGCCCGAGCTCGCGCTGCCCCTCGAGCCGCACGGCCTCGTACACGCCGAGCGTTCCGTCTTCCTCGTTCTCCGCCACGTCGCTCCTACGGTCTTCGACGTGTAAGGATGTCTCCCGCGGATCGCTCGCCTCCTACCCGAGGAGCCCCTGCGAGTTCGCGTTGTCCTCCGTGTTCGTCATGTCGATGAGGAACATCGCCGCGAAGAGCAGCGTTCGCAGCCTGGGGTTGACCGCGTCGGTGTAGTGCACGCCGTAGGTGTCCGCGTCGGTGAACAGCTCGGTGAGCAGGCCGCCCCACCGCTTGCCGATCCGGGCGATCTCGGTGCCCTGCAGATCGTAGACGGGGTACTGCCACAGGCGGAACAGGGGCCGCCGGATCCGGGCCACCAGCGCGCCGGAGGCGTCCCGCACGTCGTACTTGCGCCCCAGCAGGGAGAACATCCGCTGGATGCTCCCGATCGGCACGCCCTGCACGAAGACGTCGAGCTTGTGGAAGAACAGGGAGAACGACTTGCGGAGCTCCGCGACCTCCTGCCCGTGCTCGTCGCGTACGTGCATGCGCAGCGGCCGCCAGGTGGACAGCAGGTTGCGGAACAGCATGCCGGTGAGGCCGTTGGCCTCCTCGAGCACCTCGCCCCGGAGGGTGCCCGACGCGTCCGCGATCTCGTAGCGGTTGGCCACGTCGAACCCGAGCGCGATCTCGGAGAGCTCCCGGCGCTGCTTCACCGTGACAGCGGGCGTGTGGTCGATGAGCGCGAGGGGATGATGCATGCGCGGATCCTCCGGGGGTATCCGCCTCTACGGCTCGGCCGGCCGGTTCATTGCTCGCGTCTGCGGGCCCGCCGGCGGAGGAGGCCGGCCAGGACAGGCAGCTCGCCCACTTCGCTCCGCACACCCCGTCGGCGCAGTCGGCATCGGTGGCGCACTCGGCGCACACCGCGAGGTCGGCGGGGGGCGGCTCGCGCTCGCTCCGCACGATCTCCGCGACCACCGCGCCGTTGTCCTCCCGCACGACCAGGATCCGGCCCGGCGGCCCATCGAGCTCAAGCCACGCCGTGCCCTGCTGGGGACGGGTCAGCACCATCTCTCGTCGCCCGCGCAGCTTCGTCTCCAGCGTGGCGTGCTGTCAACACGTCAGGGTGGCACGAGGGGAAGTCCGCCGGGGCGTTTACGCTTCGATGGTCTCGTCGCGCGGATCGTAGTCCGGAGACTGGTGGCGGAAGTACGTGTCGTACAGCCCCGCGTACTGGCCCTGGGCCGCCATCAGCGCGTCGTGCGAGCCCTCCTCGAGGACCTCGCCGTGGTCGAGCACCACGATGCGATCCGCGCTCCGGATCGTGGACAACCGATGCGCGATCACGAGCGCCGTGCGGCCCTCGAGCACGACCTCCAGGCCCTCCTGGATCTGCGCCTCGGTCAGCGGATCGACAGACGCCGTCGCCTCGTCGAGGATCAGGATCCGCGGATCCTGCAGGAGCACCCGGGCGAGCGCGACGAGCTGCCGCTGGCCCATCGACAGGCCCCGACCGCCCTCCCCGACGTCGGTGTCGAGCCCGTGAGGCAGCGCCTCGAGCCAGTCGCCGCCGCCGATCCGCTCGGCCACCGCGATGACCTCGTCGTCGGGTGCGTCGGGGCGGCCGTAGCGGATGTTGTCGCGCACCGTGCCCCGGAACAGGAACGGCGTCTGCTGCACGATCCCCAGATCCCGGCGGTAGGCCGACAGATCCAGCGAGCGGATGTCGTGGCCGTCGACCGTGAGCGCGCCCCCCTGGAACTCGTAGAACCGGGCCACCAGGCGGCCCAGGCTGGACTTGCCCGCGCCCGTGTGGCCCACGAGCGCGAGCGTCTGCCCCGCGGGGATGTCGAGATCGAAGCCCGAGAGCACCTGCTCCTGGGCCGTGTAGCGGAAGTCGACCCCCGCGAACCGCAGGTGCCCGCGGATCTCGGGGAGCGTGACCGTGCCCGTCTGCTGGACCCTCGGCTCGACGTCGATCAGGGCGAACACCCGCTCGGAGGCCGACAGCCCGAGCTGGAACTGGCTCCAGAACGACGCGACGCCGGTGAGCGGGAACAGGAACAGGTTGATGCTCTGCACGAACAGGTACCACTCGCCGGCCGAGACGACGCCGGAGAGCACGCTGCGCCCCCCGAACCACACCACGGCGGCGGTGGTGACCCCCCCGAGCGTGCCGAGGACGGGGAAGATCGAGCTGAAGACCAGGCCCTGGCGCAGGTTGGCGACGAACGAGCGGCGGTTGACGCCGGCGAACAGATCGTAGACGGCGCGCTCCTGCCGGAACGCCTTGGCGATCGCGATGCCGGTGATCGACTCCTGGACCGTGCTGTTGACCTCAGCGAGGACCCGGCGGGCCTGGACCGTGGTGCGCCGCGCGATCCAGCGGAACAGCAGCGCCACGGCGATCACCACCGGCGCGATCGCGAACGTGAGCAGCGCGAGCGTGGCGTTGACGTACAGCAGGACGCCCGCGACGATCAGCACCTGCCCGAGCTGGCTGCCCAGGTTCAGCGTGAGCGTGACCACGGTGGCGAAGTCCTGCGTGTCGGAGGTCACCCGGCTCACGATCTTGCCGGTCGCGAACTCGTCGTAGAACGACAGGTCGCGCGCGAGCACCGCGTCGAACGCGTCCTTGCGCAGATCCAGGACCACGTTGCCCACTGCCCGCGCGGTGAACCACTGCCGCACGAAGTTGAAGGTCCAGGACAGCGCCGCGGCGAGCAGCAGGGCCACGAGCAGCTCGGCGTGAGCCCACCACAGCTCGGCGCCCTGCTGGCCGTCCTGGAGATCCGCGGCGACCTGGTCGAGCCCGTAGGAGATCAGGACCGGCAGCGACGCGTCGAGCAGCGCGGTGGACAGGATCATCGCGGAGACCAGGGCCATCGCCTCGGCGTAGGGCCGGAAGTACCCGAGGATGCGGGAGACCAGCGCGCGATCGGAGTAGGAGCGGTCGTAGGCCTCTGCCGCGAGGCCATCCATGACGAAGCCCATGCCTGCCTCCTATGCGGCCTGTGCGGCGAAGATGCGCTGGTACGAGGCCGAGCGGGCGAGCAGCTCGTCGTGGGTGCCCCGGTCGAGCAGGCGGCCCTTGTGCAGCAGCAGGATGTGGTCGGCCTGCCGGATCTGGTAGAGCCGGTGCGTGATCAACAGGGTGGTCCGGCGCGCCATGACGGCCGCGATGGCCCGCTGGATCCGGTCCTCGGTGGCGCTGTCGACCGCGCTGGTGGAGTCGTCGATGATCAGGATGCGGGGGTCGGTCAGCAGGGCGCGGGCGATCGCGAGCCGCTGCCGCTGGCCGCCTGACAGCGTGGTGCCCCGCTCGCCCACCACCGTGTCGTAGCCATCGGCGAAGCCCATGATGAAGTCGTGGGCCTGCGCGGCCTTGGCGGCGTCGACGATCGCCACCCGCGACGCGTCGGCGAGGCCGAACGAGATGTTGCCGGCGATGCTGCGCGAGAACAGGAACACGTCCTGCTCGATGACCGAGATCTGCGACCGCAGGCTCTCGAGGTTCCACTCGCGCACGTCC
>CAYMSU010000554.1:0-3935 GCA_964393165.1 uncultured Enterobacteriaceae bacterium
GGTTCCTCGTCGCCCGCCTGTATCGGGAGCACGGGCTGTTCGTCCGCTCCCTCGGAGACCGGTTCCTGTTCCGGCTTCCGGTCGCTGCGCGGCTGTTCGTGGCCGGCGGAGCGGTCGAGGCCTCACCCGAAGCCGCGCTGCGGATGCTCGCCGATGGGCACCCGGTCCTGGTCTCGCCCGGCGGCGTGCGGGAGGCCCTCGCCGGCCCCCGCGACCAGTACCGCCTACAGTGGGGCCGTCGACTGGGGTTCGCACGCATCGCGCAGGAAGCGCGGGTGCCCCTCGTGCCGGTGTTCGGCGAGAACGTCGAGGAGCTGTACCGCGCCCCCTGGTCGGGCAGCGGACCGGTCCAGTGGCTCTACGAGCGCACGCGCTTGCCAATTGTGCCGGTACTCGGGCTCGGCCCACTGCCGTTCCCGGTCAAGATCCGAACCTGGATAGGCCCCCCGCTGCACCCCCGCCCCGAGGAGACCGTGCACGAGCTCCGAGATCGCGTGGCCGCAGCCCTGCAGGGGCTGATCGACGCCCATCAGTCCCCAAGCCCCCGGCTGCTGCGGGGCATCGCCCAGCGGGTGGGGCTCTCCGCCGAGCCGGGGGTCCCCTCATGAAGCCGTCCACTCTCCTGGCTCTCCTGCCCCTGGTCGCCTGCGGCGCGGAGAACTCGCTCGGCGCGGTGCAGGGGGCCCGCGAAGGGGCGCCGCCGCCCCCCGTCACCTGCACCGACGGCACCTCGCTCGAGGAGGTGCCCGTCGCGACCGAGACCGATCGGCGATGGGTGGAGGGCACCGTCGTGTTCTCCTGTGTCGACGACGGGGGCACGCTGAAGGGACCACACCTGGAGCGATTCGGCGGCGCCGGCTGCGCGGGGCCCCCAGAAGAGACCACCCCGGAGGCGCCCGCCGATCCGCGCCCGGCCTGGTGTGGGGCCACGGCCGCGGTCGGGCAGTGGGAGGCAGGCGCCCGCAGCGGCACCTGGCGACAGTGGACCCGCGAGGGCGGGTTCGCCTCTCGCGTCGACTTCGTGGCAGGCACGCCCGAGGGCCTCGCGCACTATGTCTCCGACGACGGAGCGGTGGTCGAGGTCACCATGCAGGACGGGGTCGCGGTCGACCTCCGGGTGCTCGACCGGGACTTCCGCCCCCCCGAGCCGCCTACGACTGGAAGGTGAACAGCACGCCACCGAGCCAGAGCGTGGCGGGGTGCCGCGACGACGGCGCGAGGGTGGAGTAGAAGCTGCGCACCTCGGCACTCCCGTCGCCCCAGCTGATGTCGATGCGACCGGCGCCCAGCCGATACTGCCCGAGCCGGCCGTCGAGGGTGATCCGACCGTCGTGGTCGAGGGTGAGCACCGCCTGGCTCTCCGCGACCCACCGCCCGTACATCGTACGCTCGGTCAGATCGAAGTCGGCGCGCCGCCAGGTCTCCCCGTTGATCTTGAGCGAGTAGGTCTCCCGCTCGATCGTGAGCGACTCGGGCCCCGCGTCGAAGTACTGGATCGTGGCGTGGTCGCCCCGGCGCTTGTACACGGCCACGGTGTGACCGGCCGCCCAGTGCGCGTCCCAGTCGACGGGGTTCGACGTGGCGGGCGGGTGGTCGGTGAAGATCCCCTCCTTCGTGAAGATGCGCCACCGGCCGTCGCTAGACAGGTACGCGCCGCGGAGGCGCTCCTCCTCGGGCAGCTCCTGGGTGGGCAGCTCGGGCACGACGGTGGGCGGCGGCGCCGGGGGCGCGTCGCCGCGCGCCGACCGACGCGGGGCGTCTGCCTCGGTCGGATCGGGCCCGGCGAACGGGTTCACGCGGGTGACCTCGTCGTACGACACCGCGTCGGGCGCCGCCGGCGGGGGCCGGAGGCCCTCGACGCCGAGCGCCATCGCGACGTCGGCGACGCCCGGGAGCTCGCGCGGGCCGGGCTCCGCGAGGTCCTCGGCGGGCGCGAGGTGCTCGGCCGCGTCGAGCCCGGGCTCTTCGTCGACCGTGGAGGCAAGCGGCTCGGCGGCGGGCTCCGGTGCCGGCTCCGGCGCGGGGGCAGGCGCCGGCTCCGAAGCCGCGTCGAGCTCCTCGGCGGGGGCGGGCGCCGGTGCAGGCGGGGCCTCCGGCGCAGGCGCAACCTCGGTCGGTGGCGCGGGGGCGGGCTCCGGGGCGGGCACAGGCTCCGGCGCAGCGCTCGGGGTAGGCGGAGGCTCCGGTGCCGGCGCAATTGCCACGTTGGGGGGCAGCTCCCCCACGAAGGGGTTGCTCGCCACCGCGATCGGCGTGCCTCCCGGCAGGAAGGGGTTGTCGTCGGGCGCCCCGGACATGTCGATCGCCTCCACCTCCGACGCGACTGCGCCGGCGTCTTCGTCTTCAGCCATGTCCCGCGCCGGCAGGGGCTCCACGTGCACGGCCGGCAGAGGCTCGACCACGTCTTGCGGCACGAACGGATCGGGCTCGGCCTCCCTCGCCTCGTCGGCGGTGGCCCCCTCGCCCTCGACCGGCACGTCGGGGTCCTCCGAGGGGCCGTCGCCCGCCACCTCGAACGGGTTCTCCGCTCGCGCGGGAGCCTCCGGCTCCGGAGCGGGCTCGCCAGGCGCTTCCGGGGCCGCCGTGTCGACCGCGAAGGGGTTCACTGCGGCTGCCGCGTCGGCCGCCTGCCGGAACGGGTCTGGCGCGACCACGTCGGGCGGGAAGGGCTCCCGGTGCTTGAACGGGTCGAAGGGCTCGCGCGGCGCATCGCCGGCAGCCGCCCGCTCGTCCTCCGGCTCGGGGAGCTCGGGGAGCTCGGGGGGCGCCTCGGGCACCGGGGGCCCCGGCGGCACCACCGCCGGCGCCTGCTCGGGGGCCACCACGGGTGCCGGCGCCGGCTCGGGTGCCCGTTCCGCGCCGAGGGCCGCGGCCTCCTCGGGGTCGTGCAGCGGACCCTCGGGCGCAAACGGGTTCCGCGCGATGGGGATCTCGTCCGCAGACCTCTCGGGCACCGGGGAGGGCGCCTGCACCGACGCCACCGAGGGGGGAGGGGCGGGCTCCGACTCCGCCGGGAGCGGGGGCGCGGCGCGTACCGTCTCCTGGGGGACCTCCGGATCCGGATCCGAGTCCGGCGTGGGCGCAGGCGCCGAGGACGCCGCGGGGGCCATCATGGTGCGCTGCGGCGCGGGCTGCTCGGTGGGCACATCCATCGGCGACAGCGGCACCTGCTCCGCCTCGTCGGCTTCCGGAGGCTCCCGTGGGGGGAGGTCGGGAGGGGCATCCACCACCGTCGGAGACTCGTCGGGGGGAAGCTCCTCCGCCGACCGGGCTTCCGGGCGCGGCGGGGGCGCCTCGACCACAGTGGGCGAGGACTCGGCCGCCTGGGGCCGACGCGCCTTGCGAGGGCGCGGCGGCCCCGGCGGCTCGTCGGAGAACGGGATGCGGAACCGCGGCGCGGTGGCAAAGGGGTTGCCGGGCGCCTCAGGGGCGGGCGCCACCGGCCGGGTGACCGGCGGAGGGGCCGGCAGGGGCGCCGGGCTGCGCGAGGGGGTCTCGCGCTCCCGCGACTGCGCGGGCGCCTCGGCGGCCTCGCCCGCGGGTCGCGGAGGGGCCGCAGGGACCGGGCCCTTCGGAGGGTGCCCCGCCACCTGCAAGAGCGAGGACTCGATGGCCAGGCGGGCACACAGCCACCGGTAGACGGGCAGGATGTCGGCGCCGACGGCCACGCGGGCCAGGCGCGACGTGGTCTGGCGCGACCCGGCGATGTCCTGGAGGCTCCCCGGGAGCACGAGCTCGACCTCGCTCGCGACCGCGTCGATGTGGGGAACGACCTCGACCACCGCGCGGTCGAGCGCCTGCACCACGCCCGGCAGCGCGACCACCGCGTCGCGCACCCCGGCACGGCCGAACATCGCCTGCAGCTTCGCCGCGACGCGAGAGCCCTCCTCGTCGACCACGCGCTCGACGATACCGCCGCTCGCCTGCCGGGCCTC
>CAYMSU010000555.1:0-3932 GCA_964393165.1 uncultured Enterobacteriaceae bacterium
ATCAGCTCGAGCTCGGAGGGCTCGACGCCGGCGTCGCGCAAGGCCGCCCGCAGCACCGCGCGCTGGGCCCGCCCGGAGGGAGCGGTCAGGCCGTTGCTGCGCCCATCCTGGTTGACCGCGGAGCCGTGGATCACGGCGAGAATGCGGTCGCCATCCGCGAGCGCGTCGTCCAGCCGCTTGAGCACGACGATCCCGGCGCCCTCTCCGCGACCGTAGCCGTCTGCGGCAGCGGAGAACGTCTTGCAGCGGCCGTCGGCGGCGAGCGCATCGAGCCGAGCGAAGTAGACGCTCGGCTCGGGGGCGAGGATCACGTTCGCGCCGCCGGCCAGCGCGGCGTCGACCTCGCCCCGCCGGAGCGCCTCGACGGCGAGGTGCACCGTGACGAGCGACGACGAGCAGGCCGTGTCGATCGTCATCGCGGGGCCCTCGAGCCCGAGGGTGTACGCGATGCGGCCAGCCGCGACGGACAGGAACGAGCCGGTGCCCGAGTAGGGGGTGAGGTGCGCCCCGCCGGGAGCGAGGAAGTGCCGGCGGCCGTAGTCGGACAGGCCGAGCCCGATGTAGACCCCCGTCTGGCTGCGCTCCAGGCGGTCAGGAGCCATCGCGGCGTCCTCGAGGGCCTCCCAGGCCACCTCGAGGAGGAGGCGCTGGGCGGGATCGAGCTCCACGGCCTCGCGCGGGCTGATCCGGAAGAACGAGGCGTCGAAGGTCGCGATGTCGTCGAGGAACCCGCCGTGGGCGGGCGCCTCGGGCCAGGCGCGAGCGTCCCAGCGGTCGGCGGGCACCGGGCCGATCGCGTCGATCCCGTCGCGGAGGACGGACCAGTAGGTGGTGAGGTCGTGAGCTCCGCCGGGGAAGCGGAGGCCGGCGCCCACGATGGCGACGGCGGTGTTGGTCAGGGGCGGCTCGGCGCCGTCCACCTCATGGCTCATCCCGCGCGGCTCCTGTGCAGTCTGGGCAGCGTAGCCTCGTCGGGGTGGACTTGTCCGATGCGCCGCGCCGGAAGGTCAGGGCCACAGGGCGTGCACGCCCCCTGCGGGTCCCAGCCGCCCTACCCAGCCCACCGCCTGGTCGCGCGGGAGCCGGGTGTGGACCACTGTGGTGGGCTGGCCGGCGGCGAGACGGGCCCGGGCCGCGGCCTCGAGGGAGGTCGCGACGACGGACTGCAGCCCTGCGCCAGCGGTGGGGAGGAGCGTGCGGCCCTCGGCCCACAGCCACAGCGGGGCGTCTCCGGCGAGGTCGGCGAGCGCCGCGAGGGCGCGGGTCTGCGTGTGCCACCGGGCGAGGGCGGCGGGCGTATCCAGCTCGTGGACCAGTCCGGCGGCCTCCGCCGTGCGAAACACCACGCCGCCGACGACCTCGTCGCGCAGCTGCCGCTTGAGCGGCTCGAGGCCGGAGGACAGGTCGTGCTGGAGCACCACGCAGTGGACCCCCGACCACTGGATGCGGAGCACGCGCTGGAGCGCGTCCGCGCGCGGGGCCTCCTCGGATGCGAGCACCACGCGGTGGATTCCCTGGCGCGTGAGGAAGAGCGCGAGGTCCGCCATGGAGCGGTCCAGGGCGCCCGCCAGGATCCAGGTTCCCTGACGGACCGAGTCGAGGAGTGGCGGTGGGGGATGAGGGCGGCGGCACACCTCCCGGACCAGCCGGGCGCCCTGATGGAATGCGACCTCGGCCGCGGTGGGCGGCCGGCCCTCGCCCAGGAGGTGCTGGGCCAGCTGCTCGACGTCGACGTGGTCGGGGTCGAGGTGCACGAGCCCGGCGTAGGCGTCGGGGCGCTCGGCCCCCCACCAGCGCGCGGTTGCCTCGACCGCGCCGAGGTCGGCGGCAGTGGGTGCGGGCCACCGGGCCGAGCGGCCCGGCGTGACGAAAGCCAGCTCGGCGCCTGCGGGCAGGGAGCGGGCAACGCGCAGCGCCTCGATCCACGGAGGAGAGGACGAGGCGTTCGTGCGATCCGGCGCATCCACGGCGCCGAACCAGACGAAGCGCAGCGGTCGACGCGCGTCCGGCCGGAGGTCGGGCGCCTCGGGCAGGCCCTCGGCCCAGCGATCCCGGCGCCAGACCAGCGGGTCGGCGCCGTGCTGCTCCAGGTGCAGCGCGACCTCCACCGCCACGCCTCGGTCGTCGGCGAGCAGCACGACCCTGGGGCGAGGGCCCGAGGCCCAGGCCGCCGGGCTGAACGGCGCCCAGCGCTCCTCCCAGCGGGTGATGGGGTTGGCCGGCGGTGCCGTCGTCGACTCGGGCCGGTTGGGGACGTCCGCGGACGGGCGGGGCGTCTCGATGGTCGCCCGGTTGGGCGACGTGGGCGTGCGGCGACGCGCCAGGACGGGAGGAGGCGTGGCCGGCGGCGCGGTGGCCAGCATGTCGTCGGCCTGCAGCAGCGATGCGTTCACCTCGGGGACGATGGCGTCGGCTTCGGGATCGTGAACCGGGCGGCGGTCCCACGCGTAGGTGCGCAGCTCGTTTCGACCGGCGAGCGGGTAGGCGGGAGCGACCGGAAGGGCTCGCCCGGCAGTCCAGACGCTGGCCAGCACGTCCGCCACCAGCGTGCGGGGGCCTCGGCGGGGCTCGGTCCACACGATCCCGTCGTCTTCGTGCTCGGACCGCGCAGCTTCCCGGAGGGTGGTGCTGCGCAGCAGCTCGACACAGGCCGTGACCCCCGCCTCCGCGAGCTCCCCGAGCGCTCGGTCGAGATCGAGCGGTGCCGCCAGCGCGTCGGTCAGAGAGGCCTGCAGGGGCTGATCGCGGTCGGCGCGCGCGGCCACCCAGGTGGCGCGCTGGTCCCCGAGGCCCGCTCGGACCTCCTCGAGGAGCTCCGCGTACCGGCCCACGATCGGCTCCACGAGTGGGGAGTGCGCGGCGTGAGGGCCGAGGGGGGAGATCGGCATCTCCGCCTGCCGGCAGCGGAGCTCCGCCTGCGCGACCATCGCCGCGTCGCCGCCGATGATGCACCCCTCCCGCGACAGGACAGCGACGACGCCGACGTCGGTGAGGTCCTCCAGCAGACTGCGGACCTGCGGGGCGGGTCCGCCCACGTGGGTCCACTGGGCCGGCGTGGTCAGCGAGGACAACAGGCGGCCCCGCTCCACGGCGAGCGTGAGCGCCAGATCGAGGGACAGGTGCCCAAGAATGGCGGCTGCCGCGAGCTCGCCGGCGCCTGCGCCGAGCACCAGGTCGGCCCAGATCCCCTCGCTGCGGAGGAGCTCTGCCATCGACCACGCCATCGCGACGGCCCACGGCTCCCGGGCCGCGGGGTCCCGGGGCGCGACCGCGAGCACGGAGGTGCCCAGCATTGGAGCCACGACCTCGTCGCAGCGCTGGAGGGCTCGCAGGAAGACCGGCTCCTCGAGCGCGGTCAGCCGCGCCGCGCTCGCGTCGATCAGCTCCGAGGGAGGCGCGATGAAGGCGACGACCGCGCCCCGGGACGTGGTGGTGGCGCTGGCTGCGGCCGCGACGTCGCCGTCGAGCCAGCGCGCGAGCCGGGTGCGCACGTCGGGAACCCCGCCTCCGACGGCGATCGCGAGGCGGTGTTCCCAGGCCGGTCGGGATGCTGCGTCGCTGGCCACGCCGAGCAAGTCGTCGAACGTGCGCACCGACTCGGCCACCGCACGGACCATGGACCGCAGGGCAGGCAGCGAGCGCGCGGACAGCGCGAGCACCCGGGGCGGGCGAGCGGGCGGGAGCACGGCGTCTGGGGGGGCCAGGATCAGGTGGACAGCGACGGTGTCGTCCGCGCTTCCCCACCCCACGATGCGCCCTTCGCCGCCCTGGTGGCCGCGTACGAGAGAGGCGATCTGCGTGAGGTCGGGATCGTAGAGCTGTCGCTCGGCCTGCAGGCCCGCGCGCTCGGTGGCGAGCTCGACCGGCGGGCAGCCCTGGCCGAGCACGCCGACGGCGGATCCGAGGACGAGGCTCCGGATGTTCCAGCCCTC
>CAYMSU010000556.1:0-3929 GCA_964393165.1 uncultured Enterobacteriaceae bacterium
GGACAGCCGGTCGTGGAGCTCGCCCGCGGTCTCGTGCGGCCCGATCGGGGTCTCCTCGCGCACGAACACCGGCCCCGTGTCCAGGCTCGGCTCCATCTGCTGGGTGCACACGCCGGTGATCTCGTCGCCGGCGAGGATCGCGGCCTGGATCGGGGCCGCCCCCCGCCACCGCGGGAGCAACGACGCGTGGACGTTGATGCAGCCGAACCGGGGCGCGTTCAGCAGGCGCTCCGGCAAGATCCGGCCGTACGCGATCACCACCCCGACGTCGGCCTCGAGCCCCACGTAGCGCTCGGGGAACGGACCGCGGCGGAGCGCCTTCGGCTGAGCCAGCGGCAGCCCGCGCTCCTTGGCGCGCACAGCCACGGGCGGAGGCGTGAGCTGCTTGCCGCGCCCCTTCGGCCGATCCGGCTGCGCCACCACGAGCACGACCTCGTGCCCCGCGTCAGCGATCGCGTCGAGGGTGGGCACGGCGAAGTCGGGCGTTCCCATGAAGATCACACGCATGGGGCCCGCTTAACGGGGCGCGCGGCCCCCCGAGGGCGACACCGCGAGGGTGCCCCGGACCCGCATGGTGGCGCCGTGCCCGAGCACGTCGGTGACGCGCAGCCGCAGGTCGAGGGGGCCTGCGGACAGCTCGCGCACCGCGGGGGTCGTGCGGGCCATCGCCACGCGGATCTCCTCGAGCATGACGGACTCCCCGGCCGCGGCCAGCGGATCGGCCCACGACGCGCCCTCCGACATCCCGGTGACCTCGACCGCCGCCGTCTTCACCACGATCTCGTCGCCGACGACCTTGAGCGTGCCCATGGCGCGCACGTCGCGCCACCACCCAGGGGGCGCCACCCGCCACACGCGGAAGTCGGTGGTCACCACCCGGTGGTCCACGTGCAGAGCCGTGGGCGCGGGCACGAGCTGCAGCGACGTGCGAGGGCCGTCGCCGTAGAGGCGGGTCTGCAGCAGGGACACGATCGAGGCGTGGGCGATGTCGAGCGACCAGCCCTCGGAGGGCAGGGACGGCACGCCGACCTCGCCGGGGGCCACCGCGCGGGTGCGCAGCTCCACCCGCAGGCCCTCGCCCTCGGGCGCGAGCCGCAAGCCCGCCAGCGGGGCCTTCTCCCGCGGCAGCCGGGCCACGACGGTGGGCTCCCGCCGCTTGATCCAGCCCTCGGTCCACTCGCGGATGGACTCGTCGGCGATCCGGGTGAGCCTTCGGGGCAGCCGGCCCACGTCGACCGCGACCGCGTCCACCGAGCGGGGCACGGCGAGCACCCGGAACCCGGTCTCGTCGCTCTCGACCTGCAGCGCCACGACCGCGGTGGCCCGCACCTTCAGCGGCACCTCGCCGCGCCCGAGGAGCCGAGCGTCGTAGCGCAGGGTGCCGGACAGCGCGGCCCGGCCCTCGACGCACGAGTCGCACACCCCCGAGGCGGACGCGCGCACGCGGTCGACCTCGAGCTCGGCCGTGCCCTCCACGAAGCGCCCGACGGAGACCCGCTTCACGAACGGCTGCTTGGCCTCGAGCGCGGCGTGGACGAGCTCCTGGTACAGCGGCGGCGACACCCCGAAGACCGCATCGGGCGCCCACGTGGGGGACAGCGGCGCCGGCTCCGCGAGGGCGGCGGACCGCGCCGCGACGTAGGCCTCCTGCACCCGCGGATCCGGCTGCGGGTCGAGGAGGAAGCAGCCAGCGAGGCCCAGCGCGACGAGCATGCGGAAGCCTATCACCGGGCCCGGGGATCCTGCCGAGCGCGTCGCACCTACCGGCGCCACCACCGCCCGCGGCGCGGCGCGGTCACGTCCAGGGTGACGGTGGCCGGCAGGGACACGTCGGCACCCACCACGACCTCGTAGGTGAACTGGTCCAGCCCCTCGAACCCGGGGTCGGGGACGTACAGCAACCCGCCCCGGGATCCGAGCACCAGCCGGCCGTGGTCGGGCCCCTGCACGAGGACCGCCTCGGCCCCGAACCAGGTCCCCCACGACCACGACGTGCGCTCCCACACGTCGTTGCCGAGGACCCCGTGCAGGGGCCCCACGACCAGCGAGTGGCGGTCCACCGCGTAGGTGTCGTCGAGGGCCACCGGCACCATCGGGCCGCCCTCGACGACCACCGTGACAATCGCGGGGGCAGAGCTGCTCGAGGCGTCGGACGCGGCGTAGGTGAACGTCACCTCGCCCGCGAAGCCTGCAGGCGCGGTGTAGGTGAACGTCCCGTCCGCGTCCAGCGCGACCGTTCCCACCACCGGGGGGTCCACGAGCGCCGCCGTCATCGGGTTGCGCTCGGGGTCGACGTCGTTGTCGAGCACGCTGTCGGTCGCGACCAGCACCGGACCCTGGGCGAGGGTGTAGTCGTCGTCCGCGGCCACCGGCGCCGCCCCGTCGTAGACGCACACCGCGGGCTCCACGGTGGACAGGTCCCAGGTGGACGGATCCGAGGTCGCGGCGAGGCCGACCTGGTTCCCGCCGTCTACGCGGCGGTGGTAGTACACGAGCACCTCGCCGTTGGCGAGCCGCACCGTCGACCAGGAGCGCCACGCGGTGTCGTCGAGGATCGCGGCCTGGTCCCAGTGCTCCACCGGGGTGGCCTCGATCGTCCACGTGTCGGCGTCGAGCGCCTGGCCGAGCCCGATACTCCGCGACCGCGGCGTGCCCCAGAAGTCCTGCGCGTCGCGGTCGTGGCCCCCGAACACGAGGTCCAGCATCGCGGGCTCGCTCTCGTCGTTGCACGACACGTCGGCCACGATGAGCTCGTCCTCCATCCACGGGTACGCCCCGGGGCCGACCGCGACCTGGCCGCCGGCCCCCTCCCAGGCAAACGGGCCCGCCGGATCGGGCGACGTGGCGAGCGTGATGCCGTTGTCGCCGTAGTTCATCAGCATCATCCAGGTCCCCGAGACCTGGACGACCCGGGGCCAGCCGAAGTCCTCGGGCGTGGGATCGTCGAGCACGGTCAGCGCGGGCGACGAGGCGACGGTGAACCCGACCCCGTCCGCCGAGGACGCGTAGCCGACGCCGGTGGCGCCAGTCTCGTCGAACGCCTTGAACCACAGGTGCCACTGCCCGGGGCCCTCGTAGACGACCCGTGGCTGGACCGCCGCGCAGGCCCAGAACGAGCCCTCGGACGGCGCGAGCACCGGCGCCGGGTCCACGCTCCAGGTCACCCCGTCGGACGAGGTCGCGCGGCCGATGCCCCAGGTCGTCCCCGCGCTGTCCGCGCACCGCGCAGGATCCCCCCACGCGCCACGGTACTCGAAGAACATGACGAGCTGGCCAACCGCCGGATCGTAGGCGACCGAAGGCGAGCCCACGTTGTACTCGGTGTACGTCCCGGCGGCCCCCAGGGGCACGACCACTCCGTAGTCGACGAGCTCGAGAGACTGGGCGAGGGCCGACCCTGACGAAAGGGCCACCCATGCGAGGACACTGGACATCACAACTCCGGGAGGCAGGAGACACCGCGAGGATCGGCGCTTGGTTACCTCTCGGTTCCAGAAGCGCTCGCCTTGAGGGTCAGCCCCACCACTACCGAAACCGCACGCGAAACTCGGCCCCGCCGCCCTTGCGCGGGTGGCACGTCACCTCGCCCCCGTGGTGCCGGGCGATCTCCCGGACGAGGTGCAGACCGAGGCCCACGCCGCCGTCGCGGCCCTCGGCGTGGCCCGCGGGGCGGTAGAACGGCTCGAAGATCTGCTCGCGCAGGCTCTCGGGCACCCCCGGACCCCGATCCCGCACGACGAACCCCCCGGGCTCGACGACCACCTCGATGGTGGCCTCACCGTCCGGAGCCCAACGATGGTGTCTGCCGTGCGCTGATCAACACCGGGCTGAATTTCCGCAGCCAGCCCACCACTTCACGCGATAATGTGATCCTCGTGCTGGGGGCGGGTGACCTTTACCCGGTGGTGGCGCGCCTTGGTGATAATTCC
>CAYMSU010000557.1:0-3927 GCA_964393165.1 uncultured Enterobacteriaceae bacterium
GGCTGACCGGAGTAGACGCGCTGAATGGAGCGAGGGTCGGTCTGGGCCGCTACCGCCAGCGCGCGTGCGGTAGCAGCGGGGAGTGATGAAGTAGCCATGGTGACGACCTCATCAGTCCACGAAACGCACGCATTTGCGTGCGGCCTCGGTTAACTGCTGATGCCCATCATCTGACCATCCGTGATCGAGCCGAAAACCCGGACGTCCCGGGGCAGCTCGGCACGGGCGGAGGATTCGATGGCATCGAGGAAGAAAGCGGCAGCGCCGGAGAGAGCGACGCGGCGCCAGTACACGTCTGAGCAGCGGGAGGTGGTGGTTGCGGACGTTCGGGCGATCGGGGTCTGCGCAACGGCGGCCAAGCACGGCGTGGCGCAGAGTTGCGTGAGCCGATGGGCGAAGGCAGCGGGGGTGTCGCGAGCGGTCCCGGTGGAGGCCCCTCCGGCGGAAGCGACATCAAGGCCAGTGACCCCAAAGGCGGCTCCGCCGGCGCCGGAGGTCGCGGCGAAAGGCGGCACGGAGCGGGCTGTTGCGAGGTCGGCGAAGAAGTCCGGCGTCGCTAGACTCTACACCCCATCGCAGAAGGCCGAGGTGCTCGAGTATGCGTCCTCCCACAGCGTGACGGAGGCGGCGACGAAGTTCGGGATCAGTCGGTTCTCCATCTATGACTGGCGCAAGCGGGTAACCAAAGCTGCTGTGGGGCAGGGCTCGTCGCCGACGAGTGGGCCTGCACCCAGGGACATCGAAGCTACGCGCGACCGCGAGATTCTGGGGGAGTGGCACAAGCACCCCGGACTCGGCCCGAGCCAGATCGTCAATCAACTGCGGCGAGCGGGGATCAAGGTCGCCGTGCACACGGCCAGGCGGGTGATGGAGGACGCCGGCTACCGGCCGCCGAAGGTCAAGCGCGAGCCGCACGACGAGCGCTACGAGGCCGTGCGTCCCAACCACCTGTGGCACCTCGACTTCGTGCAGCGGTTCATCAACCGCGTCTCCACGTTCACGCTGATTCTCATCGACGACTACTCGCGCTACGTCGTCGGACACGGCGTCGATGAAGGGGCCGAGCGCGCCGACCTGGTGATCGGGACGTTCGAGGCGGCGGTGGCTCGGCACGGGCGGCCCGAGCGCGTCATGGACGACAAGGGGTCAGCGTTCTGGTCGTGGCGGGGCATCAGCCGCTTCACCGAGCTATTGACCGAGATGGGCATCGATCAGGTCGTCGCCGAGCACAAGGAGTGGAACGGCAAGATCGAGGTCTTCAACGCCAACCTGCACAAGGAGCTGTTCGACGTGCAGCGCTTCTACGACGTCGCCGAGATGCGTCGACGGCTCGGCGCTCACCTCGAGTGGTACAATCACGCGCGCACCCACCACGCGCTCGGCGGCATGCTCGTGCCGGCAGATCGCTACTACGGTCGCGTCGAGGAGGTGCTCGCTCGCATCGAGGCGGGCGCCGGCCGTGACACCAAGGACCTGCTCGATCTGCGGGACCGGTGCCTGGAGCTGTTCAAGGTGACCAGCCGCGGCGGGGTGCCAGAAGTGTGGCTGCTCGGCCAGAAGCTCCTCGGAGCCGTGACCACTCCGTAGACGTCGCCAGAAAGTTCAACGGTCCCCCTCCGCGGTGGCAGAAGGAGTTTTCCACGACACCAGATGCAACCGAAGAAAGGGACCGCCATGCTTCTACCCGAGGTCTTCCGCGCTGTCTCGCCCGTCGCGCTCGCCGGCCTGTTGATCGCCGCCCGCATGCTCCTCGTCGCCCTCGGGCTGCCCAGCCCGAGCGTCGAGGCGATTCTGGAGGCCACGGGCGCGACGCGCAGTCGAGCCTACGAGGTTTCGGCGGCGCTCATCGCCAGCCTCCCGTCACTGCTCGCGCCTCGGGGCCGTCCGCCCAAGGCACCGTCCGCCCCGTCCCACGAGGCAGCGACGCTGACGGGTGCGGTGCTCGTCTACGTGCTGACGCACCCCGGCTGCGCCCACCGAGAGGACGAGCGGCAGCACTACTCCGACGCCTTTCGCCATTTCGTGGTCGACTTGCGCAGTGCCCACGCGGCGCTGGACGTCGAGTCGTTTGCTGCCGCCGTACAGGTACCGCTCGGCACCGTGAAGGACTGGCTGCGAGCACCGCTCACGGTGCCACCGAGTGAGCCCGCACCACCGAGCCCCCAGGTCGTCGCCGACTCGCTACACTTCCAGACGGTGGTCGACGCATGGGGACGCTGGCAGGGCACGTTCCTCGGCTTCTGCAACCACGTTCGGGACCAACTGCACGTGCCCTTCGGTCGTAGCCTGGTGCGCCACGTCCTCGAGGCTCACGGCGTGCGCCGCACGAGTCGTCGCGCAGGTCGCACCCCTGATGAACGCGCTCTGCGTGGCGCCTTCAAGACCTACTTCCCCGGCGCACAGTGGGTCGGGGACGGGATGCAGGTCCCCGTCGTGGTCGATGGGAAGCGCTTCACCTTCAACCTGGAGCTCGACGTCGACGCGCACACCGGCGCCTTCGTCGGCCTGTCGGTGCGCGATCAGGAGGACGCCGTCGCCGTCATCGAGGCCCTCGCCGACGGCAGCCTGACTACCGGCGCACCGCCGCTCGCGCTGCTGCTCGACAACCGTCCCTCCAACCACGTGCCGGAGGTCCAGGTTGCCCTGGCCGAAGCGCTGCTCATTCGCGCAACGCCGGAGCGCCCCCAAAACAAGGCGCACGTCGAAGGCGCCTTCGGGCTGTTTTCGCAGGTACTCCCCGAGCTCGTGCTCGATACGTCCCTCGATGCTCGCGAGCTCGGCAAGCGCTTCCTCGGGCTCGTGGCCACCCTCTGGGCTCGTACCACCAACCACCGACCACGCAAGGATCGCGCGGGACGCTCGCGCGCCGAGCTCTACGGTGACGAGCCGTCCGAAGACCAGCTCGCCCTCGCCCTTCGCGAGTTGCGTGAGCTTGCTGACCGCCAGGAGCAAGCACGACTCACCCTCGAATCCCGCCGACGTCCCGAGGTGCTCGCGCTGCTCGACGAGCAGTTCGCCCGCCTCGGCTTGCTCGACCCCGATCGACACCTCCGCGTCGCCGTCGCCGGCCACCCCCTCGACGCCATCATCGCCGGGATCGCCATCTTCGAAGGCAAGCAGCTCGCGAGAACGCTGCCCGAAGGTGCCGACGCCCGCTACCTCCACGGCATCGTCCGCAACGTCGCCTCCCAGACCGAAGGTGAGCACGTAGCGCGCAGACTCCTCGAGCTCCGTCTCGAAGTCCGCGATCAGATGCTGGAGGCACTCACCAACGAACGCGACGCCATCTTCGCGGTCCGCGATCTCGAGAGCGCCTGCCACGACTGCGTCGACGAGGCCCTCGCCACGCAGAGTCCGCTCGAACGCACCTTCTGGCTCGACTCGCTCGCTGCCTTGATCCACGACCGAGGGCTCCCCCAACTCGACGAGCTCTTCCGAATGACCGCCCGCCGCATCCACACGACCTTCGCGGTCTCCCTCCGCGAGCGACACGACGCTGTCCGGCTCGTCGCCGAGCGTCTCGTCACCGTCGTGTAGCTCGCGGCGCTTGCCGCTCGCCGGAGCCCACCACTCTCCGTCTCACGCGACACAGACCACACCAGCTCGCCGCAACGGCGCAAGCAACGCAAGCGGCGCAACGGCGCAAGCCGCTACCGTCTGGTGTCAGGTCACCACCGTCGCCTCACGCCGCACACGACCTGCCCTCGTCCGGAATTCCTGGCTGGTAGGTGGTTGACAAGCGCAGCTACGGAAGATTCTGTGGCAGCAGTGGAAGACCCCACGGACCCGAGCGAAGAAGCTCCAGAGCTTCGGCATTTGGCCCGAAAAGGCCAAGCGGGCCACGTCCAACGGGCGCGGCCCATGGTGGAACGCGGGTGCACCTCACATGCATGCCGCCATCACCAATCAGCGATTCGCCAGCTGGGG
>CAYMSU010000558.1:0-3900 GCA_964393165.1 uncultured Enterobacteriaceae bacterium
ACCGACGGCCCGTGCCGAGAGGCAGTGATAACGTCGACACGGCGGGGGGGGGGGTGGCACGATAGCGGACGATAGCGGACGATGGCGCGAGTCCCGGATCCGCGGACCAGGCCGGATCAGGTCTTGGGAAGGGGGCTTCCCTGCGCCGGGCGCTCGGTCCGCGCAGGTGTGGGGCGCCGGGCCTCCCACGGGGGCCGCGGCGCAGCGGCGCGGCCTTGTCGGGACGGCGACGGACCGAGGGGTGGGCGGGGCCGGCGCGTGGCGGGCGCCCGCCCCCTCCCCGCCTGGGCGATGTGCGGCCCCCAGGCGCCGGCGGTTGTCGGGGGTCGAAGGGGGCGCGCCGAACCAGACTCGCTCTGCTGCTCGGTACGCTTCTTTTGCTTCAGAGGCCGGTGCCGTCTTCCTGGCGGAGCTCGTGCCCTGGAGTCGGAGTAGAAATGGGCATAATCTGCCCACCCTGGCGCGGCGGGTCGTCCGCCGCAGCGCTTCTCGTTGCAGGCCTCTTCACGGCGGGGCTCCCTCGAGCCGCTCATGCTGCAACCTTTGTCGTCAACTCCACGACCGACGCCGTGGACAACCTCATCGGCGACGGCGTGTGCGCCACGGCGGCGGGGGACTGCACCCTCCGCGCTGCCGTGCAGGAAGCCAACCACGACTCCATCGCCGACACCATCGACCTGCCGATGGGAACCTACTCGCTCACCCTCGGCGGCTCGGGGGAGGACGCCGCCGCGACCGGTGATCTCGACATCCTGTGGGAGGTCACCATCGAGGGTGACGGTGGCGGCAACACCATCGTGGACGCCTCCCTGCTCACCCCGCGGGATCGCGTCTTCCACGTCATCGGCACCGCTGCGACGTAGGCCCCACTCGGTCACCTCGGGCCAGGAGGCGCGCCGTGCGATGCCAACCCTTCATTCCCTTCGCCCTGACGTGCATGGCCGGAACTGCCTGCACGAGCGAGCGCGGCATCGGGGGGATCTGGTCCATCGGGCCGGCGCTCGAGGAGCCGGCCCGGTGGGACGATCCGTCCCAGGCGTCGACCGTCGGCACGCGTTTCGTGGGGGCACTCCCGGACCAAGATCGCGTCATGTACACCTTCCGGCTCTTCGTGCACGCCGAGCGTGCGGGGCGAGGAGTGGCCCGGGAATTACCGTCTGGCGTGGAGGTCCCCTTCACCTTCGAGTCCGGTGTTCAAGAGGTCTCCCGCCCGGGCGAGCTGTACTACTTTGGCCCCGAGACGGCCGACCTCCGCCTCGAGACCGGTGCGGTGGTCGTCGAAACCACCGTGCCCGTCGAAGTCGTGCTCGTCTGGTCAAGCTATGAGGACCACGCGTCGGCGCGCATGCTCCCGATCGAGGAACTCGGCACCGAGTACCGGCTCATCAGTACCCCCGGAGGCCCATCAGACTTCGAGCAATATGCCGTCGTCGCAGTCTACGACGGTACCCGGGTAGAGGGACCAGGAATCGGCACAGTCCAGCTCGATGCCGGCGAGGCTGTGCACACGTACCGAACCCACGAGATCGACGGTGCGCGCGTGTCGGCGAACCAGCCCGTGGCGGTGTTCAGCGGCGGTTCGGAGTTCGTAGGCGGTGACTCCACTCACGAGACCGCCTGGACGCAGCTTCCAGCTCGAGGCCGCTGGGGCACCGACTACTTGGCTATGCCGGTCGACGGACACCCCGCCAACGTGCTCATGCTCACGGCCGCGGAGCCCGCGGAGATCACCCTCGGAGACGACCGGTTGGTCACGCTTCAGCCGGGCCAGGTGCTGCGCGAGCCCCTGCCAGAGGTCACGGCGGTGCGCTCCGACGTTCCCATCCAGGCCGCAGTGCAGACCCGCCCCACAGAGTGGTTCATCAACCAGTGGGGAGTCCGAGACAGTGGCCCCGGGTCGCGACTTGCCGGGGGTGACCCGGGAGTGGGCGGAGTACCGCTCGAACCGCTACGCCCATCGGTGGCGAATCGAAGAGCGCGTCCACCTCGAGGGGGTCGATCTCCAGGGATTCGTCTACAACGGGGGGTCGGATGTGCTGGGGTACTCCTACAGCGTGGGCTACGACTGCCGCGAGTGCGTCGATGGCCCCCCGTAGGGCCTTGCGGCGCCGGCCCTCGTCTGGACCAAGCGATCGGCTGCGACCATAGGTCCGGTAGGTGACCGTGTCCCGGCCGTTCGCGGCCGGTCGCGATCCTCGCGCTCCACGATGAGCCTACGCCGCGCCGTCTCGATGGCTCCTCCGCCAGCGAGGACCGGTAGGACTCTCCGATGTTCAGGTCTCGGTCGAAGGAGGTGAGCTCGACGCGGTCCAGCTCTCCGTCGTTCCGCTTCCCTCTTCGAGCTCTTCCCGCAGCGAGTCGCGGGCTGCGTTCTGGGCGGCCCACGACCGGAGCTGGACAGGGCCGGTCCGGCTGAGCGTGACCCAGGCGCAGTAGCTGGATGCGATTGCCGAATCCCCGATTGGCGCGGGGGGCACGTCCAGCTCGCCCAAGCCCTGGCGGGTGTAGCCGATCGCGAACCGAGGATGGCTACCACTGCTCGCATCTGCGCCTCCGAACCCGGCGAGGGCACCGGACGGCTCCGTTGCCGCCTGCCCGTGACCCGTCCGCCCGGTCCCGTGCCTGCGGCCCGTCCTCCGGAAGCCGGAGCGCGGGAGCGGGCAACGGGCAAACGCTGCGCTGGCAACGGAGACGGAGATCGGGGCCCGGAATCGGGGACGGAGCCTCCAGAGGGCGCGAACGGGTTCTGGGGAGGCCGGCGTCAGAAGCCCCCGCCGGGCATCGTCAGCGCCGTGTCGTCGAGCTGCTGGAGCAGCCGCGCCGCGCGCTCGATCCGCGGCAGCTCGTAGCGGGTGAAGAAGCGGGCTGCGTGGAGCTTGCCCTCGTAGAACGCCGCGTCTGCAGGGGCCGCCGCCGGCCGCGCGCGGAGCGCCGCCGCCGCCTGCTCGAGCCACCTCCACGCCACGACCACGTGGCCCAGCAGGTGCAGGTACTCCGTCGCGTTCGCCAGGAACCGACGGATCTCGCCGCCCATCGCGGCTGCCCCGAGGGTCGCGGTCGTCTCGAGCACGAGCGCGCTCGCCCGGGCCAGCGCGTCGCAGAGCTCGTCGAGCTCCACCGGGCCGCGGTGGCGCACGACCGCCGCGTCGATCTCCGCGAGCAGGCGCCGGAAGGCCCGGCCCTGGTGCATCGTGACCTTCCGGCCGAGCAGATCGAGCCCCTGGATCCCGTTGGTTCCCTCGTGGATGGGGTTGAGCCGGTTGTCTCGGTAGTACCGCTCCACGGGCCAGTCGCGGGTGTACCCGGCGCCGCCGAGCACCTGGATCGCGAGGTCGTTGGCGCGCGGGCCGTGCTCCGAGGGCCACGCCTTCGCGATCGGGGTGAGGATCTGGAGCAGGTCGTCGATCCGCTCGCGCTCCGCGGGATCGTCGGCGGTGGCGAGGTCGTCGATCAGGCGGGCGCAGTACAGGCCAAGCCCGAGGCCGCCCTCCACGTAGACCTTCTGCGTGAGCAGCATGCGCCGCACGTCGGCGTGCGCCACGATCGGCACCGGCGGGGAGGCGGGATCGCGCTGGTCGGGCAGCCGACCCTGCACCCGATCCCGAGCGTAGGCGAGCGACACGCGGTAGCCCGCGTAGCCGGTCATCGTGGCGCCGAGGCCGACCCCGGTGCGCGCCTCGTTCATCATGTGGAACATGTACTGCAGCCCACGGTGGGGCTCGCCCACCAGGGTGCCGACGGCAGGCGCCTCGGCGCCGACGGGTGGCGCGTCGTCGTCGTCGCTCGCGACGCGCGCGCGCCCACCGCTGCGCTCGCTGCGCGCGACGCGTCTCCCTATCCGTCGGGGCGAGCCCCCGCGATCGAGGGAGTGGTCCGTCACGGTCGCGAGCGGTCGCGAAC
>CAYMSU010000559.1:0-3861 GCA_964393165.1 uncultured Enterobacteriaceae bacterium
GACGTAGCCCCCGGGCACGCCGTACCAGCCCGTCTGCACCTCGTCGTAGACCACGTCGAGGTAGGTCTCGGTCGGGCGCAGGTGGGTGGCCCAGGTCTGGCGGACCGCGGCCGTGAGCGTGGCGTAGCCGCCGCCTGCCTGGGGCTCGGGCTCCCAGACGAAGCCGTAGGCCGCGCCAAGCTCGGTCGCGAGCGCGGTGGCGGCGTAGGCGGCGTTGGACGTCCACTTCACGGAGCCGTCGAGCGCCACGTCGAGCCGCGTGGCGCCGGCCCGCGCGACCTCGATCCGACCCCCTGCAGAGGCCAGCAGATCCCTGCCGCCGGGGGCCGCGAGCGGCAGCGTGAGGCCGCCCCGGAGCTGCAGATCCCGCTCTCCGACCGCGAGCCCGCGGCCGTAGCCCACCGACAGGGGAAGGACCGCGTCGTCGAAGCCCGTCTGCACGTAGACCCGCGACGCGCCCGCCACGGGCGGCGCCAGCGGCGGACTGGCCCAGCCCGGAGCGGCCAGCAGCGCGATCACGGGGCCTCCACCAGGCCGAGCTCCGCGAGGTAGTCCCGGATGGGCTCCAGCACCTGCGCGATGTTCTCCTCGGCCATCATCTTGGTGTGCCCGACCCCGGTGAGCCCCACGACCTCGGCGTTGGGGAAGTCCTCGGCCTGCCCGAGCTGGAACGCGGTGCCCACGTCGGACGACTGGTCGGTGCCGATGAACAGCACCTTCGTGTCCAACGCGTCGAGGTTCGTGGTGAAGTCGTAGGTGGGGAACGGGAAGGCGAGCACGATCGTGACCAGCGCGCCGAGCCGGAACACCGGGTTGAAGTCCCCCGTGTCGCCGCGGAACTCCTGGGGCTCGAGCCCCGCGATCATGAGGTGGAAGTCGGCGGCCTCGTGGTTCGGGGAGCCGAGCGCGTCGTGCGCGAAGAACCAGTCGCTGAACCGCTCCTCGAGCAGGCTCACCTCGATGGACTCCTGGTCGGACGACCGCGCGTTGTCCTCGAACAGCGGCCCGGGCTCGATCAACACCGCCGCCGCGACCCGGTCGGGGTTCGCGTCGAGGTAGTTCGTGGCGTAGGTCCCGCCCCCCGAGTGCCCCACGAGCACCACCGGAGCGTCGGGGGAGTACCGGTCGACGAGCGCCTCGAGGTCGAGGCGGTACTGCTCCCAGGTGAGCAGCTCCCGGTCGTCGTGGCGGCGGGACAGGCCGGTGCCCCGCTGGTCCCAGTAGATCATGTGGAAGTCCTGGTCGAGCCGGTAGCCGTCGGGCAGCGGCGCGAGCAGGCTCTCCATGTACCGGCTGTCGCCGGACCCGGGCCCCCCGTGGAGCACGATCATCACGGGATTGGCGGGGTCGCCGAACTCCCGGACGTGCAGGCGGGTGTCGAGCAGGTCGATCGCGGGAAGTGACGGATCCTCGTCGACCGTGGGGCGCACCAGCGCACCCGGCTCGAAAGGGGACATGCACGCGGGGAACAGCGACATCAGCAGCACCATGCGCGCGCTCGTAGCGCAGCGTGGGCGCGACGTCGATTCGGGGAATACACCGTCGACCCTTCCGAGGTGTGGCCATGATGACGGCGAGCTTCCAGCGCCGGCCGCTGGGCCTCCTGCGCTGGCAGCGTGGGAAGATCGCGTTCTACCTGTTCACGGCCACCGTGGCCTGGGTGCTGATCGAGCCCCTCGGCCTCGAATTCCTCGAGCTGCCCGCGATCCCGATCAGCATCGTCGGCGCCGCGATCGGCATCTTCACGTCGTTCCGGGCCAACCAGGCCTACGACCGCTGGTGGGAGGGCCGCAAGCTCTGGGGGCGGATGATCAACTCCTCCCGGCACTTCGCCGACCAGGTGCTCCGCTACCTGCAGCCGGAGGATCGGCCGCAGGCCGAGGCGCTGGTGCTCCGGCACATCACCTACGTGCACACGCTGCGCTGCCTGCTCCGGGAGCAGGACCCGTGGTCTGATCTCGACTTCCTGCGCACGCTCGACGAGGGCGATCGGGACTTCGAGGGGAGCACCAACCTCACCCACGCGCTGCTCGATCGGCAGCTGACCGAGCTCGTGGCGCTCGCCAACGCAGGGCGCCTCCACGAGCTTCGGCTGCAGTCGATCGACGGCACCCTGATGGATCTGCTGAACATCCAGGGCGGCTGCGAGCGGATCAAGGGCACTCCCCTGCCCCGCGGGTACGGGTTCATCGCGGAGCTCATGGTCGAGGTCTTCGCGGTCATGCTGCCGTTCTCGCTGGTGCACGAGCTGGGGGCGATGGCGATCCCGATGAACGCGCTCGTGTGCCTGGCCTTCGCGCTGATCAGCGAGGCCGGGCGCGTGCTTGAGGATCCCTTCAACCTCTTCTTCAACGGGCTCCCGCTGCACTCGCTGTCGGTGAAGATCGAGCGCAACCTCAAGGAGCGCATGGGCGCGGACTACCCGGCCCCGGTGCAGCAGGTCCAGGAGGGCGTGCTCATGTGAGGCGGGCGCTCACCGCGGGGTGCCGTAGGCCATGAACGAGGCCCACACGTGGGGCTCCACCTTGTCGTCGCGCAGGCGAGCAGCGGCCCGGCGAAGCGCCTCGGAGGGCGGGGCCGAGCGCAGCTCCTCCGCGAGCGCGACCGCGAGCTGCGCGGGGCCGTCTCCCTCGGGCCGCCAGAGCGCCTGGACCACGCGCGGCACCCCCGCCTCGTGGAGGGCACCGGCGAGCGGCGCGTCGCAGCCCGACAGCACCGCGAGGCCCACGCCGCTCAGATCCGTGCGGCGCAGCTCGGATGCGGTCCACACCCCTTCCGCGA
Organism: uncultured Enterobacteriaceae bacterium; assembly: GCA_964393165.1. Classification (GTDB taxonomy): domain Bacteria; phylum Myxococcota_A; class UBA796; order UBA796; genus DRPG01. Next base: position 2,782 of record CAYMSU010000559.1, read on the forward strand.
GCTCGATCGCCGCCCCCGGGTCGCCGCCGGTACAGCGGGTGGCCAGGTAGAGCGCATCGGCCGTGGTGACGCGCGACAGCACGGTGCTCCGCGACGCGGCGTCGCCCGTGAGCGCCGCTGCCGACATCGCGTCGGCCACCGCGCGGGCCTCGGCGGCGGCCCCGGGGAGCGCGGAGGTCGGCTCCCCCACGACGAGCGCGGCCCGCGGCGCGGACCACTCCGGGGGCACCGTGACCAGGCTGCGGAGGTCGGTGACCACGGTGACCGCGGTGCTCGTCGCGAGCGGCTTGCCCTTGGGCGCCAGCGCGAGCCACGGGATCTGGCCGACCGCGCCCGCCGGCACCACCACGAGGTGCGCGGCCTCGGCCACCCCCGCCCGGATCCGCCGGGGCAGGACGGCCTTGACCAGCGCCTTCGCGGCCGCCTTCGGCCGGGGGGCGGCATCGCTGCGACGGCCGAGGGCGGCCCTCAGATCGTCGACCAGCCCGCCGAGCGTGGCCGCGTCGACCGGCAGCGCGGCCCGCTCGATCTCGCCCCTGGACGGGTACCACGCGACCTCCATGCCACCGGCCGCCTCCGTATAGACGAGCACGCCCGTGCCCGCCGGGAAGGTCTCGAGGAACGAGTGACGGAGGATCCCCGCGAGCGGATCCTGCTCGGGGCTGCCGACGTGCACCAGCGCCTCGGTCGGGGACGGCGCGCGGCCCTGGAGGGCGCCGAGCTGAGCGACCGCGACGCGCTCGCGGGCCTCGGTGCGCAGCGCCTCCTCGATGCGCCGCGCCTGCCGGATCACGTCGCCGTCGCGCGTGAACCGCTCGACCTGGGACAGCCGCTCGAGGTGCTGCTCGAGGTGGACGCCGGGCGGCGTGCCCACCGCGAAGACGACGCTGCGCTGGCGCACCGGGAAGCAGCGGCCGACGCGCTCCCCGGGCCGGTAGGTGAGCTCCTCGAGGGTGGTGATCCGCACGGCACCGTCTTCGCCGTACCAGACGAGGTGCGGCCACACCTCGGAGCCGGCCTCGGCCGCGCGCTCGACGACGACCGCCACCTTGTCGTCGGCCTCGACACGGAGTGCGCCGG
>CAYMSU010000560.1:0-3855 GCA_964393165.1 uncultured Enterobacteriaceae bacterium
CCCTCGGTCCGTCGCGCAGCGCGGGCCGAGCGCCAGGAGCAGCGCCCCTCCTGTCTCCAAGAGACCTCAGCGCCCGCGACGCTCGCAGGACACCGCCCCGTCCGTGGTCAACACGCACCGCTTGTCTGCGTAGGCCACGACCTGCACCACGCCCTCCCGATCGAGCGCCACCACGCCCTCCGCTTCGCACTCCAGCCGGCCGTCCTCGTGTAGCCCACAGTGAAAGCCCGACCCCACCGCCGCCTGGACCAGGTCCTTGCCCGCGTAGGACTGGCCCGGGGTGGGCGAGCACCACACGCGACCGGCCGTCACACCGCAGAACTCGGACGCGGTTCCCCCGACCACGCTGTCGAACGGCGTGGGCTGCAGCTGCACGTCCCCGTACTTCGGCCCCCAGCAGCGGAGCGTCCGCGTGTCGTCGACCCCGCAGGCGTTCCCCGTCGCGCTCACGGCCACGTCCCGGTAGGGCCCGACGGGCACGCCGGCGGCGGGCGCGCCCACACAGGCGAGCTCCCCGGTGAGCAGGATGGCGCACGCGCCCGGCCCGTTGACCGAGCAGTCCTCGATCGCGCCCGCGGGCACCGCCACGCCCGGGGCCGCCACCATCTCCCCGGTGGCGTTGTCGATCGCGCAGTGCTCGCCCAGCGCGAGCATCAAGCGACCCTCCGGATCCGGCTGCAGGTCCACGAGGCCCGGACGCGCGAGCGAGCCCGTCTCCAGCACGCCGTCGAGGCGAAGCGCCCACACCTCGTTGGGGCTGATCAGCGCGATCTCGCCGGTCTGCTGGCAGTCCTCGCTGCAGTAGTCCCCACCGTCGACGTTGCCGTCGTCGCAGACCTCGGAGGCCGCGACGATCCCGTCGCCACACACGGCCTCGTCCACCTCCGTGGAGTCCTCGACGGGGATCTCCACGAGGGTGTCCCCACCGACCGGTGCGGTGTCTCCGCTACACCCGACCAGCCACGCACCCACGATCCAGTTCCGCATCTCAATCCCCCCTTTGCAGGGAAACTGGACCACAAGTTCTCCCCCACGGCCATCGCGCCACCAACGTCAGGGTTCCGCAAGGGGTAGACCATAGGTCCCTACCCGCGCCCAGCGCTCGGAGGAACGCATGCTCGTCATCGCCCTGACCCTGACCCCCGCCCATGGGGGCCCCGGGGACGGTCGCGGCCGCAACGTGGTCCAGCGCGTGGACAACCAGGCGGACCAGCAGGACGACCGCCGCGACGCGGCCGAGATCGTGGAGCTGGTCCGGAGCTGGAACGCCGCGATGGCCGCAAACAACCCGACCGTCGCCCTCGAGGTCGACGCCCGCATCTTCCGCTGGCTCGAGCGGGAGATTGCGGAGTCCACCCGCGATCTCGCGGAGGCCCGCGGGGAGGCGGCAGCGAGCACGCGGGAGCTCCGGGGGAGCCGGCGCCAGGTCGCCGCCGTGGGCGGGGCCGGGAATCGGGTCGAGACGCGCGACGATCGGCGCGACCGGCGCGAGCACCGGGTGGATCTGGCACAGGCGAGCCAGGACCTCGAGCAGACCAAGGCCGTCGACGCGAGGCTCTCGGCGCTGCAGCCGGCGTTCCGCAGCGGCCGGGCCACGGGGGGAGGTCGAGGAGAAGCGCGGTCTGCTCGACCAGCTCGTCGTGATGGCGCGCCGTGAGCTCGCCGAGGGGCAGGAGGAGATGCGCGAGGATCGGGTCGAGACGCGAGAGGACCGGCGCGTGCGGCGCCGCTGACCGGCGCCGCTACGGGCCCTCGGCCTGCGGACGCCGCGGCGGGCGCGGGCGCGACGACGCCCCTTCCTCGTCAGACTCCGAGACGTGCTGCGACGCCGCCCGGGGCGCCTCCGTGAGCCGGCGCAGGCGCTCCACGGCCTCCAGATCCGGCGTGTCGGCCTCGAGCCCGTCGACCGCCTCCATCGCGAGCACCCGGATCCCGAGCAGCTCCTTGGCGAGCTCCTCCCGCGCCTGCACGCGCTGCGTCTCCGCCGCATCGGCCTGCTCGATCTCGGCCGTGAGGCGCTCGTACTCCGCCTCGTCGGCAGCCTCGTCGAGCCGCCGCATCCGCATCTGGAGCTGGCGCAGCGCCCGCGTGGAGCGCTGATCGAGCTTGCGCGCCTCGACGATCGCACTCCGCACACGATCATCGAGCACCGACACGACCGGGCGCAGCTCCTCGGTGGCGAACGACGGCAGCGCCCCCCCGTCGAGGTGCCGCCGGAGCCGGCCCACCGCATCGAGCGCGTCGTGCGCGGCCTCGGACAGCGCCCCCGCCTCCACCGGCACGAGCTGATCGGGCTGCACGACGAGCGGCATGAACAGGCGGCTGAGCTGCCAGTGAAGCATGCCCGCCATGATCGCGAGCATCAGCGGGATCGTGAGCAGCAGCATGGCGAGCTGCCCGGCCATGCCGAAGAGGAACGCCGCCGCGGGCGCGAGCACCGCCCACAGCAGGCCGAAGCCGAAGGCGGCGGCCGCGATCCACAGGCTCATCTCGGTGCCACGCTCGCTCGACCACTTGATGCCGAGCCGGTCCCGGATCCGGGGCACGTACCCGGCCACCTGCGCCACGGACGCGATCTCCTCGGCGACGGACCGGGAGATCCCCTCGACGAGGCGAAACTCCCGCGCATCCATCCGGTCGGTGCGCTCGAGCGTGCCCGCGGGGAGCCGCGCCACACGCTCCACGGCCTCGAGGAGCAGCTCGTCGCGCGCGGGCTGGACGGGACCCTCGCGCGCCACGATCAGGGTGCACACCCCGCGCTCGACCGACCTGTCCGCTGACGCCATGTCTCCCCCGGAGACTCTCTGTACCGACCGCCGGTGGGGGCGGCGACGGCCAGGATAGTCGATACCCCCTGCACGTGCGTGCGTTCACCTCCGACACCTTCGTGCTCCCGCTGCCCGCGCGGCACCGGTTCCCGATGGCCAAGTACCGGCGGCTGCGCGAGCGGGTCGAGGCCGAGCTTCCCGAGGTGGCGCTGGTGCCTGCGTCGCCGGTCACCGCGGGGCAGCTCACGGCGGCGCACGACGCGGACTACGTCGCGCGGGTGCTCGACGGCCGGCTGACGGACCGCGAGGTCCGCACGATCGGGTTTCCCCAGTCCCCCGCCCTGCCCTGGCGGGAGCGGCACTCCGTGGGGGGCACCCTCGATGCGGGCCGCGCGGCGCTGGCCGACGGGGTGGCGGTGAACCTGGCGGGCGGCACGCACCACGCGGGGCCCGACCTCGGCCAGGGGTTCTGCCTGTTCAACGACGCCGCCGTGGCGGTGCGGGCGCTGCAGGCCGAGGGGCGGGTACGCCAGGCGCTGGTCGTCGACCTCGACGTGCACCAGGGCAACGGCACGGCGCGCTGCTTCGCGGCGGATCCCGCCGTGTTCACCTTGTCGCTGCACGGAGAGAAGAACTTCCCGTTCCGCAAAGAGGCGAGCGACCTCGACGTGGCCCTGCCCGACGGTCTCGACGACGCAGGCTACCTCGCGGCGCTCGACGAGGCGCTGGCGGCCGCGATCGCTCGCCTGCCGCGGGAGCCCGACCTCGTGGTGTACAACGCCGGCGTCGACGTGTTCGTCGACGACAAGCTCGGCCGCCTGGGGGTGTCGGCCGCGGGGGTGGCGGCCCGCGACCAGCGGGTGCTCGACGCCTGCCGCACCCGCGGGTGGCCGCTCGCGATTGCGATGGGCGGCGGCTACGCGCCCGACGTGGAGGTCATCGTGGACCTGCACCTGCAGACGATCCGCCTGGCAGCCCGGGCCGCGGCCGCAATCGCTGCCTCGCCGGGCTAACGGTCCGTCGGACATAGGACATGGCCGCGTGGATCACGACCACGACCACGACCACGACCACGACCACGTCAGCG
>CAYMSU010000561.1:0-3814 GCA_964393165.1 uncultured Enterobacteriaceae bacterium
GAGCGCGAACTCGCCCGGCTGTTTGTCGCTCCTGCCGCCTTGGTGTCCGTTCTGCACCGAGACTCGGCTCTGGAGAGCGGATGTGGATTCTTCTGGTCAGCGCCCCGGCATGGGCGGGCGGCTACTTCTACTCGGACGCCGGCATCGTGGCGACCGGCCGGGGCGGGGCCTGGGTGGCAGGCGCGGACACGCAGTTCGCCCAGTACTACAACCCGGCGGGGTTGATCCGGATCGGCGGGCCCACCATCAACGTCGGCGCGTCGGGCGTTCAGCAGAACGTGGGATTCACCCGGCAGGGCATCGACGAAGAGGGCAACCCCTTCCAGTTCGAGGAGGCGCGTAACCAGGCCGCCCCCTTCGCCATCCCGCAGATCGGGTTCGCCACACCCCTCGGGCGGCGGGTCGCGCTGGCTTTCGGCTTCTACAGCCCCTTCGCACCGTCCGCGGAGTACGACGAGGAGGGTCCGCAGCGCTACAGCGTGAAGGACACGCTCATCTACCAGTTCTCGGTCGGCCCGTCGGCCGCCGTCCGGGTGGCGGACTGGCTCACCGTGGGGCTGGGCCTGCAGTGGAAGTACCTGCAGGTGGGGCAGTCTCTCGACATCGTGACGCCGGGCTTCCGCACCCTCGCGGGCGCCAACCCGCCCGAGAGCGCCGAGGACATCGCGGTCGACGCGCGGGTGGTGGACCTCTTCACGCCGAGCTTCAACGCGGGCCTGCTGATCGAGCCAGTCGACGCGCTCTCGATCGGGCTCGCGGTGCAGCCCCCGGCTCGCTTCGAGGCTCGCGGAGAGGGCTCACTGGACTTCGACGGCCACGTCCTGTCGGAGCCGCTCGGGTGGATCGACCAGACGCTGTACGACGACGACGACATCGCGCTGAACCTCCAGCTCCCGCTCGTACTGCGCGGTGGGATCGCCGTCCGACCGCGGCCCAACTTCGAGATCGAGGCCGCCGTCGTCTACCAGGGCTGGTCGTCGACCGACGACCTGCTGATCGAGGACATCGACATCGAGCTCGACTCCGACATCCTCGACGAGGAGCTACGGCGGGTCGACGACACCATCTCGCTGCCTGCCGGGTTCCGCGACACCTGGTCCTACCGCCTCGGCGCGGAGTGGCGGGCCACCGACGTCCTCGAGCTCCGGGCCGGCGGCTTCTTCGAGACCGGCGCGCTCGTCCCGAGCGGGGTCAGCGTGGCGCTCGTCGATACGAGCAAGTGGCAGCTCGGGGGCGGAGGCACCCTCCACCTGATCGACGACCGGCTGCGGATCGACTTCGCGGGGGCCTTCCTGCAGTTCCCCAACCTCCAGATCCGCGACAGCACGGTCACGCAGATCAGCGCCGGCGTCGAGCTCGGCGAGGAGGGGCCGCAGACCGTGGGCAACGGGGATCTGCGAGCCAACGGCTGGGTCCTCGGGCTGCAGGCCCAGTGGAACCTCAAGGGAGCCAGCAACCGTGGAAGAACCGACTGACCCGACTCCGATCCCCGCGCTCATCCTCGCGGGATGGCTCGGGTCCGGAAAGACCACGCTCGTCGACCATCTGCTCGCGCAAGCGCAGGCCGAGGGCGTGCGCCTCGCCATCATCAGCAACGAGTTCGGGGACACGGGCATCGACCGCGCCCTGCTCGACGCGGGCGAGGAGGGCTTCGTCGAGCTCGACGGCGGGTGCGTGTGCTGCCGCCTGTCCGACGCGCTCGGGGAGACCGTCGAGCAGATCGTCCGGGCCACCCGCCCCGACCGGCTCGTGCTCGAGTGCTCGGGGGTCGCGCTGCCGGGCGAGGTCGTGGTGCAGTTCTGGCGTCCCCCGGTGTCGGACCTCATCTCCGACGAGGTCGTGGTGGTGGTCGTCGACGCAGAGCGCGCGGCGGCGGATCCGCCCCCCGCCGAAGACACCTTCGTCGAGCAGCTCGAGGCCGCCGATCTGGTGCTCCTCAACAAGCGAGACCTCGTCGACGACGCTGGGCTCGCGCGGGCTCATGCGCTGGTCGAGGAGCTCACGGGCGGGCAGCCCGTGCTCGTCAGCGAGCGGAGCCGGGTCGAGCCCTCCCTGCTCTTCCCGCCCGACCCCGAGGGGCTGCGCCAGCGGCGGCGCGATCCGGAGGCGCCGGGGCACGACCACGAGCATCAGCACGAGCGCTTCAACACCACGGAGCTGTTCTTCGACGGCGTGCACGAGGCGGCGGACGTCCTCGCGAAGGTGTCCGCCCAGCACGCGATCCGCGCCAAGGGCTTCGTGCGTACGCCCCTGGGCCTCAGAGTGCTGCAGGGGGTGGGACCCCGCCTCGAGCTGACCGAGCCCACGCGTCCCGTGCCCGATGCCCTGGTCGGCAAGGTGGTGGTGATCCACCGGGAGGACTCCGCCGAAGGCTGAGAGGCGGTACGCTGCGGGTGCGGGGGTAGACGGAGGACGTCATGGCCATTTCGAGCGCGCTGACCATCGCCGGGTCGGACTCTGGGGGCGGCGCGGGGATCCAGGCCGACCTGAAGACCTTCCTCGACCACGGCGTGTTCGGCATGAGCGCGCTCGCGGCGGTCACCGCCCAGAACAGCCGGGGCGTGTACCGCGTAGACCCGGTGCCCGTGGAGGGCCTCGAGGCTCAGCTGCATGCCGTCTTCGACGACTTCGACATCGGTGCGGTCAAGATCGGCATGCTCGGGTCGGCAGCGCATGCGGCCTGCGTGGCCGACGTGCTCCTCCGACAGGGCGAGCGACCGCCGATCGTGCTCGACCCGGTGATGGTGGCGAGCACCGGCCACCGGCTCCTCGAGCCCGACGCCGAGCGCGTGATCATCGATCGCCTGCTCCCCCTCGCCGCGCTGCTCACGCCCAACCTCGACGAGCTCGCGGTGCTCGCGGGGACCGAGGATCGGGCGGAGGCGCGCGCCTGGGCCGCCGAGCAAGAGGTCCCCATGCTGATCACGGGGGGAGACACCGCCGGGGACGAGATCCTCGACCTGCTCCTCCAGCCCGGCCGCCCCGCGCGGGAGTGGACCCACCCCCGGCGAGGCGACCGGCCCTATCACGGCACCGGATGCACCTTGTCGAGCGCGGTGGCCGCCCGCCTGGCCAAGGGATTGCCCCTCTCCGACGCAGTCGAGGGCGGGATCGGCTACGTTCAAGGGCTGATCGACGCCGCGCAGGAGCACGGCTCCGTGGGGCACGGCAACCCGTCGCTGCTCCACGGCTGGCGCTGACCACGAGGAGGAGACATGAACCACCCCATGAGTGCGGCCCTGCTGGGCCTCGCGCTCGTCGTCGGCTGTGCCGGCGACGAGGGCGGCGACGACAAGACCGGCGAGACCGCGAACGAGCCCACGGGGGCCGACACGGGCAAGCAGACCGGCGACGACGACGAGACGAAGGACACCGGCACCCAGGCCGCGTCGCTCAACAACTGCACCTTCGAGGGCGCCGAGGATCTGACAGGCTCGGCCACGGTCACCATCACGGACAGCGGCAACGACTGGCGCGTGCCCCACCAGCGCTGCATCGTCGTGGACGTCGGGACCACCGTGACCTGGGAGGGCGACTTCGGCGCGCACCCGCTCGACGGGGGCCGGGGCCGGGTCGGCACCGTCCCGCAGGAGGAGGATCCGTCGAGTCCCATCGACGTCGCGGGGCAGGGTGTCGGCGCGGGCACCCCGTCGATCGACGTCACGTTCTCGGCGGCCGGAGACTTCGGGTACTACTGCGGCATCCACATCTCTTCGATGCTCGGCGTCGTCTACGTCCGGTGAATTCACGGGCTTCGCTCGCGTTCCGCTCGCTGCGCGCTCCGCCAGCAAGCTGGCGGAGCTTGCGACTTCAC
>CAYMSU010000562.1:0-3807 GCA_964393165.1 uncultured Enterobacteriaceae bacterium
AAAGAGCGCGTCTCATGATGCACCTTGCCCAGCAGCTGCGTCGGAGAGGAGCCCGCGGCGCGGCGGCATGGTAGCGCGCGCGGCGACGAGCCGTCGAATCGGCTCCGGCTGTTCGTCGGTGGTTTCGAAGAGCCACCGTGGTCGAGGTTCTCTGCCGTAGAGTCGGCCGCGCAGCCGACCAGCCCTTGCCCAGTTGGCCACCGTCCTGAGACCGACACCCAGGGAGGTGGCCATCTCGGCCGTGGTCATCATGCCGGCCTCGTGCAGGCGTTCGTGCAGCGGCTTGAGGCCGTATCGGAGCCGAATGCGTCGGATGGTTGGGGCGTCGAAGGGGGTTCCGCTGGTTCTGGTCCACCCTTCGGCGTTGAGACGCTCTGCGGCCGATGCATCGTAGTGGCCGTCGAGCAGGAGCTCGTCGATCCGCTGGCGGAGACGTGGGGGCGTCGAGGCGGCTCGCGTGGGTCGCGGTGCTGCCCCCAGAGCGCATCGGGCAGCGAGCTTCTGGATCTCCTCGGGTTGCTTGTCGACGGGGTCGATGAGCCAGCTCTGCTTGCGGCCGACTCGCTCGCCCTTGACGCGCCCCTCTCTGGCCCACGTTCGCACCATCTCCTCGCTCGAGGCGAGCTGGGTGGCCATCTCGCGAATCGTCATCCTGCCGGTCTCTCGGAGGCGCTCCATCGGGGTCTTCAGCCCGCGGGTGTAGCAGACCCACCTGACGGCATCGACGTCGAAGGGCTGCTGTGCGCCGGTGAGCAGACCCTCGGCGTTGAGGCGCTCGGCGACCTCCTGCTCGTCGTGGTGCTCGAGGAGCTGGTCGATTCGGTCCACGACGTCGGGATGGGTCAGGCGTTTGAGCCACGCCTGCTTGGGCAAGGGCAGCACGAGGCTCTCGGTGGCGCCGCCCTTCCATCGGATGTGGACGTGGAGCTCGTCGGTCTTCAGCAGCGTGACGTCATCGATGAGGAGCTGCGCCATGCGCTTGCGATCGCGGTGCGATGTGCCGGGGTCGTTCCAGACCGTGGGGAAGTCCTCGGCGAGGGCTCGCACGCGTTCCTCGGTGGCCCGGTCGAGGGGCAGCCGGTCCGCCCTGCCCTGGCGGTCGGCCTCGTCGCGAGCCCGAGCGAGGGCACGGAGCTTGTCGTTCCAGTCGGCCTCGAGGGTGGTGGCCACCAGTCGGTTGTCGGGGTCGACCTGCATGAAACGTCGGCGAGCGAGCTCGGCGTCCTGGGCGGCACGCTCGACCTGGAGCGCGCGGAGCTTGTCGGCCTCGTCGAGGCGCGCCTGCAGCTCGGCGCGGACGGCTAGGGTGAGCTCGATGGCTTTGGGCGTCATCGCCGCCACGAGCTTGTCCCCTACGGCACGATCGACCGAGGCGCCCGGGACGACCTGGCACAGCGGTCGGCGGCCCTGCATTCGCCCCGTGATGCACTGGTAATCCGGCACGAGGGTGCCGGAGCGCTCGTGGTAGCGCACCGTCATGCGGCCGCCGCACACACCGCACAGCACCAGCCCCTGGAGCAGGGCAGGCCCCTGGCGGGGCGGCGAGCGCCGGTTGTCGAGACCGTAGGCGAGGGCCGAGCGACGAAGCTGTTGCTCGTTGCGCTCGAACTCGTCCCAGTCGATGTACCCCTCGTGCGCATCGAGCACGAGGGAGTGCCACTGGTCGCGTGGGAGGGTCTCTACCCGGCTGCCCCCCTCGGGACGTCTTCGTGTGCGCCGACGCCCGTAGGCGAAGGCACCGGCATAGCGGGGGCTGTGCAGGACGCGGACGACGGTCTGCAGGTCCAGGGGCTTCCAGAGCACTTGTGCGGTGCGGCTTCCGGGGCCCGCCGGTCGGGGAAAGAGCAACGCCTCGTCCCTGAAGTGCTTGACCGTGGCGCCCGCTGTGCCGGTGCGGCGAAAGGTCTCGAAGAGCAGGCGGATGCTCGCCTGGACCTGGATGTCGGGATGGAGGGCTACCTGCTCCTGGTCGTCGTAGACGAAGCCGACAGGGAGCCCGAGCCGGAGCTCTCCGCGGGCGGCCTTGGCGAGCAAGGCTTCGCGGAGCCGGGCGCGCAGGACGCCGACCTCGACGGCGGAGAGGAAGCCCTTGATGCCGAGCAGGATCTGATGGTTGAAGGTCGTCGGGTCATAGAGCCCATCCTGGTCCAGGATGAGCGTGCCGGTGACGGCGCACAGCTCGACCAGCCGATGCCAGTCGCTACAGTTGCGCGCCAGCCGCGAGACCTCGAGACCGATGACGATGCCGGCCCGGGCCATGCTGACCTCAGCCACCATTCGCTGAAAGCCCTGACGGTCCGCCGCGCTGGTTCCGGAGATGCCCTGGTCGGAGTCGATGACCTCGATCTGGTCGGCGGGCCATCCGAGGGCCTCGGCGCGCTCGGTGAGCGCGTATTGACGTCGTGTGCTCTCGGTGTTCTCGAGTACCTGTCGCGGGCTGGACTGGCGGACGTAGAGGTAGGCCTTTCGGCTCAGGTGGGTGGCCTGGACGATGCTCGACTCTTCGGTGGTCATCGGAGCTCCTCGGTATGTTGCGATGTGAGCTTGCTCAGCATCATGTCGGCACACAGGCAGACCAGCGGCGAGGGGTCGCCTGTGGTCGCGCCCCGTGGCGCCGTCTCCGCGCCCGGTCGCCTCGGCGCCGCCGCGAGCGGCTCTTGCGTCGGCGGGCCCGAAGGCGGCGCGGCAGCGAAAGCGAGCCAGGCATGCAGACCTCGCTGGCGGAGCAGGGCGAGGCCATCCCGGCGGCCCGGCTTGCCCTCTGTCGCACGAGCCCGGAGCTGCTCGTACAGGTCGGTCAGCTCCCCGGCGGCTCGCCTTTGGTCTTGCGCAGGCTCGCGGGTTTTTTTTTCGAGCGCGAGAGCGCCCGAGGGATGCTCTTCGGGTGGACCTCGACGCCGTATTCGTCGCGAATTCGCTCCGCCAGCTCGACAGGGGTGAGCCCGGGCTCGGCGGCGAGCTGGGCTTCGACGAAATCCAACACCTCGGCCGTGAGCTTGTGTGCTCGCTTGGGCCCCTTCTTCTGCGGCAGCAGGCCGGCGAGCCCCTCGCGCTCGAACCCGTCGCGGGCCTGGTAGTACGTAGGTCGCGACAGGCCGCAGGAGGCAGCCGCGTCCGAGGCGGTGTGACCGTCGACGCGGACCCGCCGCAACATCTCGTACTTGACCTGGAGCCCGTCGTGCGGGTCGAAGAAGGGGTTCGACCGGAAGAGCTCGTCGCTGACGAGGTCTGGGTTCGGATGCAGTGTCCCGGTCCGTGCGAGGGCCTTGCGCTTTGGGTCCTCGGGGTCTCCGTTCTTCACGGGAGCTCCTCCCAGCGAGTGACAGGAGCATTATGCACCATCTCCCTCCTGTGTCAAGAAGAAAACGAGAAACCAGACAACATAATAACGACACCGAGCACAGAAACCCCAGGGCCATGCCTGAGACAGGGAGCGAAATAGACCTTACGGATGGAGCAAAATACATCTTACACATCATCGCCTCCACTTGACCCCTACCGACCGCACCGCAGCGGTGCGACCAGCTCGGACAGCTCCACCAGGTCCTCGGGGCGGAACAGAGCCTCCCCGCCGGCCAGCACGACGAAGGGCTCGGGCGCAGCCAGGTCCGTCCACGCTCGCGGAATCGTGGCTACCGAGCCGTCAGCAGCCTCGTACCAGACCCGATCGCCGTGCCGGCTGCACCGCTCCGCGACTCGTACGAGCAGCCGCCCCAGGAGCGGATGAAACGGGTGTGTGATGCGGACCAGCGCCGGCGCCGACGCTGACGCAGATGAAGCATCGGGTGCAATTGGCGGTGTGATCGA
>CAYMSU010000563.1:0-3796 GCA_964393165.1 uncultured Enterobacteriaceae bacterium
AGCCCCGTGCACGCGGCCACATCGGGCCCGTGGCGCGCCGAGATCTGGGCGAGCACCGCGGCCCCCGGCGCGTACGGGTCGAGCACCTCCATCAGGTCGTCCCGCACCGGGTCGCCGGGGTGCCGCCGATCGAGGATCTCCGAGTAGAACGGGGTGCGCCGGCTCGCGAGCAGGCCGTTGACCTGCGGGATCCACCGAAACGCGCCGAGCAGCTGGTCGGCTCCGGAACCCCGGAGGGCCGCGGCGTGGCGCAGGCCGAGGCTCGCGGCGGCGATCTCGCGGTCCTGCGGATCCGGATCGGGCACGAAGGCCGCGAGCAGCCCGCGCACGACGGCGCGCCGGTGGGCGAAGCGCAGCCCGGGGGTGAGCCGGAACGCCCGGTCGGAGAGGTAGGCGAGGCCGGGACCGTGGCGGACGAGCCGGCGGCGGGACGGCGAGACCACGATGACCCCGTGCAGCTCCGCGGGCACGAGCGCGAGCTGCTCGGCGAGCTCGCGCCGCAGCGCCCGCCGGGGACGGCCCCGCATCAGCACGACGAGCCCGTCCTGGCCCTCGATCGTGCCGAGGCGGCCCCGCTCGACCACGGCGAGGCTCGCTCGCTCCCCGCACCCCGTCCACGACAGGGCCTCCTGGCCCACGCGGTCGCCGAGCGCGCCGGTCGCGCCGGCGGGGAGCGCCAGGCGCACGTCCCAGCCCGCGATCGGCACGGCCCCGTCGACGAGCGGCTGGGGGTACCAGGCGCCGTTCGCGAACAGCCCGTGGCGGGTCGCGCCGATCGCGCCGAAGCGCCGGGGGAGCCGGGTCTCGAAGGACAGCGACCCGTCCGCGGCCACCGTCCACGCGATCTCGCCCTGGCTCGGGGCGCCGGGGTAGGTGCGCAGGAGCCGCAGGTCGTCGGCCGGCTCGGGGAGCGCGGCCAGCGGATCGACCCAGGTGAGGGCCACGCCGTCGGCACCGCGCACCGCGATGGTGCCCCGGACGTGGCGCAGATCGGCGTCGACGACCGCGTCGACCTCGAGCTGGACGGCCGGCGGCGGGGTGCAGATCAGAGGAGGACGCCCATCCCGGTGCTCAGCGCGGGCAGGGCGTCGGGGGCCCAGCTCGCCGCGAGGCTCACGAACGCGGTGCCCGAGCGGATCTGCAGCCCCGCACCGACGCGCAGCAGGGTGGGCGGGCGCTCGGTGGCCACGCCCTCGCGCTCCCGGCCGAGCCGGACGGCGCCGATCGCGGCCTCCGTGGCGTCGTCGAGGCGGGGGCGGGCGGTGATCCGCAGGCCGCTCACGTCGCCCCACAGCGACAGCTCTCCGGTGCGCGCCCCCGCGCGCCGGCCGACGGGCCAGGACCTGCCGAGGGTGGCCCCGTAGGTGAGCACGCCGAGGTCGAGCTCGTCGTTGCCGACGTAGCCGGTGTAGCCGGCGTGGACCGCGAGCTCGGGGGCTTTGGGGAGGCCCTCGACCACGGCCAGCTTGCCCCACCCGCCCACGCGGCCGGTGCGCGACCCCGCGATCCAGGAGACGTGGCCGCCCACCTCGGTCGACAGCGGCAGCCCCTTGCGCAGCCGGAGGGTGGGGGAGGCGAGCCAGGGGGCGTTGTCCTCGAGCTCGTGGGCGCGGCGCCAGGGGCTCGGGGACAGCGGCTGGAGGCGGGCCTCGGTGAGCGCGTGCTCGACGGTGAGCGCGACCTCGACCTTGCGGGTGCCCGGGGTGCTCGCGGGGACCGCGGCCGCGCCGGCCACCAGGGTGCCGAGCTCGCGCACGAGCTGGCGGTAGCTCGCGCCCAGCGCGTCGGCATCGGCCACGAGCACGCCCTCGTGCTCGGTCATCGACGACAGCGAGACGTCTTCGGGCCAGGCGGCCAGCGCCGGGGCCGACAGGCAGAGCACGAGCATGGCGGCAACGTACCAGGGTCCCCGCGCCGCTGACAACGCGGCCGAGGGTGATACTGGCCAGTCTTCGCAGGGGGCGAGTGAATGTCCGAGGCCGTGGATCCCGTTGCCATGCTCCAGCCGGCCGCTACCCGGGTTCGCGACCCGGTGTCCGGCCGCTCGGTGTGGCTCGCCGACATGGTGCAGAATCCGCGCCGCAAGGGCGACGACCTGGTCTACGACCTGCACTTCACCCACGACCACGACGTGCACAGCCGGCAGGCGATTCCCCAGGCGATCGAGGCGAACCTGCGCCAGCTCGGCTTCGAGGGCAAGGTCTACGCCATGCCGGCGGGCTCGCCGCCGCGCATGGGCGGCTCGTCGGCCCAGGGCGGCGGGGGCGCCAGGAAAGACCCGGTGAAGGGCATGAGCGGCCCCGGCATGAGTCCGCACGGTGGCCCCATCCAGAAGGAGCCGCTCGAGGGCGTGCGGCACATCCTCGCGGTGGCGTCGGGCAAGGGTGGCGTGGGCAAGTCCACGGTGTCCACCAACCTCGCGGTGGCCCTCGCGCAGGCCGGCTTCTCGGTCGGCCTGCTCGATGCCGACATCTACGGCCCGAGCGTGCCCACCATGATGGGCTCCGACCGGCGGCCCATGGTCGACTCGGAGTCCCGCAAGATCCTGCCCAACCAGGCCCACGGGGTGAAGTTCCTCTCCATGGGCAACCTGGTCGACGCCGAGGAGGCGATGATCTGGCGGGGTCCGATGGTGATGAGCGCGGTGCGGCAGTTCCTGCAAGACGCCGCCTGGAACGGCTGCGACTACCTGATCATCGACCTGCCGCCGGGCACCGGCGACGCCCAGCTCACGCTCATCCAGGCGGTGGATCTGTCGGGCGCGGTCATCGTGACCACGCCTCAAGACGTTGCGCTGGCCGATGCCGTGCGCGGGATCACGATGTTCCGCAAGCTCGAGGTGCCCCTGCTCGGGGTGGTCGAGAACATGGCGTGGTACGAGCTGCCCGACGGCACCCGCGACTACGTGTTCGGGCAAGACGGCGGCAAGAACGTGGCCGCGCGCTTCGAGACCGAGCTGCTCGGCCAGATCCCGCTGCAGAGCGCGCTGCGTGCCTCCGGCGACGCAGGCCGGCCCGCCGCGCTCGACGCGGCCTCGCCCGCGGGGGTGGCGTTCGCTGAGCTGGCGGAGCGGGTGGCCGCGAAGGTACCCACCTAGGACACAGGAAGCAGGAGGGGGGGACAGGATGGCGCTGCCGACGCGGGTGGCGGATCTCGAGCGCCCGACCGAGGGGCCGCTGACCGACCCGTTCGGGCGGCGCCACACCTACCTTCGCCTGTCGGTCACCGACCGCTGCAACTACCGGTGCACCTACTGCATGCCGGCCGAGGGGCTGCAGTGGATGCCGCGGGCGCACCTGCTCACCTTCGAGGAGAGCGCCCGGATCGTGGGCGTGCTCGCCGGCATGGGGGTCCGGAAGGTCCGGCTCACCGGCGGCGAGCCCACCGTGCGGCAGGGCCTCGAGGCGCTCGTCCGCAAGGTCGCGGCCACGCGGGGGATCGAAGACCTCGCCATGACCACCAACGGGCACGTGTTCGCCAAGCGGGCGGAGGGGCTCGCGGCGGCAGGGCTGCAGCGGATCAACGTCTCGATCGACTCGGTGGATCCCGAGCAGTTCCGCGCGATCACCCGCGGCGGGGATCTGTCCCGCGTGCTCGCCGCGATCGAGGCGGCCCGGGCGCTCGGCCTCGCGCCGGTCAAGCTGAACTGCGTGGTGATCCGGGGCCTGAACGACGACCAGGTGCTCGCCATGGTGCGCCACTTCGAGGGCGCACCCGACGTGGTGGTGCGATTCATCGAGTTCATGCCGTTCTCGGCGGTAGATCGGCGCCGCCAGCACCTGCCGGCGGCCGAGAT
>CAYMSU010000564.1:0-3762 GCA_964393165.1 uncultured Enterobacteriaceae bacterium
GGTCGACGCCGCGAGGCGCCGGCAGCCGCCGCGCTCCGCGGCAGACGCGGCCCCGAGGGCTAGGACGCGGCCAGGGCGGCCTGAGCTCACGTACGACTTCGCGACGGGCGGCCGGTTCACGCTTCTGGCGACGGGCAACTGGTACAGCCCGCTGGGCTCGACGAACAGCGGAGCTCACGGTCCGCGTGACGGGCCGCTGACCGCCGGCACGCCGCCCCGACCGGTCCTCCCTCGGTCCTACGTCGCGCCCTCGACGACCTCCGCCTGGGTCTTCGGGTTCGCGTCGTCGCCCGGATCGTGGAAGTGGCCGGCCTCCACCGACACCGAGGTCGCCGGCGTGGCCACGTCGAGACAGGCGTGCACGAAGTTGTCGGGGTCGTCGTCCGCCAGCGCCGCCGGGGTCACCGTGCTCCCGTCCTCGAGGGTGACCGAGACCGCCTGGCGCTGGGCTTCGCCCAGCTCGGCGCCGTCCGCGCCCGTGACGCCGCCCTCCCAGACGAGCTGAACGACCTGCTTGGTGCTCGGCGGGCACTCCCCGGCGAGCCCCGGGGTGGCCGGGTCGTAGCGCTCCGCGAGCACGAGGCTCGGACCCGACTGGAGTGGGGTGACCGTGGTCGTGCGGGCCCCTCGGACCTCCTTGCCCTGGGTGTCCTGCAGCGATCCGACGACCTCGACCGCACGCGGCGGCGCCTCGGGGGACCCGAAGGCGCCGGCGAGCAGCACCGTGCGGCGCTCGAGCGCCTCGTCGGCCGGCAGCAGCGTGGCGCACACCGGGGTGACGGCCTCCCCCGTGGCCGTCTCGACGCGGAAGTCCGCCGGCTCCAGGGTGTCGCCGCGCAGCCTCACGGAGAACGTGACCGGCAGGCCGTTCTTCCGCACGCTGGCCGGCGGACAGGCCTGCAGGACGGCGGGCGGCAGCTTGTCGAGGCCGTAGTAGGCGGAGAGGATCCGCGCGTCGGACGGCGGTTCCGGCGCGGGGTCGGCCGCCTCGGCGTCCACCCGCGCCGCCGGCGCCTCCGCCAGGGGAGCCGCCTCGCGGGCCTGGCCACCGTCGCCCGAGCACGCGGGGACCATGCCCCCCGCCAAGATCGTCCACACCAGCCCACGGATCATGATCGCTGCCTCCTCGACCGGGCCGCCGCACGGCTCGCCTGCGGACTTACCTTTCCTCAGGGGCGCCGGAGGAGCGCGTCGACGTGGGAGCTCCAGCCGGCCCCGAACATCACGACGTGGACCAGCACGTAGAGCAGCTGGTAGGCGGGGAGCGCCTGGGCCACGGGCTCGGGGAGGGGCGCCAGGGCCTCGTAGCGGGCCCAGAAGCGCGCCGGGAAGCCGCCGAACAGCCGCATCATGGCCAGATCGAGCCCCCGCTCCGCGGCTCGGCGCGCGCCGCACCGAGGGCGGGGGGTCGTGGGGCCGCTTCGTCCGGTGGAGGCACCATAGTCAAGAACCCCGCGCCGCTCGAGGAGGACAACCAACCTTGCGTAGAGCCGGGCGGAGCCCGTGGACGTGCATGGTAGAGTTGCGTCAACAGGGGGTTCGCGTGGTCGCAGTTTCATTGCTCGCTCTCTTGCAGGCGGGGCCGGCCCTCGCGGGAAGCTGGCCAGCCGTCCACGAAATGAAGTGGGCGCAAGCTCGTCTGGGGGAGGATGACGTCGCCCTGATCATGGGTGCCGAGACTTACCCCCTTCTGCCCTTCTGGGTGAGGCCGGCAGGATCCCAGGTGCGGTGCAAAGTGCACGAGACTGGCAACGGTGGCTGATCGAAGGGCGTGGCCTCGACCAGGCGAACATCAAGATGCTCACCGAGCAGGACGTCACACGCGAAGACATCGAGCACTGGGCAGGGTGGGCTGCTGAGAGGGCAGGTCCAGAGTCCACGCTGTGGGTCGTCTACGTAGGCCACGGAGCCCCCTCGAGGGACGGGGCCGACGGTCTGCTCGTTGGCTTCGACGCGAAGCAGACGTGGGAGAGCTTCGAGGCGCGTGGCGTGAGGCGTAGCGAGCTCGAGGCGTGGGTCGGCGCGGGCGAGCAGCAGTCAACGATGATGATCCTGGATGCGTGCTTCTCCGGCAGGAGCGGGGAGGGATCGGCGCTAGTGCCGAATCTCCAGGACCAAGGTGACGACGCAACCGGCGTTGGGGAAGACCTCGCTCCACTCCTTGAAGGGCTTGTTCGTGGTCGGGGGCCGCCCGCGCGAGCAGCGGCTGCAGGCGGCGCTCGCGGTAGTGCGCGGACCAGTCCCGGCCCGTCCCTGAGGGCAGCCGCACGCGACCGAGGAACAGGGGGGCCTCGGTGCCGTAGTGGGGCTCGGGCCGCTGGTGGAGGGCGGCGAGGACGTCGGCGAGGCGATCCCAGTCCGGCGGCCCCGGAGGGAGGTAATCGAGGACGAGGCCGTCGGGCTGCACGTCGTGCACGTGGGGCACCGGCGCTCCCGCCCGGCCGAGCCACCGCAGGCCGTGGGCCTCGGCGGGGAACAGGTCGGCGACGGCGGGCGCCTGCAGCTTGACCACCCGCTCGCCGACCCGGACCACGACGCTGACCTCGCCGCCGTCGAGGCGCACCACGGGGGTGGCGGGGGGCGCGCCCGCGAGCTGCCGCGCGCGGGCCTCGAGGCTCACGTCCAGCGGGCGAGCCAGGCGTCGAGCGCCTCGTCGAGCAGCCGGTAGACGGTGTCGAACCCGTCGGCGCCCCCGTAGTAGGGGTCGGGCACCTCGCCCCCGGTGGTGGGCGCGAGCACGAGCTGGATCCGGTCGCGCTCGGCGGGGCGGGCCTGCTGCTGCAGCACCCTCAGGTTGGCCCGGTCCATGGCGAGGACGTGGTCGAACGCGCGGAAGTCGGCGGCCTGCACCTGGCGGGCGGCCCCGACGACGGGCACCCCGTGGCGGCGAAGCACGTCCTGGGTGCGGGGATCGGGAGGCTCGCCGACGTGGTAGGCGGCGGTGCCTGCGGAGTCGACCTCGAACGCCTCGGCAACGCCGCGCTGGCGCACCTTGTGGCGCAGGAGCGCGTGGGCCAAGGGGCTGCGGCAGATGTTGCCGAGGCACACGAAGAGGACGCGGGTGGGGGAGTCGCTCATGGGGGCAGGCTATCCCCGAGACGGGAGCGTCGACGCACGATCCGCCGCCCGAGTCGCCGTGACTCGGGCCCGCAGGTTCGGTAAGCTCCGGCCGGGGGGCCCCGTGTCGGATCTGTTCGTCAGCTACCGGTCGACGGATCGCGCCTACGCGGAGGCCCTGGTCCGGGCGCTCGAGCCCCACGGGTTCTCGGTCTGGTTCGACAAGGCGCGCCTCGAGGCGCGCCTCGAGGCGGGCTTGGAGTGGCGCCGCGAAATCGCGCAGGCGTGCCGCACCGCGCGGATCTTCCTGCCGGTGCTCACGCCCCGCTGGCGGAGCCAGTGGACCGAGTACGAGACGTACTCGGGCCGGGTGGTGGTGCCGCTGCTGTTCGAGGGCACGTGGGAGGAGGTGGCGAGGGACGCGCCGCCCCTGTCCCGGTGGCAGGGCGAGCGGCTCGACGTCGGTGTGCAAGGGGGGGAGGGGAGCGCCCTCACGGTCGACCCGGACCTGGTCGAGCGCCTGAGCGCGCGGCTTCGGCTCCGGCTGGCGGAGCAGGGCCGCGCCGAGACGCGGTTCGTCGAGGTGCGGCACCAGCCAACGCCGTACTTCGTCGGGCGGGAGGGGGAGCTCCTCGATCTCCACCGATCGTTGTTCCGGCAGGGCGGGGCTGCTCGGTCGGGGAGCCACCGGGTGGTCGCGGTCTC
>CAYMSU010000565.1:0-3761 GCA_964393165.1 uncultured Enterobacteriaceae bacterium
GGCTGCGCAGCCGCCCGCTGCCGCCGCGGGAGGCACGCGCGGCGGTGGTCGCCGTGGCCAACGCCCCGCTCGCTCCCTGGCGCGTCGAGCGCCTGGAGCCCGGCCTCGCCTGGCTTCGCGACGAGGTCGGGCTGCCCGCGGGCTACCGGCCTCCTGGGCCGGTCGTGCTCCGCGCGGTGGGCTGCCCGCTGGCGCCGCTTGCGCCGGGTAGCCTCCTGCTCGCCCGGGTGGCGCCGCTCTGCTCTGGCGAATGGGTTGCGACCTGCGCCCTGGCCTTCCCGGGGCCCCTCCCGGCGGCCGCCCGCCGCTGGGCCGCCTGGGTCACGTGGCGGGATCGCCTCGCGCGCCCCCGTCGGGTGGCGACCCTCGCCGGCGCACTCGCCCGCCACGGCCACCTGCTGGCCCGGCGGCTGCTCGAGCACGCGTGGGCCGCCTCCTGCGCTGTCGACGAGGAGGGCCGGTGACCGACGATCCCTACGCCGACGGAACGCTCTACGACCTCGAGTACGCGGGTCACATCGAGGACGTCCCCTGGTACGTCGAGCACGCCTGCCAGGCGGGCGGGCCCGTGCTCGAGCTCGGCTGTGGCACGGGCCGGCTCACGCTCCCCATCGCCCGCGCGGGTGTCCCGATCACGGGCGTCGACCGTGCGCCCGCCATGCTCGCGGGACTGCGCCGCAAGCTCACCGAGCAGCCCCCGTCGGTGCGCCAGCGCGTGCGGCTCCTCGAGGGTGACTACGCGCACATCACCCCGGGGGACCGCTATGCGAGCGTGCTGTGGCCGTTCAACGCGATCCATCACCTCGACGGGCCGAGTGAAGTCCAGGCCGTCCTCCGGCGGATCCGCACCTGGCTCAGGCCGGGCGGCACCCTCGCGCTCGACTGCTACCTGCCCGACATCGAGCTGTACGACCGGGATCCGACCGCCCGGTACGAGCCCCGGACGTTCACCGACCCTCGCTCGGGCCACCCGCTGTACAGCTGGGAGCAGGGATGGTGGGACGGCCCGCGGCGGCTGCACCACGTACAGTACGTCTACCAGCACCCGGACGGGCGCGAGGAGCGGGCGCACCTCGTGCTCCGCATGTACGAGCGACCCGAGCTCCTGGCGATGGCCGAGGCCACGGGCTGGTCCGTGCGCCACGAGGCGATGGACTTCGAGGGCGAGCCCGTGCGCAGCGACGCGCTGAAGTGGGTCGCCGTGCTCGCGTGAGTCGCGGCTCCTCGCCCGCCGGCCCTACTGCTGGAAGCAGAGCTCCACGTCGTTCTCTTCGGCCTTGCTCTCGCGAAGGTCTTCCGTCACCCAGCGGTCCTGACGGATCCGGTCGATCACGAACCGGCCCTTGACGAAGACCTGCGTCCAGGAGTCCTGCGCCTCGAGCGCCAGAGTGAAGGCTCCCTCGGCGGCACCACCGACCTCGAGCTCGGAGTCACCGCTGAACACCACGTAGTTGTAGTGCATCTCGCCCCACCCATCGAAGCCCGCCGGGGGCACGTCGCGCGGGCGCCACCGGTTCATGTGGGTGAGGGGACGGTACTCGTAGATCGGGTCCTCGCCGTTCACCGGTCGCAGCACGCGCCGCAGCTCGTTGGCGGTGCGGTCCGCGGTCTCCTCGATGAACGCCTCCATGGTGTTCAGATCGGGGAACCGACTGCCCGGGTCGGGCTCGAACCGCGAGTCGGCCTCGAACACGCTCCGAATCTCGGGCTGGTAGTTCTGGCACGCCGGGTTCTCCGAGGTGTCCTCGGGGTCGTAGTCACAGAACCAGAGGTCCTGGGTCTCGAAGGGGGGCGGCGGCGCGTCCTCACCGTCGTCGGCCGGATCGTCGACTGCGGCATACACGAAGGGGAATGCCCAGATCGACTGACGCTGAATCAGGAGCTCCTCAGAGATCTTCCCCCGCGCGGTGCCCGCTTCGTACTGGTCGGGCAGCGACCACGCGTCGTCGGGACTGCGCGGGTTGCGCTGGAAGCTCTGGCCGTTGAGGAAGAACAGCCGACCGTCCTCGAGGAACGGCTCCATGTGCTCGAACGCCGCTCGATACCGTTCATTGCGATCGAGGATCCGCGGGAGCTCCTCTGACCAGTTCTCGATCCAGTCTCCATCGAAGGGAGCCGCCTTCACACTGAGGTCGTCCTGGACGTCGCAGCGCGTGGGCTGGAAGTCGGGGTCGATCGTGAAGGTGAACCGGAAGTCGGCACCGCCCGGCAGCCGGTGGTGGAACCCGATCTGGAGGTCGCCCTCGGCCGTGATCACGGCCTCGCCCCGCCAGGGCTCGAGCTCCTCGGTGACCACCCGGAAGCCCGCCTGGTTGATCCAGACCTCGTTCTCGGCGGGGTACTGGGCGTAGTCGGTGCCGTCGCGCCCGTCCTCTCCGCAGTAGGAGAAGCCGTTGGGCACGGCGGCGGCCTGCGGACCACACCCGATCGAGTCCTCGAGGCGGAAGTCACGCTCGTCGCTCCGGCAGGCGAACTGTCCGGCGGCCGCGAACTCATCGGGTACCGCGGCGGAGCCGTTCCAGACCTGCTCCTGGAGGTAGTACCCCGCGTCCCGGCAGTCGACCGTGTAGTTCGTGTCGAAGTCCGTCGGGTCGACCTCCTCCTTGCCGAGGGAGGCGCTCACCCTCTCCGAGAAGAAGGCCACGAAGCTACCCGAGACGACCTCTGCGCTCTGGGGGGCGCAGCCCACGGAGAGCAGGAGGACGGGGACCAGGGTCTTGACGCTCGACATGCGCGTTCCTCAGCTGGACGGGCCCTTATAGGCGGTGGAGAGGGGCGTGGTCAACCCGGTCAGAGCAACCACCACGGGCCATTCGGTGTGAACTGGTGTCTCGTCTCCGGCCGGGGTTAACCTCCGCCCGCGGGTTGCGTGAACCGAAGGTCGCCGTCGGCCTCAAGCCGCCAAAGGTCGGGGCTGCCGTCGCCGTCGCCGTCGCGGGCGCCGAGCCCGCCCTGTAGCGGCTCCACCGTGTGCCATACCTCGGGAGGTGCCGGGGCAAGGCCTGGACCGCTCGTGCGGCTCACCACCACCCGGTGCGCCCCGACGACGCTCAGCAGGTCACGGTCGCCGTCCCCGTCGACGTCGGCGACCGCCAGCGAGGCGGGCCACGGGTGCACGACGGTCCCGTCGCCCAGGCGGGTACCCGTGTCGTCGGAGTACACCAGCGGCGGGCTCCCGCTGTCGTCGTCCCAGCGGACGACCTCGCAGCGCGCCGTCTCGGCGCCCTCCGCGGCGACGCAGGGCACGGCCTCGGGCACGCCGTCGTTCAGCGCCACGACAACGTCCTGCGCGCCCTTTGCGGGCACCCGAGTGGCGCTGCCCTCGGCGATCACCGCGAACGCCACCTCCTCGGGCTCGAGCCAAGCGAGCGCCGTGGTGGTGCAGTCCACCCGCCGGGCGCCGCGTCCGAACGTCGCGCGCAGCCGCACGCCACCTTCGTCCTCCAGCTCGAGCCACCAGACCTGGCCGTCGAGTGCGAGGTAGGCCTGGTCCTCACACACGGCGAGGTCGTCGGGCACGATCTTGTCGTCGAGCAGCGCGAGCCCGGCGAGCACGGGGGCGCGGCCCTCCGCGGGATCGTAGCGGACGAGCTTGACGCGCGTGTCGCCGTCCTCGTGGGTGACGACCAGCACCTCGACGGTCTGCGCGTCGCCGTCTGCCTCGAGCAGCGCGTAGGGCCCGACGACTCTGCTGCGCACGCGCTGGCACGGTCGCGCCTGCCGCCAGTTCCACGCCGACCGCGCCGGCCAGCTTCGCGTAG
>CAYMSU010000566.1:0-3751 GCA_964393165.1 uncultured Enterobacteriaceae bacterium
CCCAGCAGGACTTCCTGCAGATCGACACCACCAACATCCTGTTCATCTGCGGCGGAGCCTTCGTCGGGCTCGACAAGATCGTGGAGAGCCGCCTCGGCCAGCAGCAAGTGGGCTTCGGCAGCCAGGCCAAGGACAGCCGGCGCTACTCGAACGACGAGCTGCTCGCCCGGGTCGAGGCCGAGGATCTGATGAAGTTCGGCCTCATCCCGGAGTTCATCGGCCGCGTGCCCGTCACCGCCACCCTCGGTGAGCTCGACGAAGACGCGCTCGTCGAGATCCTCACGCAGCCAAAGAACGCGCTCACGAAGCAATACCAGAAGCTGTTCGAGATGGACGGCGTGCAGCTCAAGTTCACCGAGGGCAGCCTTCGGCTGATCGCCCGCGAGTCCCTCAAGCGCAAGGCGGGCGCCCGTGGCCTCCGCGGGATTCTGGAAGAGATCATGCTCGACGCGATGTACGACCTGCCGAGCAAGTCCAACGTCCGCGAGTGCATCATCAGCGAGGATGTCGTGGAGAGGAAGCAGCCCCCCATCCTCGTCTACGAGAACGAGGCGGGCTGGGGCTGATACAACCGCACTAGCCGAACCCCCCCTTCCCGCCTTCTCCACGGAAGGCCGAGCACGTCATGCCCCTCTTCCGCAACGACCCTCCCGGCAGCACGACCTGGCCGATGCTCCCCCTCCGGGAGGTCGTGGTCTTTCCGCACACGCCGATGTCTCTGATCATCGGGCGACCCAAGTCCCTCGCCGCCGTCGAGGCGGCGCACGCCACCGAGCGCAAGGAGGTCTTCCTCGCCGCGCAGCGTGCGGGCGACAAGGTCGAGCCCTCTGCGGACGACATCTACGGCTTCGGCACCATCGCGTCGATCGAAGAGGTCCTGAAGCTCCCCGACGGCAACACGAAGATCCTCGTGCAGGGGCGTCGTCGTGCGCGGGTCACCCGTCACGTCG
Organism: uncultured Enterobacteriaceae bacterium; assembly: GCA_964393165.1. Taxonomy (GTDB): domain Bacteria; phylum Myxococcota_A; class UBA796; order UBA796; genus DRPG01. The sequence continues at coordinate 951 of CAYMSU010000566.1, forward strand.
ACAACCCGTCCATGTTCGAGGTCGAGCTCGAGGAGTACGAGGCCCAGTCCGCGCCCACGGTCGAGGTCGAGGCCTTGGTCCGCACGGTCAAGACGACGTTCGAGCGGTACGTCAAGCTCAACCGCGCCGTCCCGCCCGAGATGCTCTTGATGGTGAACGCCCTCGAAGATCCCGAGCTGCTGGCCGACACGCTGGTTCCCCCCTTGCAGTTCAAGCTCGAGGAGAAGCAGGGCCTCCTCGAGACGGTCGACGTCCGCGAGCGCCTCGAGCGCATCTACAAGGCGCTGCTTACCGAGATCGAGTTCCTCCAGGTGGAGAAGAAGCTCAAGAGCCGGGTCAAGCGCGAGCGCGACAACTCACAGCGTGAGTACTGGCTCAACGAGCAGATGAAGGCGATCCAGAAGGAGCTCGGCGACAAAGACGGGCGGTCCGACCTCGAGGAGCTGGCGCAGGCGCTCGCCAGCAAGAACCTGCCCGAGGAGGTCCAGGCGCGCGCAGAGAAGGAGCTGCGCAAGCTCTCCCAGATGAACATGATGAGCGCCGAGGCCACCGTCGTCCGCAATTACCTGGACTGGATCGTGGCTCTGCCGTGGTCCGAGGTGACCACCGAGCCGGTCACGCTGGCCGACGCGGCCGCTACGCTAGCCGCCGACCACTTCGGGCTGCGGAAGATCAAGGAGCGCATCCTCGAGTACCTCGCCGTCTCCACCCTCGTGGAGAAGATGCGCGGTCCCATCCTCTGCCTCGTCGGGCCCCCCGGCGTGGGCAAGACGAGCCTCGCCCGCTCCATCGCCAATGCCACGCACCGGCCCTTCGTGAAGATCAGCCTCGGGGGTGTGCGAGACGAGGCAGAGATTCGGGGCCACCGGCGAACCTACATTGGGGCGATGCCCGGCAAGCTGCTCCACGCGATGAAGCGCGCCGAGACGGTCGACCCCGTGCTCCTGCTCGACGAGATCGACAAGATGAGCGCGGATTTCCGAGGGGACCCCGGGGCCGCCCTGCTCGAGGTCCTCGACCCGGAGCAGAACCACCAGTTCAACGACCACTACCTCGATCTCGACTACGACCTGTCCAAGATCACGTTCATCTGCACCGCGAACTCGCTGCAAGGCATTCCCTTGCCGCTGCAGGACCGCCTCGAGATCATCGAGCTGTCCGGCTACCCTGAGCAGGAGAAGGTCGCGATCGCCCGCCGCTACCTGCTGCCCAGGCAGATGCGGCTCAACGGGATCACCGACGACAACCTGGAGATCTCCAACCGCGCGCTTCTCGCCACCGTCCGCGACTACACGAAGGAGTCGGGAGTCCGGGACCTGGAGCGTCAGATGGCTCGGATCTGTCGCAAGGTGGCCCGAAGGGTGGTCGCCCACGGACCCGAGACCCGGATCAAGGTCGTCAGCAAGAACCTCTCGAAGCTCCTCGGCCCCCCGCGCTTCCTCGTCGGGCAGCGCGAGCAGGACGATCAGATCGGCCTCGTGAAGGGCCTCGCGGTGTCACCGTGGGGCGGCGAGCTCCTGAACATCGAGGTCGCGACCGTCGCCGGCAAGGGCAAGCTCCTGCTGACCGGCCGCCTCGGCGACTGGCTCAAGGAGTCCGGCAACGCGGCGTTCACCTACATCCGGTCGCGCGCCGAGGCGCTCGGGCTGGAGACCGACTTCCACGAGACGACAGACCTGCACATCCACTACCCGGGCAACGCCCTCCGCACCGACGGGCCGAGCGACGGCATCGCGATGGGCACCGCGATGGTGAGCGCGCTCACCGGCATCCCGGCGCGCGCCGACACCGCGATGACCGGCGAGATCACCCTCCGCGGCCGCGTGCTCCCGATCGGCGGGCTCAAGGAGAAGGTGCTCGCCGCCCACCGGGGGGGCATCAGCCGAGTGATCGTGCCGTCGGAGAATGCCAAGGACATCGAAGACATCCCGACCAACATCGCGTCGGAGATCGAGATCGTCCTGGTGTCCCACATGGATCGTGTGCTGAAGGAGGCCCTGCTCACCTCCGACGCGGCGGATCTGTTCGGCCCACCGCAATCCCATGACGGCGGGGCCCCGAGCGCACCCTGACGACCGCGAGCGAGGCGGACTACTCCTGCCCGTCTGCCGGCCTGACCTCGTCCGCCTCGTCCTTCTGCCCTTCGTCGTTGGCCTTGTTGTCGTTGGCCTTGTTGTCGTTGGCCTTGTTGTCGTCGGCCTTCTTGTCGTCGGCCTTCTTGTCGTTGGCCTTCTCACCCTCGTCGGAGGGTGGGTCGTGGGCCTTCGCCATGTACATGATCACTCGCCGCGCATCTGCCCGGTCGAACGAGGGGCGATAGGCGGGCATCGGACCGCGGCCGTTCAGCACCAGCTCCACGAGGCCAGGCTCGAGCCGAACCTCTCCGACCAGATCGGGCACCGGGTGGACAAGGGCGGCCGCCGCCGGACCATCCCCGCGGTTGGTCTCACCGTGACAGGCCGTGCAGTGGCGCTCGTAGAGCTCTCGGCCCCGCTCCAGGTCGGTCGGCCGCTTGCTCGGGATCATGTTCCCGAGGGCGGAGGCAGACAGCGCGATGACGAGGGCAAGGCTCATGCAGGCATCCAGAACGACGATGACCGCCCCTGCGCGCGAGAGCGCACAGGAGCGGGTCAGAAGTGGCGGGATGGACGGGACTCGAACCCGCGGCCTCCGGCGTGACAGGCCGGCGTTATAACCAACTTAACTACCACCCCGAGACAGTGTTCCCGGCGAGCTGTGGGGAGTAGGCGGAACAGGACTCGAACCTGCAACCGTCGGCGTGTAAAGCCGAAGCTCTCCCA
>CAYMSU010000567.1:0-368 GCA_964393165.1 uncultured Enterobacteriaceae bacterium
CCGCGGGTCCCGACGCCTCGACCGCCTGCTACGTGGTGATCAACGCCGACGAGAGCGAGCCGGGCACCTTCAAGGACCGCGAGATCCTGCTCCGGCGGCCCCACCGCGTGCTCGAGGGCGCGGCCATCGCCGCCTGGTTCACCGGCGCGCGCGTCGTCTACATCTACCTCCGCGGCGAGTTCACGGACTGCCGGCGGTCCCTGGAGGCGGCGCTGGCCGAGGCCGCGCCTCACCTCGACGACCTCGAGGTGCGGCTGTCGCTCGGTCACGGCGCCTACATCTGCGGCGAGGAGACGGCCCTGATCAACTCCTGCGAGGGCGAAAGAGGCGACCCCAAGAACCGGCCTCCGTTTCCGGCCCAGAAGGGC
>CAYMSU010000567.1:378-3727 GCA_964393165.1 uncultured Enterobacteriaceae bacterium
CATCTGCGGCGAGGAGACGGCCCTGCTCGAGGCGATCGAGGGCAAGCGGGGGATGCCCCGCCACAAGCCGCCCTACCCCACGCAGGAGGGCCTGTTCGGCCAGCCCACGCTCATGAACAACGTCGAGACGCTCGCCTGCGTGCCGGCGATCGTGGAGCGCTCGGGCGCCTGGTTCCGGGACCAGGGCCGCACCGGAGCGGGCACCAAGCTGTACTGCCTGTCGGGCCACGTCGCCCGGCCGGGCGTGTACGAGCTGCCGATCGGCGTGTCGCTCGACGAGCTCGTGCAGGTGGCCGGCGGCTACCGGGGCACCCCCAAGGCGTTCTCGCCCGGCGGCGCGGCCTCGGGGTTCCTGCCGATTGCCGCCCGCGACGTCCCCCTCGACTTCCAGCCGCTGCAAGCGCAGGGCTCGATGCTCGGAAGCGCCGGGGTGGTGGTGCTGTCCGACGAGGTGGACATGGCCCGCGCGGCCCAGTGGCAGCAGATCTTCTTCGAAGACGAGACCTGCGGCCAGTGCGCCCCCTGCCGCATCGGCTGCTCTCTGCAGCGCCAGGCCCTCGATCGGTTCCTCGACGGGCGGGCGGCGGATGCGCTCGCCCAGGTCGAGGATGTACACTGGGAGATGGAAGAAGGGTCGATCTGCGGGCTCGGGATGACCGCCAGCCTGCCCCTGCTCACTGCCAAGCGCCACTTCCCCGAGGAGTTCGGAGGATGAAGCACACGATCCGACTGACGGTAGACGGCCGCGAGGTCGAGATCCCCGCGGGCTCGACCGTGCTGCGGGCGACCGGCCAGGCCGGCTGCGACGTCCCCACGCTGTGCCACGACGACCGGGTAGACCCGATGGGCTCCTGCCGCATGTGCCTCGTCGAGATCGAGGGCCAGCGGCGCCTGCAGCCCGCGTGCAAGTTCGCGGCCGCCCCCGGCATGGTCGTCCAGACCGACAGCGAGCGGATCAAGCGCCACCGGCAGTTGCTCCTGTCGTTCTACATGGCCGACCACGAGCTCGATGCCGACGGGCTCCCCCAGGAGCGCGGGGCCGGCAACCGCCTCCGCGAGCAGGTCCAAGCGCACGGGCCCACCGTCGAGCTGCCATCCATCCGCGCCGATCGCACCTACCGGGAAGATGCGAACCCGTACATCCACTTCGACCCCGAAGCTTGCGTGCTGTGCAACCTGTGCGTGCGCTACTGCGACGAGATCGAGGCCGTCTCCGCGATCACGCTCGCGAACCGCGGGGCGCAGACCACGATCGCCACCGCCGACCAGCGCGGCCTGCTCGACACCACCTGCGAGATGTGCGGAGGCTGCATCGCAGTGTGTCCCACCGGGGCGATGACCGAGAAGCCGAGCCGGCAGTCCGACTGGCGCGAGGAGACCAAGGTCCGCACGACCTGCAACTTCTGCGGGGTGGGCTGCCAGCTCGATCTTCACGTCAAGGACGAGCGCATCGTGCGGATCACGTCGCCCGAGCCAGGCCGCACCGTGAACGACGGCAACACCTGCATCAAGGGCCGGTTCGCCTACGAGTTCGTGCACCACGAGGAGCGGCTCACCCAGCCGATGATCCGCAACGATCAGGGTGAGCTCGTGCCCACCAGCTGGGAGCACGCGCTGAAGGTCGCGGCCGAGGGCTTGCTCGGGGTCAAGGGCCGCCACGGCGCCGATGCCCTGGGCTTCATCAGCTCGAGCCGGTGCACCGGCGAAGAGAACTACCTCGTCCAGAAGCTCTCCCGGGCGGCGTTCGGAACGAACAACTGCCACCAGTGTGCCGCCACTTGACACGCTCCCACGGTCGCCGGTCTGGTGACCATGTTCGGAGCAGGGGCGATGACCAACTCGATCCCGGAGATCCGGGACACCGAGCTCATGTTCGTGATCGGGTCCAACACCACCGAGGCCCACCCCGTCATCGCGATGGAGATGAAGAAGGCCGTCCGCAACGGCGCCAAGCTGATCGTGGCGGATCCGCGGTCGATCTGGCTCACCCAGATCGCCGACATGCACCTGCAGCTCAAGCCAGGGACGGATGTCGCCCTGCTGTCCGCCATGGGCCACGTGATCCTCGCCGAGAACCTGGTGGACCAGGCGTTCATCGACGCGCACACCGAGAACCTCGACGCCGTACGCCAGGCCTACGCCGAGACCACCCCCGAGTGGGCGGAGACCATCACCGGCGTGCCGGCCGACGACATCCGGACCGCCGCCCGCCTGTACGCCACCACCGAGAAGGCCGGCATCTACTACACCCTCGGGATCACGGAGCACACCCACGGGACCGACAACGTGTACGGGCTCGCCAACCTGGTGCTGATGACCGGGCACCTCGGCAAGCGCAGCACCGGCATGAATCCGCTGCGCGGGCAGAACAACGTGCAGGGCGCCAACGACGCGGGGGCGAGCCCCATCTACTACCCGGGCTACCAGCGGGTCGACGACCCCGCCGCCCAGGCCAAGTTCGAGGCGGCCTGGGGCGTCGACCTGTCGCCCCACGAGGGCCTCAACCTCAACGTGATGATGAAGGAGATGGCCGCTGGCCGGATCAAGGGCCTCTACGTCGTGGGCGAAGACATCGTGCTGTCCGAGCCCAACGCCGAGAAGGTGGAGCGCGGCCTCAACCAGTGTGAGTTCGTCGTGCTGCAGGACATCTTCCTGAACGAGACGGCCCGCTTCGCCGACGTGATCCTGCCCGCCGCCTGCTTCGCGGAGAAGGACGGGGTGTTCACCAACTCCGACCGCCGCGTGCAGCGCGTGCGCAAGGCCGTGCCCCCGCCCGGCGAGGCCCGCGCGGACTGGGAGATCATCTGTGACCTGGCCCGCGCGGTCGGCTACCCGATGCCCCACTACGCGGACCCCGGCGAGGTCTACGCGGAGATGGCGGCGCTGTCCGACAAGTTCTCGGGCATCAGCCACGAGCGGCTCGACGCCGAGGAACAGGGGCTGCAGTGGCCCTGCCCCACCCCCGACCACCCGGGCACCCCCACGCTGCACGGCGACGGCCCGATCCGCGGCAAGGGGGCGTTCCAGCCCATCGCCTACCGCCCGAGCGACGAGCTGCCCGACGAGGACTACCCGCTGCTGCTGTCGACCGGCCGCACGCTCTACCACTACAATGCGGGCACCCAGACGCGGCGGGCCAGCGGGCCGATGGCCAAGCAGCGCGAGAACTTCCTCGAGATGCACCGCAAGGACGCCGCGCGCCGCGGGCTGCACGACGGCGATCGGGTGCGGGTGCAGTCGCGCCGGGGGGAGCTCGAGGCGGTGGTCTGGGTCAGCCCCCGGATGAAGCGCGGCTGCGTGTGGATGGCCCTGCACTTCCCGGAGTCGCTCACCAACCGGCTCACGAACG
>CAYMSU010000568.1:0-3724 GCA_964393165.1 uncultured Enterobacteriaceae bacterium
GCCGCGTGCTCCCACTCGGCCTCGGTCGGCAGCCGGTAGCCGCCGGCCTCGGCGCGCCAGTACACCCGGTCGCCCTCGCATGCGTAGGCGGGCGTTCGGCCTTCGCGGACCGACAGGGCGTTGGCGAAGCGCAGGGCGTCGTACCAGCTGACCTGCTCCACGGGGCAGGTCGGGCCGCAGTCCGCGAAGTAGCTCGGGTTGAACCCCATGACCCCGTTGAACTCCCCCTGGGTGACCTCGTGCCTCAGGATCGCGTAGGGCGACAACGTGACCTGGTGCGGGCGGCCCTCGAGGCCGGTGTAGCGGCTGCCGCGCACGGCCCTTCGCCCGTCGCTCATGGTGAACGAGGCCCCCTCGAGGGGCACCCAGTCCTCCTCCCGGTACACGTCGCTGGCGTGAGCGGAGGGGGCCAGGCAGGCCAGCAGGACGGGCGCGAGGTGCATGGGGTACCCTCCGCGGCGGAGCTTAGCGGCTGGGGACCGGAGATGGGGATGTTCGGTTGGGGGAGCTGCCTGTGGCTGGCCTACGCCGCCCTGGCCGCCGATCCCGCGGTGCAGGCGGCACCCGAGGGCGCGCTCGCGCGCGCGCAGGCACAGTACGCGGCGGGCCTCCTCGCCGAGGCCGAGGCGTCCCTGGCGCGGCCGCTGGAGGACGAGGCGACGGATCTCGACGCGTGGTCGCTGCGGTCGGTGATCCGCAGAGACCGAGGAGACCTCGAGGGGGCGGTGCACGCGGCGCAGGTGGCGGTGCATCGGGCGCGGATGCGGCAGGATCCGTCGGCCTACGAGCACACGCTGGTGCTCGGCGACCGGCTCCGGGAGGCGGGTCGGCGTGAGGAGGCGATGCACGCCTACGTGGGCCGCGGGTTGCCGCGCGACGGGGTCGTCCCGCGCGGCATCGTGCGCCCGTGGGCGCTGCGCTCGAACGTGCGGCTGGCCCGGGTTCGGGCGGAGCTGGGAGCTCCTGGCCGGGCCGAGTACGAGACGCGAGACTTCTTCCTCCCGTCCACCCGCACGCTCCCCGACGAGCTCGCTGGGGTGGGGGAGGCTTCGGCGGAGCAGCTTGAGCATCTGGTGGCGTTCGGCGAGGTGCTGGGCCTGGTAGGGCGACTCGACGAGGCCGAGGCCACGCTCGGGGTGGCCCGGGAAGAGCTCGCTCGCCGCGCGGCCCGCGTCGCGGTGGCAGGCTGCACGCTCCGGGCCCTCGCCCACCGGAGCTGCGACCTGCTCGCCACCGCCTCGCTCCGGCTGGCAGAGGTGCGCGCCCTGCGGGGCCACCGCGAGGAGGCCGAGGACCTCGTCCGCCAGGCCCTCGCGAGGCTCGAGGACGCGTGGGGGCCGTCCCACCCGGCCGTGCTCGAGGCGCTCGACGCGCTGGCGGCGCAGCTGATCGCGCGCGGAGCCGTGGAGGAGGCCGTCGAGGTGACCGCACGGGCCGTGGGCATCACCCGTTCGCAGTCCCGGAGCCACGCCGACCTCGCGGGGCGCCTGCGGCAGCACGCGGGGCTCCTGATCCGCACGGAGGCCAGCGAGGCTGCGGCCCTCGAGCACTTTCGCGAGGCGCTCGCGGTCGACCGTGCGACGCTCCCCGAGGAGTCGCCGCGACGCGCGATCGAGGCGGCGCGCCAGGCGCTCCGGGAGGGGCGGGTCGGCGAGGGGTACGCACACCTGACGGCCGCGATGCGGGCCGAGGAGAAGGCCCTGGCGGAGCGGTTCGCGCAGCCCCCCGAGCTGCAGCGGGCGCTCCTCTCGGCCATGGACGAGACGCTCGGCACGGCGATCACGCTGGCGCTCGTGGAGCCCTCGGAGGAGCACCGGACGACCGCGCTGGAGGGCGTCCTGCGTCGGCGCGGGCGGCTCCTCGACCTCGAGCAGGACCTGCTGGCGGACGCTCGGCGGGCGGAGGACGATCCGCGGCGGCGGAGCGCGCGCGGTCGCCAGGAGGTCCGGGGCCCGGCCCGGCTCTACCGCGAGATCCACGGAGTGAGCGCGTTTGCTGGCGCCTCGCCGGAGACGCCCGTGGCGGTGGAGCAACTCCGGGGCCTGTACAACGTGCGGATGGCGGCGGTCGAGGTGATCCTCGACCTCGTCACGAAAAACGCCGGGTGGTTCCGGCGGCCGCCCGCGCCGGTCGAGATCGCCGAGGTGGCGAGCGGGCTGTCGCCCGGCGCCGCGCTGCTGGAGATCGTGCGGTACCGGCCGGATCCTCCCGGCTTCGCGGTGCCCCCGGGGCCCGGCGAGCGCTTCGCGGGGCTCGTGCTCCGCGCGAACGGGCACCACGTGCTCGTGGACCTCGGGTCGGCCGACGCGATCACGGCGCATGCGGAGGGCCTGCGGGCCGCGATCGTGCGCCGCGCTCCGATCGACACCGCTCGTGCCGCGGTCTACGCGGCGGTGGTCGAGCCCTTTGCAGGGGTCCTCGCCGGCGTGACCCGGCTTGTCGTCGCACAGGAGGGGGCGCTGGGGCTGGTGCCGTTCGACGTGGTGCTGGGCGGATCCCCGCTCGAGGGGACTCCGGTGACCTACGTCGGCAGCGGCCGGGAGCTCGTGCCCGAGCCGTCCGAGGAGAACGCGGGCGGCCCCCCGCTCGTGATCCACAGCCCCGACTACGACGCGAACCTGGGCCTGGGCATGAGGCCGCTGGACGACCTGGGGTGGTCCCGGCCGGAGTGGCGCCCGCTGTCGGGCACCGCCCCAGAGGGGGCCGCCGTGCAGGAGGCGCTCGGCGACGACGTGATCGTGCTGTCGGGCGCGGCGGCGACGGAGACCGCAGTGCGACAGGTGGCCCGTCCTCGGGTGCTGCACGTGGCCACCCACGGCTTCTTCGGGGGCGGCGGGATCACCCCGGGCGACGCGCGCACGCGCTCGAGCCGCGTGCCGCAGGCGCCGGAGCCCGCGGCGGAGGCTCCTCGCTCGATCCTGGCGGCGATGCTCGACGCGGGGGTGGTCCTGGCGGGGGCGAACGAGGCTCCTCAGCGGGAAGACAACGGGCTGCTCACGGCGGCGGAGATCCTGGCGCTGGATCTGCGGGGCACGGCGGTGGCCGTGCTGTCGGCCTGCGACACGGGGGTGGCGTCGCTGGGTCGGTCGGCGGACGGGGTGGTGGGCCTGCGGCGGGCGCTGACCTTGGCGGGCGCCCGGTCGCAGGTCCTGAGCCATTGGAAGGTCGACGACGAAGCGACCGCGGCGCTGATGGCGGCGTTCTACGCGCGGCTGGGCTCGGGCGCGACAGTGGCCGAGGCCCTCGAGGCGGCGAAGGCGGCGGTCCGCGCCGAGGCGAAGTGGGCGCACCCGTTCTACTGGGCGGCGTTCACCCTGTCGGGAGACCCCGGGGCGCGGATCTGAGCCTGGACGGGCGCGCGCCGCGGCATCGGCGGGCGGCGACCGGGATCTCGACCGTGACGGCGCCTGTGGTGGCGAAGACCGGGGTGGGGTAGGGTCTGCCGCCTCGCCCCCATCGGAGGCAAGCTTGGTTTGCGCCTTCATCCTCGGTGGTCTGTTCGCCCAACCGGCGGCGGCTACCGAGCCGTTCACGTGGCCTCCGCTCGACGAGCCTCCCGCAGGGCTCCGCCGCTCCGCGGGCAAGAACGATGCTGCTCTGATCGTGGCCATCGAGGACTACACGTACCTGCCGGACATCCCCGGGGCGGACGACAACGCGTATGCCTGGGAGAGCTGGCTGCTCGCGCGAGGTGTGCACGCGCCCAGCATCGAGGTGTTCGTCG
>CAYMSU010000569.1:0-3720 GCA_964393165.1 uncultured Enterobacteriaceae bacterium
GCCTGCGGCCGCGTCCGCGCCCGCCCCCGCGCCCGCCCCCGCCCCCGCGGAGGCGGGGGCGCCCTCGCCCGAGGAGGACGATCTCCCCGGGCTCGACGACCTCGTGGACCCGTTCGCGGAGGACCCGTGACCGCACCCCTGGCCATGTGGGCGGCGGCGCTGTGGCTGCTCGCCGCTGCGCCGGAGGCCCTCGCGCAGGCCTCCGCGCCCTCCGAGGAAGCGCTCGAGCGGGGCCGCGAGCTGTACCACAACGGGGTCGTGCTCTACCGCGAGGGCCGCTACGAGGAGGCGATCCTCGCGTGGCAGGAGGGCTATCGGCTCACCGAGCGCCCCGGGTTCCTGTTCAACATGGCCAACGCCTACGAGCGACTCGCGCGCTACGACGACGCGCTCGGCGCGCTGTCCCGCTACCGGGCGTTCGCGAAGGCGGAGGAGCGCGAGGCGCTGGAGCGCCGCATGCGCGCGCTCGAGGAGCGGCAGCGCGAGGCGGCAGCTGCTGCGTCGCCGGCGCCCGGCCCTGCGGTCGCGCCTGCGCAGCCCGGCGGCGACGGGTCGCCCAACGATCTCGGCCGTCGTTCGGGGGCGCGGGGCCGTCGGGTCGGCGCGGGGCTCGGGATCGCCAGCGTGGGCGTCGTGCTGGTCGGCGTCGGCGCCGGGTTCGGGCTCGCCGCCCAGAGCGCCCGGGCCCTCGGCCTGCAGTCGTGCGCCGACACCCCTCGCGGCCGGCTCTGCCAGTCCGCGGCGGAGGCGGAGCTCCTCGAGGGCCAGCAGGCGGCGGTCCTCGCCGATGCATCGTTCGCGGTCGGCGGCACGCTGGCGCTCACGGGGCTGATCGTGGCCGTCACGAAGCCGCGGGCGGCGCGGCCAGGCGTGGCGTGGCGCGCGGGCCCGTCGCACGTGGCCGTCGGCTACCGGTGGTAGCCCCTCGCGCCGCCCTCACGGGTTGACCGTACCGAGGATCACGAACCCGTCGTTCGTGGCGTTCACCGCCCACACGTCGATCGGCGCCGACGTCTCCTCGGTCTGCGGGTCGAAGTCGAGCGTCCCCGACGCTCCCTGCACGTCGACCGGATCCCCGGCCTCGAGGGTGGCGCGGATCTCGCTCCAGCTCGACGGTCGGATCGGCAGGTCGGGGCCCCTGGAGACCCGCCGGAGCCCCCGCGCGAGGCTCGTGCCCCCGAGGTCGGGCTCGTTGGAGACGGCCCACGCCGCGCCGTAGGCCGTGAGCCACGCTGCGTCGTACGCGTAGGGAGTGAACGCCGAGGAGGTGGCGTCGAGCCCGCTGAACGCGGCCGCAAAGCTCGCCACGAACTGCTGGTAGACGTCGCCCGAGGGCTCCGCCGGGTGCGTGCCCCGGATCAGGGGGAGCAAGCCGATGGCCCCGCCTGTGCGCGCGGCCTCGAGGAGGTCCGTGTCGAAGGCGCCGTCGGTCAGGAAGATGCCCCGGTCCCAGCCGAGGGTGGCGGCGCCGAGCAGGAACTGCCGGATGTCGCGCGTCTCCGACGAGACGAACAGGACCTCGTCGTAGGCGGCGTCGGCGTTCACGTCGAGGATGGCGGCGTCGCGCTCGCTGGGGGTGGAGAACGGGAACCGGTCGACCGAGCCGGTGAACTCCTGGCCGAACACGTCGGCCAGACCCTCGCCGTAGGGCCCCGTCTCGTGGATCACCGCGACGGTGGACTTCCCCCGGAACGCGACGTCCTGGGCGATGACCAGGCCCTGGAGGTCGTCGGGAGGCGCGGTGCGCCAGAGCAGGCCGGGGGACTGGTTCGTGTGGCGGAGCCCATCGAGGGTGGTGAGCGCCGGAGAGGTGGCGGAGGGGCTGATCACCAGGGTGTCGACCTCGCTCGCGATCCGGTACGCGGCCTCGACGCGGCCCGAGGTGGCCGGGCCCACGATCGCGGGGACCCCCAGGGTGCGGGCGAGGTAGTCGGTGAGCGAGGCGCTGGCCTCGTCGGTGCCGCTGTTGCACTGCACGAGCCCGAACAAGCGGCCGTCGATGCCGTTGTTGTCGTTGGCCTGCCGGAGCGCCAGCGCGATCGACTGCATCTCGAGGGGAAACGACGCTCGGTCGTAGACGCTGCCGAACACGATCCGGTCGGTGTGGTCCTCGGGCTGCGAGAACAGGTCCCCGGGCTCGACGAGGTCGCAGCGCTCGTCCAGCTCGACCGGCGCGCAGTACCCGTCGTCGCCGCAGGTCGTGCCCCAGCCGAAGGCCTCGCGACAGTCCCGCACGTCGCGGCACGGGGTCACCTGGGGGCGACCGAGGGTGCACGCGACGACCGTGCACGCGACCAGGACGCGCAGCAGGACAGCAGGCACGGACACTCCGGCGGAGACTCGCTGCATGATGGACCCTCGCCCTGCCGTGGTCAACGCGGCAGTGCGCCCGCGCGGGCCTCGGGACGGGGCTGGTCAGGCCTGCGCGGGCTCTGCGCGCCGGGCGGGCCCGGGGATTTCCTGCAGGTTGCGCTCCACGATCCGGTTGCCGCCGTCGACCATGACGACAGTGGGACGGTGCCGGCGGGCCTCCTCCTCGCCCATGGAGGTGCGCGTGGCGATGATGACCACGTCGCCCGGGGAGAACCGGTGGGCGGCGGCCCCGTTCACGCAGATCACGCCGCTGCCGCGCTCCCCGCGCAGGGCGTAGGTCTCGACCCGCTCGCCGTTGGTGACGTTCCAGATCGCGACCCACTCGTGCTCGAGGATGTCGGCGGCATCCAGCAGGTCTTCGTCGACCGTGACCGAACCCTCGTAGTGCAGGTCGGCCTGGGTGACGGTCGCCCGATGGATCTTGGACTTGAACATGGTTCGCATGACAGCGGCCCTCCGCGGATCCCGGCCGACTGAAGCGCCGGTCCAGGTCTGGTTGGCACCCTCTTCATAGGATCTGGGGGGCCGTGCGGCCACGGCTGCGCCGTGTGGGCTAAGTTCGGGGCATGTCCGACGCGATCTCCCCGCTCGCCGACGAGGCCGAGGTGGCTGCGATCCTCGCCACCGTGGCATCGCTGTACGCGCTGCCCGACCGCCTCGAGGCGATCAGCGCCGCCTTCGAGGGCCGGCCCTACCTCGCGTTCAGCCTGATCGGCGGCCCGACCGAGGCCGAGCAGCGGGTCACCCGGCTCGACGGGTTCGACTGTGTGACCTTTGCCGAGTCGGTGGTCGCGCTCGCGACCTCGGCCGAGCCGAGCGATTTTCCGCTCCGGTTGCAGGCGCTGCGGTACCACCGGGGCCGGCTCACCTGGATCGATCGAAACCACTACATGAACCGGTGGATCGAACGGAACGAGCGCGCGGGCCTCGTCCGCGAGCTGCTGCCGGAGCACCACGTGCAGCCGGGCACCCTGCGGGAGCTGTCGGTGCTCCCCGGCTACCCCACGCAGCAGTGGCGGCTCCGGTACCTGCCCACCGAGGCCGTGCCCGCGCTCGAAGGGGCGGCGCAGCCGGGCGACGTCGTCGCGTTCCTCTCGGATCGCGACGATCTCGACACGTTCCACGTCGGCCTGCTGATGCCCGCGGAGGGCGCGCCCCTCGGGCTGCGGCACGCCGGCCGATCCGCTGGCCGGGTGGTCCACGAGCCAATCGAGGTCTTCCTCGATCGCAACGCCGTCTCCGGCCTGCTCGTCGCGCGCCCCCTGCCGCTCGTTCCCCCCCGATCCGAATAGGTCCTGTGCGATCCGAATAGGTCCTGTGCCCTGTCGTTGCGGGGCTTGGAGGTTC
>CAYMSU010000570.1:0-3711 GCA_964393165.1 uncultured Enterobacteriaceae bacterium
CGGCCGATGACGGGGGTCGGGGTGCCCGCGGAGTGACCGTGGGGAGCGGAGAGCCACGAAGCTATGGAGGGCTCCAGCCCCCGAGGACCCCGCTTGTCGCACGGCCACCACCACCACCGCTCTCCCCACGGGCCCGACGCCCGCGGGGCGCTGTCGACGGCGCTGGCGCTCAACGGGGCGTTCTTCGTCGCCGAGGCCGGGGTGGGCCTGTACACAGGCTCGCTCGCGCTGCTGTCGGATGCCGCCCACATGCTGTCCGACGTCGGGGCCCTGGTGCTCGCGCTGGCGGCGGCGCAGCTCGCGCGCCGGCCAGCGTCGGCGGCGATGACCTTCGGGCTGGCCCGCGCCGAGGTCCTGGGCGCCTTCCTGAACGGGCTGATCCTGCTGGGCGCGTGCGCCTGGATCGTGTTCGAGGCGGTGAGCCGTCTGCAGATGGGGCCGCCGCTGGTGCCTGGTCGGCCGGTGCTCGTGGTGGGGGTGCTCGGGCTGCTGGTGAACCTGGCGAGCGCCCTGGTGCTGATGCGGTCCGAGGCCCAGAACCTCAACGTGCGGGCGGCCCTGGCCCACATGCTGGCCGATGCCCTGGGCTCGGTGGGCGCGATCGTCGCCGCGGGGCTGGTGATCGCGGGGTTCCCGGCTGCAGACGCCGCGGTGTCGCTGCTCGTGGCGGGGCTGGTGGCGGTGAGCGGGGCCACCCTGGTGCGCGACGCGGGCCGCGTGCTGCTTCAGCTGCCGCCGCCGTCGCTCGACGTCGAGGGGGTGCGTGATGCGCTGCTCGCGGTGGAGGGGGTCCGTGGGGTGCACGACCTGCACGCGTGGTCGCTCGACGGCGAGCACGCGATCGTCAGCGCCCACCTCGTGCTCGCCGACGAGGCGCTCGCGGAGCGCGTGTGTCGGGCGTCTCGGGAGGTGCTCCGGGAGCGGTTCGGCGTGGCGCACGCCACGCTGCAGCCCGAGCGGGAGCCGGGGTGCGAGGCGCCTCCCTGCGGCGTGGGGGCGTAGTCTCCACGGCGTAGCCGCGCCCCGGCGTCAGTCCTTCGTGCCGTCGCAGTCCTGATCGATGCCGTCGCCGGGGATCTCCCGGGCCTCGGGGTAGATCGTCGCGTTGTCGTCGTCGCAGTCGATCCCGAGCGCCTCGGGCACCGTGCCGTCGTCGGGGTTGAGGCACTGCACGTGCCGCGCGGGCAGGCCGCCGAATCCGTCGCCGTCGGTGTCCGCGAGCCACTCCTGCTCGACCGTGGCCAGCGGATCGTCGTCGTCGCAGTCGGAGTCGTCGAGCACCGCGATCCCCACCGTGGGCAGGCACACGCGGCACAGGGCGGCCGGATCACCGAAGCCGTCTGCATCGAGGTCGCAGAACAGCTCGATCTGGCTGCCCGGGCTGACGTGGTCGTCGTCGTCGTCGACCGCGCCGTCGCAGTCGTTGTCGCGCTCGTCGCAGATCTCGACCGCGCCCGGGTAGCTCCGGTCGTTCGTGTCGTCGCAGTCGTCGCCGTTCTCGACCCAGCCCGGGGGCAGCGCGCACCGCCGCTCGCCGTAGAACCAGTTGCCGAACCCGTCGCGATCCTCGTCGGGGTAGCCCACCGTGGTGGTGCGCGGGTCGAGGCCGGGATCCGCGTCGTCGACGAAGCCGTTGCAGTCGTCGTCGACTCCCCCGTTGCAGATCTCGACCTCGGCCGGGTTCACGTCGGCGCGGGCGTCGTTGCAGTCGCCCGCGATCCGCACGAAGCCGGACCCGGGCAGCGAGCACGCCCGCACCTCGCGGCTCGCGTCGCCGAACCGATCCCGGTCGTCGTCAGGGAACCAGGAGAAGCGCTCGGCGTCCTCGTCGACCTCGAGATCGCAGTCGTTGTCGATCCCATCGCAGCCGTCGGCTGCCCCGGGCCTCACCTCCGGATCGCGGTCGTCGCAGTCGTCGCCGTTGCCCACCTCCTGCGGGCCGCGCGCGCACACCCGGCCGAGGAACACGCCGCCGAAGCCGTCCCGATCCTCGTCGGCCCAGGCGAGATCCACGCAGGCCGGATCGTCGACCGGCGGCGGGGGGGTACATCCCGACCACGACAGCGATGCGAGCAGCGCCAGCATCCACGTCCTCCGGACCCCTCACCATAGCGTGTGCGGTTGCCGCGCTGCGGGCTGGTCCTGCGCCGGGTGGCGTGTGACACCTGGTCGGGGGCAAAAGCCGATGCGGATTCTCCGTCGAGACTTCTTGCGAGGAGCGGCGCTGATCGCCGCTGGAGCCACCGTCGTCGTGGCTCGTCGGTCGTTCGGGCAGAGCGGATTCGGGCCGCTGAAGGCCGATCCCGACGGGATCCTCGACCTGCCACAGGGGTTCTCCTACCGCGTGCTGCAGACCAGGGGCGACCCGATGAGCGACGGGAACCCCGCCGGGCTCCTTCCGGACGGGATGGCGTGCTTCGAGGGGGCCGACGGCAACTGGGTGCTCATGCGGAACCACGAGACCGGTCGGGGCCGCAATGCGCTGCCCGAGGCGTTCGACGAAGGGGCCGTGGGCGGGGTCAGCCGGCTGGTCCTCGACCCCGCCACCCGGGAGGTCGTCTCCAGCAACCTGGTGCTCACGGGCACCCTGCGGAACTGCGCGGGAGGCCCGTCGCCGTGGGGCTGGCTGTCCTGTGAGGAGGTCGAGGGCGAGGAGGGCCACGGGTGGGTGTTCCTGTGCGATCCCGAGGCCTCCGGCGTGCAGGAAGCGCGGCCGATCCGCAGCTATGGCCGCTTCAAGCACGAGGCCGTGGCCGTCGACCCGCGCACCCACATCGCCTACCTCACGGAGGACGTGTCGGACAGCGCGTTCTACCGGTTCGTCCCGGTCGACGAGGATCAGCCCTTCGTGGGTGCCCTGCAGGCGCTGGCGGTAGTGGGCGAGCCCACCGCGGATCTCCGCGAGGGGCGCCGGGTGGGCGACACCTTCGAGGTGCAATGGGTCCCTGTGCCCGATGCCCGCGCGCAGCAGATGCGCACGCGGGAGCAGGCGCGCCTCGGGGGCGCGGCGATCATCGCGCGAGGGGAGGGCTGCTGGGAGCAAGCCGGCGTGATCTTCTTCACGTCGACGTCCGGCGGGCCGACCGGCCAGGGCCAGGTGTTCCGGCTCGAGCCCGAGGGCGACGGCGGCGTGCTCACGCTCGTGGCGCAGGCGGAGGGCGAGGGGGAGCTCGTGAACCCCGACAACCTCACGGTGGCCCCGTGGGGCGATCTGATCGTGTGCGAGGCGCCATCGGCCCGAATCGCAGGCTTTCGCCGGTCAGGGAGAAACCGCCGACGATGCGGTTGCAGCCGGCGCTTCCGGCCACCCGACCCGCGTCAAGAAAGTTGAGAGTGAGGCGGTCGGGCTCGACCAGCGCGGCATCGCCAAGAGCGGTGATCCGCCATGCGTCGCCGGTCAGCAGATCGGCGGGATCGCCGCCACAGCCGCGCAGAACCCGGTCACCGATCGTCAACTGCGCGCTATCGGGGTAGGGCATCCCGGTCATGTCGTCATGGCATATGCGTTCTTCGATCCGCAGATGCGCTTTGGCCTCGGGCATGGTGAATTCATAGGCCCCCGGCACCGGCTGCGCGTTTGGGCGCGGAATCTCTTGCGTGGTCACGCCGTAATCAGCCGTGATTTCGGCAAGTCCGGCGGCAAACGATACGTGCCAGCCGGGCTCGTTGCCGCGGGCGCGATACGGGCGCTCGGCAGAACCCGGAACCTCG
>CAYMSU010000571.1:0-3707 GCA_964393165.1 uncultured Enterobacteriaceae bacterium
GGCCAGGCGGACCTCGAGAAAGCGGCGGTCGCCGCACCGCGACAGGTGGGCCCGCGGGGCCCGGCGAGGTCCGGCACGACGAGATCCAGGTAGCCGTCGAGGTTCAGATCGGCGACGCCGAGAGCCTGCGCCGCCCCGCGGTGGTCGAGGCCCCAGGGGGCGGCGACCGGCAGGAACCCGCCGTCGTCGGCCTGCCGCCACACGCCGTCGGGCTGGGCCACGGGGTTGTCGACCCGGGGGGTGTCGAGGTGGCCGAAGACGACGGCGGCGTCGAGCCGGGTGTCGTTGTCGAGGTCGACGAGCTCCGCACCCCAGCCCACGACCTGGTCGTCGGCGGCGGCGGGCACGAGGCCGCGCGCGTCGGCGGCGTCGACCCAGCGGCCGTCGGGGGTCGACGTGGCGAGCACCAGCGAGCCCCAGGCGGACACGAGCAGATCCCAGCGGCCGTCCTCGTCGACGTCGCCGATGCCCGTGCCCATGGCCGCGACCGGCAGGTCGAGGCCTGCCCCGCCATCGTCGAGGACCCAGTCCCCGCCCTCGTTCCACGCCAGGAGCCCGGGCTCGAGGCGGCGGCCGAAGTCGTTGGCCGCGTACAGGTCGAGGTCCCCGTCGCCGTCGAGATCGAGCGGGGTGAGCACGAAGGTGTAGGCGCGGTGCAGGCGGGCGGGCAGGGCGTCCGAGAGGTCGGTGAACCCGCCGCCGTCGCCCACGTCGTTGCGGAGCAGGAGGCTCCGGTGCCCGGGCGGAAACGGCGCCCCCCGCCGCTCGGGGGGATCCCCGTGGCCTGCGACCACGAGGTCGAGGTCGCCGTCGCCGTCGAGATCGCCCCACGCCGCGCCCGCGTGGCGGCCGTCGGGCGGGCCAGCCGTCCCCGACCCCTCGGTGACGTCGGTGAACGTGCCGGTGCCGTCGTTGGCGAGGAGCGTGTTCGGCCGGCCGTAGCCGGTGACGTAGACGTCGAGGTCGCCGTCGGCGTCGTCGTCGGCCGCGGCCCCCCCGAAGGTGCCCTCGAGCGGGGGCAGCCCGTCCCTCGGCTGCAGCCCGTCGGCGGCCACCTCGAGGTAGCGGGCGGGGCCCGGGCCGAGCACGATCAGCTCGGCCCGATCGTCGCCGTCGAAGTCGGCCACGACCACGCCGTTGCCGTGCTCGGGATCCGCGGGCGGTCGGTCGGCGACGGGGGTGGGCCCGAGGACGGCGTCGTAAGGCTGGACACGCCGAGCCGCGGGATCCGCGCACGGCGGGGGCGGCCGCCGAGCGACGATCCCCGCGTCGGGGGCGGTGCAGGCGAGGGTGAGCAGGAGGCTGGTGCGGCGGAGCATCCCAGAGGAGATACCCGATGTCGGGGACGATAAAGGGCGCGGATGGGGCAATCGGTGCTGGTCGTCGGCTGGACGTGGGACGATGGGGGCGTCCTGCTGCGGACCTGGTCGCGGGCGGCCACGCTCACCGCCGGCGCCCACCGGCTCGAGGGGCCCCTGTCCTTCCGGATCCTGCCCGGCCGGTACTGCACGGGCCACCACGACGGGCGGGCCTGGCAGCCGTGCCCCGACCAGCGGCGCGCCACGCGCGGCAAGACGTGCGGGCCCTGTCAGCAGCGAGACGCGTTCCGGCCCTGCATGACCTGTGACGGCCTGCGGTGCCCGCGCCTGCCGCTGGCCATGCAGCAGTACTGCCAGGGGCCGCACCACCTGTACCTCGCGTGCTTCGGCGACGACGCGCTCAAGGTCGGCACCGCGGCCGATCACCGCCGGGAGCAGCGGGTCGTCGAGCAGGGGCCGCTGGCCGCGGCCCGGGTGGCGCGGGGGCCGGGGCCCACCATCAAGCAGATGGAGGCGCGGCTCGTGGCGAGCGGGTTCACCGAGACCATGCGCCGGTCGCGCAAGACGAGCCTGCTGCGGGGCAGCATGTCCGATGCCGAGGCCCGCGCGCTGGTGGCGGACGGGGCGGAGAGCCTGCCCGCGATCCTCGACGAGGATCACCACCCCTACCTGCACGCGCCCATGTTCGTGGAGCAGCCGGCGCTCGCGGTGCAGTCGCGCGACCTCGCGATCAACGAGCTGCGCGTGGAAGACGAGCGCGTGGTTGAGGGGGAGGTCGTGGGCGCGGTCGGGCACCTCCTGTTCGTCCGCGACCGCGATGGCTGCTTCGCGCTCGACCTCGGCGAGCTGCGGGCCCGCTGGATCGAGTGGGATCCGGAGGGGCCCCGCCGGCGTCCGGAGGCTCAGCTCGGGTTGTTCTAAGGAACGCCCCGTCTCGTGCGATGGGCGGGCTGAATGCTCGTCCTGCTCGCCACCCTCCTCGCCTGCGACGCAGGCCCGACCTCCGCCGAGGATCGGGCGCGGGCCGCGTCGGACCACCTGTTTCGGGCGTCGATCCTGCTGCGCAGCGCGCCCCCGGAGCCCCACGAGATCGGGGCGGTCCGCGCGGATCCGACCCAGCTGGGGGCCCTCGTGCGCAGCTGGCCGATCGACACTGCGGCGTTCCGCGCCCTCGTCCGCGATCTGCACGCCGACGACCTGCTGGTGCGCTTCGACACCCAGAGCAAGCTGCCCTCGGTGGGCGCGCTCGCAGGCGTGCCGGGGGCCCGCCTCGCCGACAGCCTCGACGAGGCTCCGCTGCGGCTCGTCGAGCACGTCGTGGTGGAGCGCCGGCCCTACGGCGAGATCGTGACCGCCGACGACGTGCTCGCGGATCCGCTGGTGGCCGCGGCGTGGGGCCCGCCCCACGATCCCGACGGCCCGCGCTGGCAGGTCTCCCGCTGGCCCGACGGCCGCCCGGCGGCGGGCCTCCTGGCGAGCTCGGCGTGGCTGGTCCGCCATCCGTCGGGCGAGCTCAACGTGCACCGCACCCGGGCGGCGAACGCGCTGGACGCGCTGCTGTGCGACGACGTGGGGCAGCGCGCGGTCGCCGGGGCGGTGGATCCGCTGCGCCAGGAGGAGGCGGTCCGCGACGACGCCCGGTGTGCGACGTGTCACTCCGTGCTCGACCCGGTGGCGAGCGCGTTCTGGGGGCTCCGGCCGGCGGTCCTCCGCCGCGACGTGCTCCGCGCCCACCACGGCGGCTGCGAGGGGGCGCGCCCCCTGTGCTACCCGATCGCGATGTGGCTGCCGGAGCAGCTCGACGGCGGCGAGGCGCGGGGCCTGCCGGCGCCCGCGCTGCACGGCCGGCGGGTCGCGGATCTCGGGGAGCTGGGGCGCGCGATCGCCGACGACCCGCGGTTCGGACCGTGCACGGTCCGCCGGTTCTGGTCGTGGCTGGCCCGGATCCCCCGCGACGCGGTGCCGGAGGCGGTGGTGGCGGAGCTCGCGGGCCGGTTCGCCGAGGACGAGGACGCCGCCCGCCTGCTGGTCGACATCGTGGCGCACCCCGCGTTCGCGCCGCACTCGCCGGCCGCCCCGGCGTTCGCGATCCGGCCTCGCCACCTGGCGCGCACCGTGGCCTCGCTCACCGGGTACCGCTGGCGCGCGCTTCCCGACCCCCGCTGGGGGTGGGTCGACCTCGCGGGCACCGATCGCTTCGGCGTGAACCTGCTGCTCGGCGGGCTCGAGGGCTGGCGGGGGGCCGGGGACGAGGCCGGCGCGCTGCCCACCCGGGAGCTGGCGGCGGCGTGGCTCGCCGAGGAGGCGGCGCACCACCTCGTGCGCGAGGCGTGGCAGCCCGACGACCGGCCGCTCCAGACGAGCCGTCAGCGTGAAAGCCGGATTGCC
>CAYMSU010000572.1:0-3701 GCA_964393165.1 uncultured Enterobacteriaceae bacterium
GTCCGATGCGCTCGGCGGGAGCTTCTTCACGGTGTCGCTGGTGGCGGGCCTGCGGGGCGCCGCCGACGCCGACCACGACGGCCGGGTCACCCTCAACGAGGCCTACGGCTACGCGTACGACGCCACCCGGCTGTCCGTCGCGGCGGCCTCGGGCGCCACCCAGCGGCCCGTCCGCGAGCTCCAGCTGTCGGGCACCGGCGACCTCGTGATGACCGACCTCCGCCGCCCCGGGGCGTGGCTCGCGCTCACCAACCCGCTGCAGGGCCACCTGTTCGTCCGGGACGAGGCCGGGCTGCTCGCCCTCGAGGTCCACAAGGAGGCCGGGCGCGCGCTGCGGGTGAGCGTGCCCCCGGGGCACTGGCTCCTCGGCCTCGAGGCCCCCCGCGGAGGGTTCGCCACCGACGTCACCCTCGCCCTCGGCGACGTGGCCACCCTCGACCCAGGACTTCGACCGCCGCGCCGCGGTCGCCACCCGGCTGCGGGGACGTCGCCGCGGCCGCGCCGTCGGCTGGGCGCTCGCCGCGGGCAGCGCCGCCATCTTCGCCACCACCTCGGCGGTCCGCCACGGGCGGACCGCCCGCGAGGGGTTCAGCCCCCTCAACCTCACGGGCCACGCGGACGCCGAGGGCCTGCGGTTCGGAAAGGCGCGCCTGCCGTTCTCGGAGCTCCGCGAGCGGGTCGAGGCGATCGACACCGATCTGCGGCTGGTCGTGGTCGACGCGTGCCACTCGGGCGCCCTGCTTCGCACCAAGGGCGGCGCCCACGTGCCTGGTGAGGAGGCGGCAGAGGCGCCGCTGCACGGCGTGGCCTACCTGACGTCGAGCGCCCCCGACGAGGTCGCCCAGGAGGCGGATGCGCTGCAGGGGAGCTTCTTCACCCACGCCCTGACGGCGGGGCTGCGGGGCGCCGCGGATCGCAGCGGCGACGGCGCGGTCACCCTGTCGGAGGCCTACGACTACGCCTACGCGCGCACCCTCGCCTCGACCGAGGGCACCCTCGGGGGGCCCCAGCACCCCTCGTTCGACGTCGCGCTGCTCGGTCACGGAGACGCGGTGCTGACCCGGGTGGCGGCGGAGGAAGCGCGCCTGCGGGTGCCGCCCGAGCTGGTCGGGCTCGGCCCCATCGTGATCGCAGATCCGGACCGACGGGTGGTCGCCGAGGTCGGCGCGAGCCCCGAGCGCACGCTGTCGGTCGCGCTCCCCCCGGGGCCCTACGTGCTGCACGCCGACGCGCGGAGCCCCCGGGTCCTCGGTCTCACCCTCGGCGCCCGCGACGACGTCCTGCTGGAGGAGGCGGCCTTCGAGCCGGCCCCGCGGCCTCGGGTCCGCGACAAGGGAGGGCGCCGGGGCGTCATCGGAGGGCTGCTGGTAGCCACCAGCGCCGTGTCGCTGAGCCTCGCCGGGTACAGCTTTGGCCGCTACGTCGGCAGCCTGCCCACGGCGGAGCGCGACCCGCTCGCGGTCGACCCGCGCGAGGCCCACACGCTCGAGCAGCGGCCCCTGCACCGGTTCATGTTCTTCGGCTTGCTGGGCGCGTTGTCCACGGTGACCGCAGTCATCCACTTCGGAGGTGGCCGATGATCGGCTTGCTCGTCGTCGCTTCGTCTGTCGCCCACGGGGCGCCCCGCCTCGGGGGCCACGCCGACACCCGCACGCTCGGCGTCGCCGCGGCGACCACCCGCGCGGTGGTGCCTGGCGGGCCGTGGGCCACCACCGACCTGCGGTGGGCAGGGGCCAGCGTCCAGCTCGAGGGCACCTACGGTGCGGGCCAGCTCACGGCCTACGCGGGCCACGCGTGGGGCTCGACCGAGGTCGACGACTTCGTCGGCACGCAGTTCCACGAGTTCGTCTTCGGCGCGCGGGTGGGCGTCACGCTGCTCTCCCTCGACGACGTCGACCCGAGGGGGCCCGACCTCCTCGAGCTCTCGGTCGGCCCGGGGATCCTCCTGCGGGGCCCCGGCGGCGGCGGGGGCGGCATGCGCAGCGACATCACCGTGCCCCGGGAGCTCATCTTCGCCCCCGGGGGGGCGTTCCCTACGGTGTGGGCCCGGTACCGCGCGTGGCTTCTCGGGCCGGTCGGCCTCGATCTCACCGCGGAGGTCCCGCTCCCCGTGCGGCAGTACGGCTGGGCGCCGACGGCCTCGCTGGCCGTGGTGTTCGCCCATCGGGGGAACCGGCCGCATGGGGCGTCCGCCAGGCGATGATCGACGTCGCGTCCGCCTACCGGCAGCACGGGCCGATGGTCCTGCGCCGGTGCCGCCGCCTGCTCGGCGACGAGCATCGCGCCGTCGACGCGATGCACGACGTGTTCGAGCAGCTCTGGCGGCGCCGCGGGCGGCTCGAGGATCGCGGCCTGTCGTCGCTGCTGTACACGATGGCGACGAACCGCTGCCTGAACCTCCGGCGCCGCTGGGCCTTGCGGCCCGAGGACGGCAGCGCCTTGCTCGACCGCGGGGACCGGCTGCAGCTCGCGCTCGACGCGGGGACCGCGCCTCACGCGGTCCTGTTCTCGGTCGACGGCCGCGGCCACGCCACCGTGCACTTCCCGCGGGACGGCGCCGACACCCGGGTGCCGCGCGACGATGGGGGCGCCTGGCGGCTGCCCCACGCCTTCGTCCTCGACGACGCCCCGGCATGGGAGGCGTTCTACGCGGTCACGGCCCCCGAGCCGATCGACGTGGACGCCCTCGTGGAGGGGGCGCGGGAGCTCGCGCGCCAGCCCCATGCGCTCCCGCCGCGACTGGACCTGCCGGCGGGGTGGGGCCAGGCACGGGTCGCGCTGCGCAAGGAGCCGCACCGATAGGCTGCGCCTATGGCCGAACAGGCAATGGGTCTTGGACTCCCCGCTTCGGACGGGTAACCTCACCGCACTTGAACACTCTGTCTTCGGCAGAGCTCGCCTTCAGGAGGTCCTCCATGTCCGACAACGTCCCCGCCGGAAAGTGCCCCTTCATGCACGGACCGCGGACCACCGTGGCCCCCAACGCGCACCTGCACTGGTGGCCCAACCAGATCGACCTGAGGATGCTCCACCAGAACCCGCCCGCGTCCAACCCGATGGACGAGGACTTCGACTACGCCACCGAGTTCAAGACGCTCGATCTGGCCGAGGTCCAGGCGGACATCGAGAAGGTGCTCACCACGTCGCAGGACTGGTGGCCCGCGGACTGGGGGCACTACGGGCCCCTCATGATCCGCCTGGCGTGGCACGCCGCCGGCACCTACCGCATCCACGACGGGCGGGGCGGCGCGGCCTTCGGCACCCAGCGGTTCGCCCCGCTCAACAGCTGGCCCGACAACGCCAACCTCGACAAGGCGCGCCGGCTGCTCTGGCCGGTCAAGAAGAAGTACGGCCGCAAGCTGTCGTGGGCGGATCTGCTCGTGCTCGTGGGCAACGTCGCGCTCGACTCGATGGGCCTGAAGACGTTCGGCTTCGGCGGGGGCCGGGAAGACGTCTGGGAGCCCGAGCTGGACATCGACTGGGGCCCCGAGAGCGACTGGCTCGGCGACGAGCGCTACTCGGGCGACCGGGAGCTCGCCAACCCGCTCGGCGCAGTGCAGATGGGCCTGATCTACGTGAACCCGGAGGGCCCGAACGGGGAGCCGGATCCGCTGAAGGCCGCGCGCGACATCCGCGAGACGTTCGCGCGCATGGCGATGAACGACGAGGAGACGGTGGCGCTGATCGCCGGCGGGCACACC
>CAYMSU010000573.1:0-3697 GCA_964393165.1 uncultured Enterobacteriaceae bacterium
AGGGCGTGGTGTGCGCCCCGTTCGATGCCGAGCTGTTCGGGCACTGGTGGCACGAGGGGCCCGAGTTCCTCCTCGAGGTCGCGCGGCGCGTGCACCACGAAGACGAGGTGCAGTCGGCCACGCTCGGCGAGACGGTGGACCAGCGCCCGGCCGACAAGGCGGGCTCCATGCCCGAGGGCTCCTGGGGGGCAGGAGGCGACCACCGCGTGTGGCTCAACGACGAGCTCCGGTTCTACTGGGAGGTGCTGTACCGAGCCGAGGACCGGTTCATGGAGCTGTGGCACCGGGCGCCGTGGCGCACCTCCCCGCGGGTCCGGGAGCTCCTCGTGGAGGCCGGTCGGCAGCTCATGCTCCTCCAGTCGTCGGACTGGCCCTTCGTGATCAGCACGCAGGGGGCGGTCGACTATGGGCTGCGGCGGATCTTCGGTCACAGTGCGGCGCTCGAGGATCTCCTCAACGGAGTCGACGACGTGATGCAGGCGCCCGAGGGCGCGCTCGACCCGATCGTCGAGGACACCCTGCAGCGCTCTCGGCTCCGCGACGGGCTGTTCGAGCACCTCGACCTCTCCTGGTGGGCCTGATGGCCGACCGGTCGGTCCGCACCGATCCGCTCACCGGCGAGCACGTCGTGATCGCCTCGGTACGGGCGGGCCACGCGCGTGAGGCGGGGGAGCACGGAGCCGTGGACCTCAGGGCCGGCGAGGGCCCCGCGGACTGCCCCTTCTGCCCAGGCAACGAGCACGCCACGCACCCGTCGATCCTCGAGATCCGTAGCGAGGGGGCGTGGGTGGCGCGGGCCTTCGCGAACCGCTGCCCGGTCCTGGTGATCGAGGCCCCGGGCGCCGAGCACGGGCTGGGGGCGCACGAGGTGCTGGTGGAGTCTCCGGACCATTCGCCCCTCCACCACCAGGCGCCGGGCCGGTCCCGAGCGGCGCTGGAGCTCGCCCGGGCGCGGCTGCTCGACCTGGCGTCGGACACCCGGCTGGCCGCGCTGACCTGGTTCCGCAACCACGGGGCGGCCTCGGGCGGGAGTCAGCGGCATCCGCACGCGCAGATCGTCGGGCTGCCGTTCGTGCCCGAGCGGTGGGCCAGGTATGCGGGGCGCTCCCGCGAGCACAACTACCTGAAGGGTCGGCCGCTGCTCACCACGGTCCTCGAGCAGGAGCACGCCGACGGGCGGCGCGTCCTGGAGACGGACGGGCCGGTGACCGCGCTGTGCGCCCCGGCCCCGTCTCATCCGTTCGAGCTGTGGTTCGTGCCCGAGCGCCCCGGTCCGCGGCTTGCCGACGCGACGGACGACGAGCTCGACGCGCTCTCCCGGCTCATGCCACGCTGGATCACGGCGATCGAGGCGGCGGTCGGGCGGTCGCTGTCCTACACGGCGACGGTGCTCGGCGCCGCCGAGGGCGACGAGCCTGCGGGGGTCGGCTGGCACCTGCGGGTGCTCCCGCGCCTCGGCCGGCAGGGCGGCCTGGAGCGAGGCGCGGGGGTGATGGTGCACGGGGTGTTCCCCGAGGAGGCCGCCCGCGCCCTGCGCCACCGGGTCGCTCCGCGCTGACCGTGGCGTGTCCGTACCACGACGAGGTCGCGGACCTCGCCGTCCCCCCTGCAAGGACGGACGAGGCGTGGATGGGGTGGCTGACCGGCTGCTGTGGGCTGCCGGCATGGCGATGTGGCCAGGGCTCCCTGCATCCGATGGAGGCCGAGTACTGCCCGGTGCACGGCGAGCCCCGGCCCCCCTGGCACAAGGTGGCCCACGAGGCCGACGAGCTCTGGCAAGGCGGCGGACCGGAGGTCGACCTGCGGGTACGCCGGCTCGACCCGCCGCCCCGCATCGACGGGGCGTCGGCCCCCGCGCTGTCCGGCAACGTGCTCGCCTACGTCACCGAGGCGGGGGAGGTGGTGGTCGTGGACTTCCGGCGGTACGCGGCGCGCCTGCGGCTGGTGGAGGGCGTGCGCGCGGCTGTCCTGGTGGTGTCCGGCGGCGAGCTGCGCGCCGCGCTGCACCTCGACTCGGCGGCGCCGCGTCGCTGGGTGGCGTGGGAGCTCGCCGACCTGCGCGCCGCCCTGCGCGCGCCGCGGCCCCCGAGGGACCCGCGTCCGATCGACCCAATGGCGGTACCCGCGATCGCGCTTCCGCAGGCGGCCGGGGCCCCCACTTCTGCGCGTCTGCACTGGGGTACCGGCGCCCGGCGGCTGATCGTGGAGCACGACCCGGTGGTCGGCCCTGTCGCCACGGTGTACACCGACACCACGGGGGGGCAGCCGGGCGAGTACCTCGTTCGTCGACCACCCTGCGGAACAACCGGCAAGGAGTGGCAGGTCCGGCCGCAGGATCTCTACCAGCTGCCGGCCGCCGTCCCGGGGGGAACGTTGCTGATGGGCCGGATCCGCTGGTTTGGAGACCACGTCGACGGTGCGCTGGTCCTGCCTCACCTGCGGCGTCGGTGGCCCGGTGCTTGAGCTCGCCGGCTGGCTCGCGGTGGCGGGCGCCCGCGCGAGTGACCTCGAGGTCGACGTGGTCGTCGACAACTCAGAGGTGAACGCGCCGCTGTTCGCGGGTCGGCCGCGCCCGGTCGCGGGCGAGCTCGTGGCTGCGTTGCGCGCCTCGGTCGGCCCGGCCCGGGTCTACCACGCGCTCCCGCCAGGAGACCGGGAGCCCGGCCCGTGGCTGTTTCCCCTTCGGGAGGACCTCGAGCCGTGCAACGGGGTCGAGCGGTGTCGAGGGGGGAGCGGGGCGCACTTCGGAGCGCCTGTGCGCAGCTTGCGGGCCTCCACCGAGGCGCTCCGCAGGGATGCGCCTCCGACCCCTCGGCTCGAGGTCTACGCCACCGCGCTGGTGGAGCAGGACGAGGCCGGCTGCGCCTCGGAGGAGGCACTGCAGCAAGCGCTCGACGCGATCGTCACGCCGCCGTCGGGCACCTCCCTCGACCACCTCGCCTTGGGGCTCGTTCGCGTCCGGGTGGAGCCACCGCCCGAGCTCGCCGAGGGCGCGGATCCGGGCGCCTGGTGGGGCCGGCACGGGCAACTGGCGGAAGACGCCGACGGCTGCCTGGGGTGGGCCGACGACGTGCCGTGGTCGTCCTCCGAGGCGCCGCGGACCTACGCGCTCGCCCTGATCGTGGCAGGGCTGCAGACCGCGCCGCGGGCCGCCGAGGTGGCGGCCCGGCTCGACGGGCTGGTCGGGGCGCTCGGCGACCTCGAGGCGGTGGAGGTCGCGCTCGTGCAGCTCCGGGCCCCGCAGCCCCCGATCCGCATGGTCTCCGGCCAGTGGGCGGTGCGCGAGGATCCCCTCGGGCTGTCGCCCTCGCTTCGGCTCGCGGTCCCCCGCCGCGAGGCTCTGCCTTGCGGGGAGGTCACGGGCGAGGCCTCGCTCCGATCCGGTGTAGGCGCAGGGTCGCTGCCCGTGGCGGTGCGCGACATCCGGGGGCACTGCGATGGCTCGGTGGAGCTCACGGTACCCGCGGTGGGCCTGCGGCGGGCGTTCCTCGAGGTCGCAGGCTGGGACCCGCGTCGGCGCGCGCTCGACCTCACCGGTCAGGTCACGCTCGAGACCGATCCGGCCGCCCCGACCGCTGCGATCGCCTCGATGAGCGCACTCGGGGAGGCGGACCGCCCGCTGCCGAGATGGCGGGTAGCGGTCGACCGGCTGACCGATCCCGGCGTCGTGACCCCATGGTCCCGACAGATCTCGATC
>CAYMSU010000574.1:0-3694 GCA_964393165.1 uncultured Enterobacteriaceae bacterium
GGTGGGGTCTGCCGTAACGATATCGAGAACTGCCTTCTCACGGCCTCGTGTTGAAGACCGTCGGAAACTCCGGCCTGGAGCAGACGTTCGCGCCCGTGGGGCGCCCGACCGGCAACGCGGTGGCCGAGCGGACCATCCAGACGATGAAGGCCGAGTGCCTGTGGCTGGAGGACTTCGAGGACGCAGCCGACGTGCAGCGCGCACTCGACCGGTGGCGTCACGAGTTCAACGACGAGCGGCCGCACCAGGCGCTCGACTGGCAGACCCCCGCCGAGCGGCGTGCCGAACGCCTCACGCCGGCCCTCGCCGCATGACCCACGTTCGTCCTGCCCTCGTCTCCGGATGTGCCTTCCCTGGGCGGCGGCCTCGCCAGAGGCCGGCTGCCGCCCGGGGAAGGTGCGGCCGGCGCGTCAGCAGGACCTCACCCGACACCCGTCGCGACCCGCCCGATTTCCGCGGCGACGAGTGTCTAGCGCACCGGGGGACAGCGCAGTGGGGCCGTGGGAACGTCCGGCCCGTCTCCCGTGACGATACGCGTGCCAGGTGAACGTACCCGGCGCGCGCCCGGCCTCGCATCCCGACGCATCCCGACGCGTCACGCCCTGGCCTAGGGCTGCAGCTCGGTGACCTCGCTGCTCACGAGATCGTCGGAGGCGAAGGGCGCCTGAATCCCGAGGGTCTGGGTCACCGTTCGGTAGATCTCGGCTGCGTGGACGCGACGCTCCACCACGGAACCGTGGGCGAAGGCGTCGCCGCGGCCCGCGACGGCATGGAACACGCCGTCGTGATCGTGGTTGGTTCCGACCTCGGTGGAGATGAGCACGGTCGTCCCATCCAGCAGCGTGCCGCCGTCGGCCTCGGGGAAGGCGGGGTCGTCCATCCGATCGAGCACCCGGGCGAGGCGAGACTGCACGAAGTGCGCGTACGCACGGGTCACGGGCCCGTTGGTACCGTGGTAGTAGTGGTGAATCGCGTTGTTGGTGCTGTCGAAGTCGAAGGAGAACCCGTCCTGCTCATACGTGCCGCGCCACGTGGTGTGGGCGCCGGCAGGCTCCAGCATCAGGTTGCCGAAACGGGTGAGGTCGCACCGCAACCCTAGGACGAAGAGGTCGGCGATGGTCTCGAACACCGTATCGATCTGAGCGAGGGAGGCGGTGTGTCCCTCGCCCACCCCGTTCTCGGTGGCGTAGGGAAGGTTCGGCTCGGAAGGTGCGGTGGGGGTGCCGCACTCTGCAGGGATCTCGCCGTAGATGCGTCGCTCGAGCTGTCGGATGCCATCCAGGTGCTGCTGCAGGCGCAGGCGGTTGGTGGAGGTGAGGCCGCCCCGATCCTGCGTATAGTGGCGGTAGTGCTCGATGACGGCGTCGAGGACGCTTCGTCGTGCCCGTCGCTCGCGGTCGTCTGCCCCTGCGCCCGGCGGCGTGCCGAACATGGCCTCGAACAGCTCGCTCGGGCGGTTCTTCACCGCGGCCGCGGGGGCCCCGAAGCTGTCTCGGCAGCGGAAGTGCTCGCTTCCGGTGCGATCCAGGTAGAAGGCGGCGGCGAGGGTGTCGATGCGGGTCGGGACGCCCTCGGTGTAGCACTGGGTCTTCACGAACTGGTCGATGGAGGCCCCGCCCGCGACCTCGGAGCTGACGGGCGGCACGCCACAGCCCGACATCAGTCCGCCGTGGACGTGGGGCGCCTGCAACATGGCGGGCGTGCTCATGTCGACGTTGTTGAACAGCGTCATCTTGCTGGCATGTCGCGCGTAGTTGGACAGCGGGTTGTTCGGGTTGGAG
Source organism: uncultured Enterobacteriaceae bacterium (assembly GCA_964393165.1). Classification (GTDB taxonomy): domain Bacteria; phylum Myxococcota_A; class UBA796; order UBA796; genus DRPG01. The sequence continues at coordinate 1,782 of CAYMSU010000574.1, forward strand.
AGGTCGGCGCTCTGCTGGTCCTTGAGGATGCCGAGGCCGAAGAACATGGTGATGAAGCGGTCGGTGGTGGGGGTTGCGGCCGCCGCGGTGGGCATCAGGTCGTCGAGGAAGGGCAGGGCGATCGCTGCGCCCCCCAGTCCACGGAGGAGCGCGCGGCGGGTGAGTGATCGGGTCATGGCTGGTCTCCCGTGGTGCCGAGGAACAGGCGGCTGTCGATGACGGCCTGAAGCTGGGCGACGAAGTCGTCGCCGGAGGCGAGATCCACCAGCGCGTCCACCTCGTCGGTGGCCATCGGGCGTCCGAGCGCGAACTGGGCGACGTTCTCGGTCATGCAGCGGTCCACCTCGGGTCGGGTGGCCAGGGCCTCCACGAACTCCGCGGGGGTCTCGAAGTCGACGGTGCCCAGGCTGCCGTCGGTCCGCAGGGCGGGGTCGTCGTCGAAGGCGCCCTTCTGGTTGTAAGGCTCGAAGGCGTAGGCGAGGGGATCGATCAACTGATGGCAGCCGCCGCACGCGGCGTCCTGCATCCGGAAGTCGGACATCTCGCGGTCCGTGGCGTCCTCGTCGAACATCGCCTCGAAGTCCTCTGTGACGACGGTCGCTGGGGGAGCCGGGGGCTCGAAGCAGTAGAAGGCCTCGAGCATCCACACCCCGCGGAAGACGATCGACTCGCCGGTCTTGGCGCTCAGCGCTGCGAGGAAGGCAGGGTGAAACAAGAGTCCGCGTCGGTAGTCGTCGTCGGATGTGGTGGCGAACGGGGGTCCCTCGGGGGGCGTGCCCGGGAACGAGGCGTCTTCGCCGTAGTAGGCGGCGGTGGCCGCGTTCATCCACATGTCACGGGTGGTGATCAGGTCGATGAGCGGCTCGCCGGCGGCGATGTGGTCATCGACGATGCGCTGGGCGCTCTCGGTGAGGCCAGGCGCGCGGTTGAAGAGGTCACGGACCCCGAGCACGAAGTCGGGCACATGGTCCAGCAGCAGCCAGTCGCCGGTGAAGGCGCGGGATGCCCGCTGGAACTTCTCGTCTGCCTGGAGCCGTGCCACCTGTGCCTGTCGACCGGCAGCGGTGAGCAGCGATCCGTCTTCCGCTGCGGCCATGAGCTCGGCGTCGGGCGTGCTCTGGGTGAGCAGGTACGCGAGCCGTGTGGCGATCTCCCATGAATCCCGTGGGGCCTCGGGATCTTGTTGATCGATGCGGTACAGGAAGGCGGGGGACTGGAGCATGCCCTCCACCACGAGCGCGCCCGCCTCCTGGAAGCTGTAGGACTCCTCGGTGATCAGGTCGATCCAGAGGTTGGACCACAGGTCCCGCTCGGCGGCGTCGGCGGGCCGTCGAAAGAGCAGCAGACCGAGGGCTTCCACCGCTGCCTCGACACACGAGATGTCGGGATCGGTACAGGTGTCGACCTTCGAGGTGACCCACGATGGGTTTCCGTACGTCTGGGCGGACGTGAAGTAGGTTTCGATGTGCTTGGAGGAGGTGAACAGGGCGAGAGCGTTGTTGGTGAACCCGTCGACAAGGATGTCTCGTTCGACATCGACCTCGCTGGGATCGATGCCGAACAGGTCACCGATGGTGTAGGCATACTCCGTCTTGTTGAGCCGCCTGAGCAGCTCGGCCGCGAGCGCCTCCTCGTCTGAAACGTCGCTGTCGACGACAGGGTCGGCGTCGTCGCGGCAAGCTGTCGACATCTGCAGACAAAGCACGACGGATAGAGCGCGATGCATAGACATCTCCCTGTTTGGCTCGCGCGGGGCCCTGTGAAAGGAGGGAGGTGTGCGAGCGGTGGAGGGCAGGAGTGTAGCTGGTCGATGCTTGGGGTGCTGTGGGATCGGCTGAATTTGGTCTAGGAACTGTACCCCCACTCGATCCGGTTCCACGGTCATGCGCCTGCTGATTGCTCTTTCGGGCTGA
>CAYMSU010000575.1:0-3694 GCA_964393165.1 uncultured Enterobacteriaceae bacterium
GAGGTCCTGGCCGGCCGCCAGTTCACGATCCTGGTGGGCCTCGCGATGCACCCGAGCAGCGCCTCGCGGCGCACGCGGATCCTGGAGGGCACGGAGGGCGACGACGGCCAGATCGAGCTCACGCTGCCCGCGCTGAAGGGCGAGGCCCAGGCTTGGGAGCTCGACGTCATTCTGATGGCGCCCGACTTCGAGATCGAGGGTCCCGACGCCCGGACGATCCGGCTGCCGCGGTCGGGGAGCTCGACGCTCGCGCGCTTCGATCTGACCGGGCAGCGGCCGGGCGAGGGGCAGATCGGCGCCTACCTGTTCCACGAGGGCGTGCTGCTCGGCCAGATCGGGCGCGAGGTGGGCATCCGGCCCGAGGCCCCCGAGCCCCGCGTCGAGCTCACCAACGGCACGATCGAGCCCGTGCGTCCCGCCGCGCGCGACACCCACGAGATCCACTTGATCGCGCTCGACGACGGCAAGGGGCTGCTCACGATCGGGGAGCCGGGGCGGCAGCTCGCCCACGACGTGGTGGCCTTCGATCACGGGGCGCTGCCGGGGTTCCTCGCGCCCAAGCTCTCGGCGATCCACGCGCGGGGGCTGGAGGCGCTCGAGGGGGCGCCGGCGACCGATCCCACCGGCGCGAACCTCGTGCGCGGGCTCGGCATCGCCCTGTGGGAGTGGCTGCCGCGATCCCTCCGGGAGCACCTGCTCCGGGCCCACGCCGACGACAGCGTGCAGGGCCTGCGGGTCTACACCAACGTGCCGGGGTTTCCGTGGGAGCTGGTGGTGCCCCAGCGAGCCGACGGCACGAAGCTCGAGGCGCTCGGCAAGCGGTTTCGGCTGGGGCGCTGGCACCTGCGGCTGGGCATGGCGGGGCGGGCGGTGCCGCCCGCGGAGCTGCCGTATCAGGAGCTGGTGGCGATGATGCCGACGTATGCGGGCGCCTCCGCGCTGCCCGCGGTGGCCCGGGAGCGCGCCGCCCTGAGCAAGGTCGCGGGGTTCCGGGAGGTGCCCAGCAAGGCCGCCGCGCTGGCTGACGTCGTCGCGGATCCCCCGCGAGGGGTCCTGCACTTCGCCGGTCACGGGGTGGCCAGCGAGCGCGCAGGGGCGTCCACGACCTACGCGCTGCAGCTCGAGGACGGCCCGCTCGACGCGCTCGCGTTCGTGGGCATGGAGTCGAACAACCTGCGCAAGAGCGCGCCGCTCGTCTTCTTCAACGCCTGCGAGCTCGGCCGGTCCGACGCGGTCGCCGGGATCGTCGAGGGGTGGGCGCCCGCCGTGATCGACGCCGGCGCGGCCGGCTACATCGGCGCCCTGTGGCCGGTCGGCGACCACGAGGCAGCGGCCTTCGCGGAGGCGTTCTACTCGGAGGTGGAGCGCGCCCTCGCGGCGGGGGGGCCAGCGCCCGTCGCGGAGATCCTGCGGTGCCTGCGGCGGCGCGGCGCCAAGCGCCAGGATCCGACGTGGCAGGCCTACGTGTTCTACGGAGACCCCGACACCGCGCTCGTCCGCGGCGACCCGGGGGGGCGGCCGCAGTACACCTGCGCGCCGTGACTTCACCTGGCGACGCTGATCAGGGCGGGGGCTGGAAGAAGCTCGCGTCGTCGAACGCGCAGCGGTCGGCGTCGCCGGAGGCCGTCAGCGAGTAGTTGTTCTCGTAGAACACGCGGGTGCCCGTCGCCGACCAGCACTCGGTCTCCGTGAACGTGAGCAGGCCGAGGTCCCCGCCCGTCAAGAGCGCGTCGGTTCGTCCGGCCGCGGTGGCCGTCCACCGCGACCGGAGCAGCAGCGCCTCGTCGGCGGTGGCCCCGGGGGCGTCCTCGGGCGCCACGTCCACGGCGAGCACCAGATCCATCCGACCGCCCTCGCCCCGGTCGTGCTCGAGCCAGGTCGCTCCGTCGGTGGGCACGGCCTCGCCGGCCGCGAGCGCCCCGAAGAACACGCGCTGGCGTGCGCCAGCCTCGCGCAGCGTGTAGTCCAGGGCGAGGCCGCCAGTCAGCCCGCCGCTCGCGCCCAGCGCGTCGAGCGCGGTGTAGTCGAGCCAGAAGCGGCCCGCCGACCGGGCAGCCGTCGCGCCCGCGTCGATCTCGCCGGCGAGCACCGGCACCCAGACATCGGGCGCGTCGCCGGCCGCGCGGAGCGCGAGGCGCCAGCCGAACGAGCCGTCGTCGCGCGCCTCGAGCTGCAGCTGCCCGCGGCGGTCGTCGTCGTCGTAGGGCCCCCAGCGGATCTGGCGCCCGTCGCGCGCGGTCGGCGGCAGCTCGGTGAGCGCGGTGAGCAGCTCCAGCACGCCCGCGACCTGGCCGTTCGTGGTCGCCACCACCGACGCGGTGGTCGCCGCGTAGGGGCTCGGCTCTCCCGCCGGCCGCGCGAGCGCCGCGATGCCCGCCCCGGGCTCCACCAGCAGGCGGTCGTCGGGCAGGATCGCGCCAAGCTCGCCGGCCTCCACCTCGCAGGCCGCCGTGAGCGCCGCGAAGAGGCTCACCGCGGCCACGTCACCCGGGGTGCTCATGGTCCCTCCATCCCGTACACTGGGTCTCGCTCGATAGACCCACGACGCGCGCTTGCCGAAAGCCGCACTGCCCCGAGAATCTACAGGTGAACGGCATCCGCACTGCCATCGCCGCTGCCCTCGCCGGCGGGGCGGGGGCCTGCACGCCGGCCGCGCCGGTCGCCATCGGCACGCGGGCGCTGCCCGAGGCCACCGTGGGGGTCCCCTACGAGGTCGTCCTCGTGGCCGAGGGGGGCACGCCGCCGCTGCGCTGGCAGGTCGATCCGCCCCTCCCCCCAGGCCTTCGGCTTACCGCCGGCGGCCGGATCGAGGGCGTCCCCGAGGCCGTCGGGAGCCACCCGCTGGCGATCCGCGTGCTCGACGGTGCGGGCGCCTCCGACACGGCGTTCGTGCGGCTCGAGGTCGCCTTTGGGTGCGGCGCCACCTACGAGGGTCGGCTCTTCGAGCGGGGGGTCCTCGGGTACGGGGATCCACGCGTGGACTTTCGCGCCGAGCGGGGGTTCGCCGCTCGGGAGATCCCGCTGCCCCACCCGTCGGTGTCCAGCCTGCGAGGGCGCGCGACCGAGTCCACGGCGCTGTTCCTCGGCCGGCCGGGGGCATCGCTGGACCGGCTCGACGCCGCCGACGTGGACTTCGTGGGAACCAGCTTCGAGCTGCCGCCGTGGGAGCTCGAGGAGTACCGGTCCCTCGGCGCGCCGATCGTCGTCGTCGTCGCGGCCTGGCAGGCCGGTCCGTGGTCGCTCACGACCGCCTGCGAGGACGGCTCCCACCTGCTCGCGCAGGCCTACCCCGCGGTGCAGGAGGGCCGGGCGTTCTACCAGCCGTTCGAGCTCTACCGGGCGCCGGGCGCCAAGCCCCCGTTCAGCACGGTCACGATCGAGGCGACGTCGCTGCCCGACTTCGTGGAGGTCAGCAAACCCGCGGTGGCCCTGCGCGGCGTGGCCGAGCGGTTCGGCTACTGGCCGTTCGACCTGCGGGTGACGGAGCCGGACGGCCGGTCGCGGCGGCTCGAGAGCGGGCTCGCGGTGCATCGCACCCTTCCCCTGGCGTGCAACACGTCCGCGGTCCGGGTCCTTGTGCAGCCGCCCGATCCGGACCGGGGGCGGCTGCCGAGCGCGCTGTATCCGAAGACCTTCGCGGCGCTCGCGACACCGTGACGGCGAGGCCGACGTGCGCCAACGCGCTGGCGAAAGC
>CAYMSU010000576.1:0-3682 GCA_964393165.1 uncultured Enterobacteriaceae bacterium
GAGTGGGCGCGCACCTACGCGGCGCAGCCTGCGGTGGGCGGCCGCGTGGCGGTGCGGGGGGTCGGCCTCGAGGTGGGGACGGTGCTCGGCGAGGCGCCGGCTCTATGGGGCGCCGTGACCCTCGCGTGGCCCGGCCTCGTCACCGTCTTCTGACGCCTCTTCCTTGAGCCGGATGGGGGTCATGAGCTCGGGGAACTTGCCGGTGATTCCCTCGTAGATCTCGCGAACGCGGTCCATGTCGGCGCGGACGTTGCCCGAGGGGAGGAAGTGCTCCCCGAGGCAGGCCACCCGGCGGCCGTAGTCGAGGTAGCCGCAGATGATCGGCACCTTGGCGGTGTGGGCGATCCAGTAGAAGCCGCTCTTCCAGTGCTCGCTCCGCGATCGGGTGCCGCTGGGGGGGACCGCGATCACCAGCTGGTCGGCATCGGTCAGGGCCTGCGCCGCGTGGCCGACGAGGCCGTGGGGCCCGGACCGGTCGACGGGGATGCCGCCGAGCAGGCGCAGGATCCAGCCGAACGGGGGACGGAACAGGGAGTGCTTGCCGAGCCAGGACACTCGCAGCCGGAATACGAGGGCTGCTGCGAGCATGTGGGGGAGGTCCCAGTTCGACGTGTGGGGCGCGGCGATGAGCACGGCCTTGGGCACGTGGGCGGGGTCCCCCTGGACATCCCAGCCGAAGACCCACATCCACAGGCGGCCGACCCAGTACAGGAGCCAGGATGTGGTGGGGCCGGGGTGGGTGACGGCGCTGGACCGGATGGTGGCCTCCGAGGGCCAGCAGCCTAACGTCCCCGAGGGGTCGAGGACCACGTCTGGCCGACCTGCAGACGTCTGCAGCCGAAGACCGCGTTGGGGACCGCGCGCCTGTGGGCCTGCAGACGGCTGCGGCCGAAGGCCACGTTGGACAAAGCCCTTCGGGCAGCTCCGGTGACGCGAATCGCGTGCTGATGGACGCGGCCAGCTGACGTCGATCCAGGGATCCCTCCCTACGGCCCCCACCCTTTCAACGCGGGGCCGAAGGGAGAATCCATGACTCGTCTTCGGAAGAAGATGCTCGAAGATCTTCGACTTCGCGACCTCAGTGCCAGCACGGCCGACGCCCATATCCGCTGCGTCGCTGCATTCGCGAGGTTCTTCAACCTGTCTCCAGATCGGCTCGGGGAGGGGGAAGTTAGGCGCTTCCTGCTCCACCTGGCCACGCGAGGTCGCGCGCCCGCCACCCGGGCCGTCTACCATGCCGCGCTGACCTTCCTCTACGTCCAGACCCTCGGGATGCCCGAGATCATGGCGCTCGTGCCCCGGCCGAAGGTGCGCCCGCAGCGCGTCGGCCGGGCGCTGACCCGCAGCGAGGCCCGGGCGTTGCTCGGTGGCATGGTCCATCGCCCGTTCGACTACACGTTCTTCGCCTTGATGCTCGCCACCGGGCTGCGGATCTCCGAGGCGGCGGTGCTCCGCGTGGACGACCTCGATCGCCGGGCCGGGCTTCTTCGCGTGCGCTCGGGCAAGGGACGCAAGGCCCGGTCGGTGATGCTGTCAGCCCGGACCCTACGGCTCCTCGAGCGCTACTGGCGGGTGATTCGCCCTCCTGGTCCGCTGCTCTTCCCCGCTCGACGGCTCGTCGAGCCGGGGTGCGTGGATCCGCAGAATCCCTGGGCCAGCCACCCGATCTCGACCAGCACGATGAACGCACGACTGCGTCGCCTCCAGGCTCCCGGTCCCGATCGGATCACGTCGCACGACCTGCGTCGGAGCTTCGCGACGTGGGTGCACGGGGAGACGGCGGACCTACGCCTGGTTCAGGTGCTGCTGGGGCACGCCAGCTCGCAGACGACGGCGCGCTACACCCGGGTCCATGCGGACCTCATCGCGCGCACGCCGTCGCCGTACGACCAGCTGTAGCCGGGCAGTAGCTGCACGTTCATGCCCGGCCGGCGGCCGGGTCGGCTCGGCGTTCGTCGGTCCTCGAGGCGCTTCGGCGTCACGCGGACGGCTTCCGGCAGCAGCACGCCTGTGACCCGGTCCGCTCCCGTGTTCTCGACCGCCTGCTGGCGTGCCGCACCCGTGCGCTCGGCGGACACGTGCTGGTGTCGTGTGACGATCGGCATTGCCCGCAGTGCGGCGGCGCCAAGGCCGCCGAGTGGCTCGACGCCCGCGCCGAGCGGATGCTGGACGTCCCGCACTTCCAGGTGGTGTTCACCCTGCCCCATGAGCTGCTGACCGTGGCCCACCGGAACCCCGCCATCGTCTACCCCCTCATGGCTCGCGCAGGGGCCAGCGTGCTCGCCGATCTGGCCGAGCAACGTCTCGGTGTCCGGCTGGGGATCACCGCCGTGCTGCACACGTGGGCGAGCAACCTGACCCTTCACCCCCACTGGCACATGCTCGTCACCGCGGGTGGTCTGTCGCTCGACGGTTCTCGGTGGCTCGAGACCCGCACCGACTTCCTGTTCCCCGTCCGCGTCATCGCGAGGATGTACCGGGGTCGCGTGCTCGAGGGGCTCATCGACGCACTGCAGGCCGGAGAGCTCGATCTGGGCGCGGAGACCGCCGACTTCGACCGCAAACTGCGCCTCGTCTCCAAGCGCCACCGCCAGTGGGGCGTGAACGTCACCGCCCCGGGCGATCGGCCCGTGGTCCACGCCCTGAAGTACCTCGCCCGCTACCTCTACCGGGTGGCCATCTCGGATCGCCGCGTGTTCGCGGTCACGGACACGCAGGTGGGGTTCATGGCGCGCGACTCGGACACCGACGGCAAGCAGCGCCCGCTCTGGCTCGATGGGCCCGAGTTCGTCCGACGGTTCCTGTTGCACGTGTTGCCCAAGGGCTTGCGCAAGGTCCGCCACTACGGTCTGTACGCGCCAGGTGGAGCGGCCACGACGCTCGAGCAGGCGCGGGCCATGCTTCCGGATTCGCCGCCTGCGGGTAGTCCATCGGCTCTCGAGGCCGAGGCCGTCCTGTCGCGCCTCGATCGCGAGTTCGCCCGCCGCGCGCACCAACACCCGGAGTGCCCACGATGCGGAGCGCGCCTGCGCGAGGAGTCCCTGCCCCCCGCCTCACCCGCCTCCGCCAGGGGACCGCCGTGAGCCTCGCCGCGGTGGAGAGAGCGACACCACGCCAAAGCTTCCCCGAGGGAGGTCACGGCGGAGTGCGCCCGCAGCTTGCCGGCTACCAGATTCCGAGACACCCTGGGCCCCACAGCTGCCGCCACCCGACCCGCCGAAGCCTTCCGAAGCTCCCGCGCGAGACGGTGGACGACGGCCACAAGTGGGACGCCAGTCCTTTTCGCCGATAGGCCGTCGCCCCGCTTCGTCCAACGGCGGAAAAGACCGGCCTACCCCGTCTTCGGTGAACTCGTCGCGCCGATGGGGCCGCTCCTTTCCGCTGATCGTTCGGTTGCGCGCGCCCGTAGGCCTGCAGACGGCTGCGGCCGAACGCCTCGTTCGGGGGCGGCCGCCTGTGGGCCTGCAGACGGCTGCGGCCGAAGGCCACGTTCGGGAGCCGCCACCTGTAGGCCTGCAGACGGGTGCGGCCGAACCCCACGTTCGGTGGCGCGCGCCTGTGGGCCTGCAGACGGCTGCGGCCGAAGACCACGTTCGGTGGCGCGCGCCTGTGGGCCTGCAGACGGCCGCGGCCGAAGGCCACGTTCGGGGCGGCGGCCTTGCGACCGAGTCGGAGTCCGCCC
>CAYMSU010000577.1:0-3680 GCA_964393165.1 uncultured Enterobacteriaceae bacterium
CGGGGCCCAGGGCCCGGAGAGGAGGGGAACGGATGCTCGCCGACTCCCTCTCTCTTGCACTCAATCTCGCTCTCCACCCCGCACTCAACCTCGACGTCGCCGCGCTCGCCGCGCTCGGCGCGCCGATCGCGGCCACCTCGGCGACCCCGGCTACCGCGGCCACGCCGGGCCTGGCAGGCCTCGCGACGGGCTGGCTGCTGATCCTCTTCGTCCTGGGATCCGCCAGTGTCTTCCCGGCGGTTCTGGCCGCGATCCTGCGTCGCCGACTGCCCCCGGATCCCCGCCTCGAGACACCTCTCGAGTCTGTCGTCTTCGGCCATTCGCCCCGGGCTCTGCGCGCACCGCGCCATGCAATCTCGTCGCATCGATCTCTGCTGACGAGCGTCTGCGTGATCGGGCTCGGACTCGTGCTGATCGCCTACGCCGCGGCCGGTCGGTCGCTTGGCGGCGGTGGGCTCGTCGCCGCGGTCCTCTTCACGCTGCCGACGCTGTTGGTCGCCCTGCACGCGCGACGAAGGACGGGGCCGTCGATGCCGCCGCCGCGGAGCGAGACTCCGTGATCGACGTGGCGTTGGCGCTGCTGTGGCTGGGGATCGTGGGGCTCGCGGCGGGGCTCGACGGGGCGGCGGAGCGGCGGGGCCGGCTGGCGCGGGTCGCGTGGCGCCCGGATCTGGCCTTCCCGCGCCGGGAGTGGGGCAGCGATCTGGATCGCCCGCCCGCCCATCAGCTCTGGGCCCGCTGGCTGGCGGACTGGGCGCGGGCGCTCCGCAGCAGCCCGCGCGTGGGCACGGTCTCGGAAACCCTGCGGAGGGCCGGCCGGGTCGGGTCGCTCGGCGCAACCGCGACGGCGCTGTCGTTGGTTCCCTTCGCGGGGACCTGGGCGGGCCGGGCCGAGGGCCGCGCGTTGGTGGTCCTGGATCTCGATCAGGGGCTGCCGGCGCTGCTCTTCCTCCTTCTTCTTGCGGGTCTTTCGCAGGTGGCGATCGGACTCTCGGAGCGCCGTTTCTGGTCGCGGCTCGGGGCGGTGCGGATGGCGGTGCGGCTGCTCGCTTCCCTGGCCTTCTTCGGGTTGCTGCTGGCGGCGCTGGTGCTGGGGACGGGCTCGCTGCGGTTGGCGGATCTGGTGGCCGAGCAACGCGGGACCTTTGCGCCCCTGGCGTCGTGGGCGGGCGGGCTCGAGTTGCTGCGGCTGCCGAGCTGGATGTTATTCCGGCAGCCGCTGACGGCGCTGCTCCTCGTGCCGGCGCTGGCGCTGCTGCTTCGGCGACCGCTAGCGCGGGATGCCCGGGCCGGCACCGTGGGGCTCGCCGGCTTCGGACTCGACGACGATCCGCGCGGCGAGCGGGCAGGCCGGCAGGAGGTGCGGCTGGCGACAGTGTTGGGCGCAGCGCTGTTCGTGGCGCTCGTCCTCGGAGCCGGGGCGATTCCCTATCTCGATTCGGGGCAGGTCGTCGCCGGGCTGACGCCTTTCGCGGGCGAGGTCGTGCCGGCGCTCGTGATGGTGGTCGTCGAGAGCGGCGTCTTCCTGGCGAAGATGGTGCTCGTCCTTGCACTCGCGGCGAGGCTGCGCGCGGCGACGGCGGCGCCGCGGGAGGATCAGGTCCTGGGGCTGACCCTGCGGCGACTGATGCCCCTGGCCTGGGCGAACCTGCTGCTGCTGGCCGCGCTCGGGCAGCTCGGGCGCAGCCTGGGCGGGGAGGGCTGATGGAGATCGGAGAGATGGGGGAGATCTGGATCCGGGCGCTCGTCGGACTCGCAGCGTGGCTGGCCGCCCTGTCCGCCATCGTGCTCGGTCGGAACCTGACGCGCTCGCTCTCGGCGGCCTATGTCTTCCTGGCTGGCCTGATCGTGGTGCTCACTCTCTCCGGCAGCGGCTACGGCGGGTGGATCCTGGTGATTGGCGCGGGCGGAACCCTCGCCCTCGTCCAGGTCTTCGGCTGGATGCTGGTCGACGTGGACCAGGATCATCTTCCTCGGACGGAGTCCGGGACGATCACGGCGCGGGGCCTGGCGTTCCTGGTGCTGGCCGCCGCCAGTGCGGCGCTGGTCTACTTCGCGCGCGAGGAGCTGGCGCTCGACGACACGGGCGTTGGGGCGGGGATCGGCACGGGGGGGGCCACGAGCGTGGGCACGAGCGCGGTCGAGGTGGGTCGGGCGCTGTTCTCCGACCTCCAGCCGCAGCTGATCCTGCTGGGGCTGGCGATGGGTGCCGGGCTGCTGGCCGCGCTGCTGCTACTGCGCGACGGCTCCTCCAACGAGCGAGGCGGACGGGGGCTGGACGCATGAACGCATCGGGTTGGCTGGTCGTGGGAGCCATCGCCCTGTTCTGGGTTGCGATGCTCGGGCTGCTCTGGCGCCGCAGTCTCGTCGGCATGTTGATCGGGCTCGTCTTCGGCTGGACGTCGGTGGCGCTCGCGAGCCTCGGCTTCACAGGGCTGCAAGCGGCTGCGGGGGTGGCGATCGGGGCGGTGACGACCGCGGAGGTGGCGGTCGGGTCGGCCGGGGCGGTCGCCGAGGCGCGCGCGCTCGGAAGCGTGTTGGCGATCTGTGTGGTGTTGCTGGGCGGGCTGCAGGTCGCGGTCGGGCTGGCGCTGGTCGTGGCGCGCATCGAGCGTCGCGGAACTCTCGACGCCGACGATGCGGGCCTGCTCGAAGGCTAGGCGAGGCTGCCGTTAGCGCGCGTCGCGCGTCGGGCGGGGCGCAGCGGGCGCTGGGAAGAGGCGGCGGGCGAAGCGGGCCGGAACGAAGGGCCGGGGCGAAACGAGTGTCTGAGTGGGCCGATAGTCTGGAGCCGGGTCTGATCCGCTGGATCGTGATCCTGCCCCTCGCCTCGGCGGCGGTGCACGCCGTCCTGATCGGGCTCGTGCGCGCACGCTTGTCGGAGCGATCGATCTGGGCAATCTCGCTCTCCGCGCTCTCTGCGGCCTTCGTGCTGAGCGGGCTCGCTCTCCTCGAGCTCGTCGGCTCGGGGGAGGGCGCGCCGATCCTCGACTCGATCGGTCCCTGGATCGGCGGTGGCGTCGGGCCGCGTCGCTTCAGCGCCGAGCTGACCTTTCAGCTCGATCCGCTCTCGGCCGTCTTCTGCCTCACGGTGACCTCGGTCGCCGTGGCGGTCCATCTCTTCACGATCGGCGCGATGCGCAGTGGGCTGATGCGCAGCGGCCTGGTCCGCGAAGAGGGCGTGCATCGCACCTTCGCGCTGCTCGATCTGCTGGTCGGGTCGACGCTGGTGCTGATCCTCGCGGACAACGTCCTGCTCCTCTTCCTGGGATGGGTGGGCGTTGGCGTGACGGGCCAGCTGTTGGCGTCTTTCGAGCTCGAGAGCCGGGACTCGGCTCGCGCGGGCGCGACGACCTTCGTGATCGCGCGCATCGGCGACCTGGGGCTGCTCGGGGCAGCGCTGCTGTTATTCGACGGCCTGGCGCGGGCGAACGCGCCGGCGCTGGGCTTCCGCGGCATCCGGGCGGCCTTCCGGCTGCTCGAGGGCCAGGGCGTGGCGCTGATCGAGCGGGCGGGCGTAGAGAGTCCGTTGCTGCTCGAGATCGTCGGGCTCGGGCTGGTGCTGGCCGCGCTCACGAAATGCGCCCAGCTCCCGCTGCACGTCTGGCTGCCGGGCGCGGCGCGCGGGCCGGTGCCGGCGGTGGCCCTGATGCAGTCGGTGACCAGCGTCGTCGCGGGCG
>CAYMSU010000578.1:0-3679 GCA_964393165.1 uncultured Enterobacteriaceae bacterium
CTTCATGCTCTCAGTATGGCCCGAGACTGAACACCTGTAAAGGGTCATGGCCCCTCTAGCGCGCGACGACGGGCAGGACGATCTCCTGAGCGAGGTTGTCGCGATCGACCCGCGGGTTCTGCGCGCCGTCCGTCGCCTCGGCCACCGCGCGCGCCACGAACCGGCGCAGCTCGTGGGTGTCGATCCGGTCGTCGCGGTTGTCGTCGGCCTCGCCCGTCAGCGCGCGGAGCACCGCGTGGGTGAACTGGCCGTTCTGCAGCTCCGCCGACTCGTACGACGCCTCGTACCCGCTCGACGACGACAGCACGATCGTGCCCGACCGCCGCCGGAGATCCGCGTAGACGAACCGTTCCCGCGGCAGGACGAAGCGTCGCTCCTCCTCGAGTTGCTCCTCGAACCGCTGGATCGCCCGGGCCCCCCGCGCCGTCGGCGCGGCGGACGCCACGGCCGGCCCGGAGCCGTCGGTCGGATCCTGCTCCCCCGACTGGCACGTGTCCATCAAGAAGAGCTTCTGCCGCGGAGCGATCGTCGCGAGGAGGGCCTCGATCTGCTCGAAGGTCGGCGCCGTCGACGCCAGCGCCCCGAGATCCGCCTCGTGGGTCAGGAAGTAGTAGTCGCCGGCCTCGTCGTGGACCCCGTGGCCGGCCACGAACAGCATGAACACGTCGTCTGGCTCTGCGTCGGCGAGCCAGGCCGCGGCCTCGTCGAGCACCTCGCGGGTGACGTCGGCGTCGGTGCGCACCCGCACGTCGGTGTCGAAGCCCGGCAGATCCCGCAGCGCCTCGCCCAGATCCTGCGCATCCGCGTGGGCCCAGTCCAGATCGAGCGCGTCGTCGCGGTAGTCCGACACCCCGAGCAGCAGCGCGTACAGCGTGGGCGTGCGCGGCTCGTCCGGCTGGTGGCTGACCTCCGCCAGGGCGCGCACGGACTCCTGCCCCGCCCGGTTGCGGACCGAGGCCTCGATCTTGTTCGCCCCTGGCGTGAGCCGGATCGCCCGCCGCTCGCGCACCCGGGTGCCCGTGAGCGGCACCTTCAGCAGCGGTACGTCCTGGGCGAAGAGGGTCAGCTCGGCCAGCCCCTCGTCGTCCAGGGCCTCGACCTCGACGAACACCTGGCCCGCGTCGTCCGGCTCGGTCACCTGGCGAATCCGGACCTCCGGGCGCGGCGCCTGCGCGGCGACCTCACTCGCCTCGACCCCGGCCTGGCGCAGGCGGCGCGCGTACCGTCCCGCGAGGTGGTCGCGCAGCGCCTGATCCTCGCTCTGCACTCGCGCGAGGAGCTCGTGCGGGCGGTTGTGGGTGAGGGCGAGCTGGTCCACGCCGAAGGCATGGGGCCCCCGAGTCGCCGCCACCAGGCCGTCGGCGTTGGCCGAGCCCGTGAACACCGCGTCGGGGCCGTAGACCACCCACTCGGCATCGCCGCTCACCCAGGTGATCTCGACGCCCCGGGCGCGATCGAGGATGCGCACCCGACCGTCGGGAGTGGTCTTGGCGATCCACTGCGCGTCGGCCGTGGCCGCGACGTCGGTGCCGAAGGCCCCGTCGTTGGTGTCGAGCAGGCGCTCGCCGCGCTCGAGATCCCACAGCGTGAGCTGGGTGTCGCGGTTGCCGCCCATGGCCTTCTGCCTCACGATCAGCGTGCGGCCGTCCTCGGCCACGCGCAGGCTGTCGAACCAGATCGGGTGGGGGCCGAGCTCGTGGAGGAGCCGCCCGTCGGTGGCGTCGCGGACCTCGATCCAGCTCTCGGGGACGAGGAACTCTGACCGTCGCGTGCGCCCGACGCCGAGCAGCACGCGCGAGCCGTCGGGGGTGAGCTGTGCCTCTCCTCCCTGCAGGTAGGCCTCGCCGCTGCCGTCCTCGCCCGGATCCGCTACGACCCCCAGGGCGCGGAGGTCGAGCTCGAGGCTGGGCGCGTCCAGGGCATAGGCCTCCTCCATCGAGGCCACCCCGTCGACGACCCACAGCACGTCCTGCTCCATCTCCACGAGCCACCGCTGGCCGTCCGCGGAGCGCGAGAGGGGGCCCTCGTCGATCCCGGGCGCCTCCTCCATCTCGCGGGCGCGACCCGGCCCGCCGTCGAGATCGACGAGGTGGCCGCGCTGCTTGTCGGCGTCGTGCAGGAGCAACCCCTCGTCGGTGAACGCGAGCGAGATCCAGGGCAGCGAGTAGCGCACCTCGTCGTCGGGCCAGGGGGAGGGGAGCCGGGGCCTCTGCCGCAGCGCCTCCACGTCGAGCACGCGGATCCCGTCCGACGACCACGTCGCGACGCGCCGTCCGTCGGGGCTCAGCGCGACCTTGAGGGGGCGCGCCAGCCGGCTCGAGACCACCTGCTGCACCCGCTCCGCCCGAGCGTCGACGAACCGCAGCGCGCCGTCGTTCCCGCCGACCACGAGGGTTCGCCCGTCGGGGCTCCAGTCGAGGGCCTGGATGTCGAGCGCTCCGTCGGCGCCGACCCGGAGGTCGGCCCGCACCCGCGCGGCGTCGGGCTCGAGCAGGCGGACCGACGCGCCGTGGGCGACCGCGAGCAGGCGCGCGTCGGGCGAGGGCGCGAGGCTCCGCCACGGAACGATCCGACCGAGCGGGATCTGATCGTAGGCCCACGGACCCCGCTCCCCGGTCGCGGCGTCGAGGCGCCCGAGCCTCCCGTCGAGGTCGAGGGTGTGGACCTGCCCGTGGCGGTCGAGGCGCGTGGTCACCCACCGTCCGGGCTGCTCGTGGACGGTCTCGCCGCTGCGCCAGTCGACCACCCGCACGAACTGGTCGCTCTGCAGGAGCAGCCGATCTGCGTCGAGGAACGCGAGCCGCAGGACGTCCTCCCCCCGAAACTTGAGCTGGGCAGCGGGCTCGATCCCCGCGAAGACCTGCACCTCGTGCTCGCCGCCCACCGCGACGAGCTCGCCGGCGGGCCCTCCCCCGACCGCGAGCGCGGTCGGCCGCATCGCGTAGACCTCCTGGTGCTGCTCGAGCTCCCCCGAGCCCGCCCGCCAGGTCTTGAGCTGGTAGTTGCCGGTCGCCGCGAGCCGGGTGCCGTCGGTGCTGAACCGGATTCGGTCGATCCAGCCTCCGAGGAACGCGGGAATCGCGCGGACCTCGCCGCTCCCTACGTCGAGCAGCTCGATCTGGTTCTCCATGCACAGGCTGGTGTCGTCGGCCAGCGCGCAGGTGCCCACCGCCAGCCGCCGGCCCTCGGGGGCCCACACGAGGTCGTGGATCTCGTGGGCGGAGTCGAGCTGGTGGAGCAGCCGGCGGCTCTGGGCGTCCCACACCTGCACGCTGGTCGTGCGCCGCACGGCCACGAGGTTCCCGTCGGGCGCGTACAGCACAGCGTCGACGATCCCGCGGCCGCTCTGCGGGCGCAGGCGCACGGGCTGCGCGCGGGGATCGGCCGTAGGCGGGAGGTGCCCCTCGTGCACGAGCCAGTGGCTGTGCAGGCGCCCGCGCGGCAGCACCCGATCGTAGACCGCGACGTCGCGCACGCCGCGGCGGGCCCGGACCGCGCTCGCGGGAGGCAGCGACCCCGAGGGGCCTTCTGCAGGCTGGCGCAGGCCGTCGACGGTGAGCGACGCGGGAGCCCCGGCGGACACGCCGATCGCCACGTGGTGCCACGCGCCGTCGGCGGGCGGCGCGGGTGCCGTCCACGTCGCGCCGTGCAGCGCGAGCTCGAGCTGCCCGCCTGCGGA
>CAYMSU010000579.1:0-3676 GCA_964393165.1 uncultured Enterobacteriaceae bacterium
GACAGTAATAAAACGGATGAACCTCCGGCTTAGCGACTGTTGCATCGCCGATAACCATGCCGCACGCCGGGCACTCCCCGCTGCCCTGGTCCGGCCGGGCGTAGTGCACGTCGCCCATGTCGCACATCCACGCCCCCTGGGGGATCGCCTCGACGGCGACCGGCGGGTCGAACATCGAGCCGTCGGCGGCCAGGGTGACCGGCGCGGCCGAGGGCGCCACCTCGGGCTCGGACGGTGGAGCTGGCGCCGGCGCGACCGCGCGCGGGGCCGGGGGGCTCTCCGGCGGAGCCGTCGTGGTGCACGCCAAGAGCACGAGCGAGAGCAGCGCCATCAAAGTCCTCCCCACGGGGCGTCGGCGCTCCGAGCTTAACGCCGACCGGAGGCTCAGCTGGCCCCGGCCACCCACTCGCGGGCTTCCAGCGCGCGATCCTTCACGAACGCCTTGACCTCGACACCCGGCAGGATGGCGTCGCCGACCGTCGCGAAGCGCTCGATCCACTTGGCGTCGCCGATGATCCCCACGCGCTCGAACCGCGGGGTCTGGCCCAGGCGCTCGACGCTCTGCGTGAGATCGGAGAACAGGCCGCGCACGGTCATGTCCTCCCACTCGGCGAGGTCGGCGAGCAGCGAGACGCGCTCGTTGTCCTTCAGCGCCTGGTCCAGCGCCTTGGCCACGCTCTGCACGTCGTCGCCGTCGAGCACGCCCTTCACGCGGAACGCCACCGTGTCGGAATCCTTCGTCTGAATCAGCTCCGTCATGAGTGTCCTCCTCGTTCGACGGTTCATGACGGGCATAGGAACAGGCTCGCCGGCCGCAAGGGTCAGGGCGCCAGGCAGTCTCTGCCCTGCTGGTCGAACGCCCAGCGCACGTCGATCTGCGGGGGCGGATCCGCGAGCAGACCGGGGCAGCGCTCGGTCAGCTCGCTCGGCTCGGGCAGCCACAGCACGTCGGTGCGCAGCTCGCCGGCTTGCTCCGAGGAGATGGCGAGGCGCTCGGCGTCGGACAGCGGGCCCTCGCGGAGCACCACGAAGCTGCCGAGCTGCATCGACACGCGCACCTCGTCGGGGGTGGGGCCCTCCCACTCGGCGCGCAGCAGGAAGCGCCGGGAGCCCTCGTCGTCGCAGACGGCCACGTCGCTCGCCAGCACCGTGTCGATGCGCAGGTCGACGGCGCCGCTGGGGGTCACCCGCATCCACGCACCCTCGCTGGCCCCGACCGGCTCGGCGGCCCCGGCCACGGTCACTAGCTCGAGCAGGTCTCCGGCCTGGGAGAGGACCGCGACCTCCGCGCGGCCTCCGCCGTAGACGACGTCGCAGTCCACGCAGCCGGGGGCCCCGACGAGGGCGGGCAGCAGGGCGAGGGCTCTCACGTCCACCTCCGGCGGCACTGTACCCCGTGGACCTCGCGGATCGGGCGGGAACGCCAGGAGCGGGCCGACTCCGCGCTCGGGGCCCGTCGCCACCCCGCACGGTGGCGCCGCCGCATCGCGAGACCGCCCGGAGCCTGTGAACCTCTTCTTGCGCGGCCCCGCGCAGGGTGCAGCGCCCCCTCGGTCTGAAGGACGGGGCCTCGCCGAAGCTCTCGAGTCCTCCGGGACTCCCTGATCCGGAAGACTGGAGTGGCGCTGCTCCTCGCGCTCGGCCCGCCCTTCGGGACGGTCCGAGAGGGGGCGGAGGGCCTACCGCGAGCAAGGGCCGACCCACCGCCCATCGCCCATCGCCCATCGCCCATCGCCCATCGCCAATCGGGCATGGCCCATCCCCCCACGCGCTGCCGCTACTCCGGCAGCGCGTCCAGGAACTCGAGCACCGCGTCGGCGAAGCCCTCCGGCGCGTCGAACATCGGCCAGTGGCCGGCCTCGAGCTCGACGTACGCCGCCGGCGCGCGATCCGGATCCAGCGCCTCGAAGGTGCGCTCCGAGAACTCGGGAGGCACCGACAGGTCGTAGGCCCCCGTGACGAACAGGGTGGGCACGTCCACCTCGGCCAGGTCGGCGGCCTCGAGCGCCAGCGTGCGGAAGTCGAGTGCGTCCACGAACCGCGCGGTGTTGCCGAGGTAGGCCAGCAGGTCGAAGCCGCCGGCCACCGACGCGGCCGCGCTCCGCCCGGCGATGAACGACTGCAGCGCCCGATCCGAGGCCTCCTGGTCGAACCCCCGCAGCGCGTTCACCTCGACCGTGTTTGCGGCGTGGGCCGCACGCACGTCGGGCTCCTGGGGCAGGTCGACGTGCGCCTCGTAGAACGCCGTGAGGTCGGGCCGGTCGTTCTCCTCGGCGACCGCTCGCATGATCGCCCGGACCTCGTCGAACGCCTCCTCGCTGTGCCGCGCCCCCGCCACGTCCACGTACCCGTGCACGCCCTCCCGGAACGCGGGATCGCGGAGCGCGGTCAGGGTGAGCCCACCCCCGAGGCTGTGGCCGAGGAGGACCAGGCGGGCAGGTGCATAGCGGTCCACGACCGCGTCGCGGACGAGCGTGAGGTCGGCGACCAGCTCGCTCACCGTGAGCGTGCGCCGCGGCGCGGGGCCCTGGCTGATCCCGGCCCCCCGCTGGTCCCAGTACACGACCGCGACCTCGCGCTCGAGCCGGTCGAAGCTCTCGAACCAGTCGTAGAAGCGGCCCGACGCCCCCGACCCGTGGGTCACGAGCACGACGGTGTCGGTGTCGGCCGGGCCCTGCCGCCACACCGGCAGATCGGCCCCGTTCCGGCGCACGAAGAAGGTGTCGTCGGCGTGGCTGCACGCGACGAGGAGCCCGACGAGCGCGACCCTCATGCGGGCTCCCCGAAGGCCACCCCGAGGGCGAGCACGATCTCGGTGCGCAGGCCGTGCACGGGGCCACGCCACGCCACGTCGAGCCGGCCGAAGGGGCGCAGCGCGCCGTCGGCGTCGCTCACGCGCACCCCGAGGGTGCCGAGGAGGCTCGGCCGCCCGGCGTCGACGACGGTGGCCAGGCCCTCGCCGCGGCGCACGACGACCCGGGTGGGCAGCCACCGGTGGTGGATCCCGGCCCCGAGGAGCACGTCGGTGTGGACCTCGTCGGCCGCGCTCCAGCGGACGCCCCCCTCCCCGTGCACGAACAGGGCGGTGTGGTGGCCGGGGTGCACGTAGGCGCCGGTGCGCGCCCCGAGGACGGGCGCGAGCACGCCCGGCTCCCCCAGGCGCTGCTCGAGGGTGGCGAAGAGGCCGGGGTGCACGAGCAGCTCGCCGAGCACGCCGGCGCGGACCACGGGAGACGCGGCCGCACCAACGGCGAGCAGGGCGCCGAGGACAGGGAGCATGTTCACCTCACGCGTCGACCTATCGGCTCCCCGGGGCTGCCGGGGGGCACGTGGGGGAGCGAGGGGGCCCCTTCATCTGTCGTCGCCGAGGTAGCGGTAGACGTCGTGCTGCCACTTCGGCTCGGTGATCAGCTGCAGCAGCACCGTGTCGATGTCCTCGCGCAGCGGGCTGTCATCGGGGAGGGCGATCCCCATGGAGTTGCGGACCAGCGGCTCCGGCGAGATCGCGAGCGCGTCGTGGTAGCGGGTGTGCTTGAGGGACCGCAGCACCGGCACGTTCGAGACCACCGCCTCGATCTCGCCCCGCAGCAGGTCCTCGATGGCGTCGTCGACCAGCGGGTAGGCCTCGTACGGGATCTGCTCGCGGTCCAGCAGCTCCGCCCCCGAGGAGTCCGCC
>CAYMSU010000580.1:0-3660 GCA_964393165.1 uncultured Enterobacteriaceae bacterium
CGGCTGCAGTTCAGTCAGCACGGAGAGCAGGGTAAGGCTGTCGAAGATGTGCTTTGTCCACGCCTCCTCCCAGTCGGTGATCGATGTGAGATTGAATTGTGCGTTGGTTTCGAGAAGCAGCGTGAGATACCGGGTGAGGCGATCGATCTCCGCGGGCTCAAGCACGATGCCGAATTCCGCGCACAGGGCATGGAAGGCGTCCGGGGCGTGTCGTTCGCGGTCGCTCGGCTTCGTAGAACGCGCGCAGTGCCTCGTCGGTCAGCACGATCCGGACGGGCTGGTCGGGCATGGTCTCCGACAGGATCACCGGAGTGGTCAGCCCGACCTCCGCGAGCAGCCGCTTGACCGTGGCCTGGCTCGTGGCCCGGCCGTCCCGATCGCCGAGCAGCCGGTACATGCGCCGCAGCGTGACCTCGCCCCCGCCCCGCCGCGCGAGCCCCTCGAGGAACACCCGCAGCGCGGTCTCGGCCTCGGACGCCCGCGCGGGCATGGGAATGACCTCGCGGATCTTGGACAGGTCGGGCACGTCGGCCCCGAACGCCTTGAGCACCGGCGCGAGCAGCAGCCGGAAGAGCTCCCCGGCCTGCAGCGCGTCGCCGATCGCGCAGACCGTCTCGATCTCCCTCGCGTCGACCTCCGCATCGGCCGCGAGCACGTGCACGAGCACCTGGAACACCGAGCGCTGGACCGCGGGGCCACCCTGGATGACCACCGCCGAGGTGTCCGCGAACGCCTCGATCGCGTGGTCCCACAGGAGGTAGCGCTCCCAGTCGCCGACCAGCGGCGCGAACACGTGCTCGATGGCGAGCGACTCCTCGTCGGTGAGCTCGCCATCGGACAGGGCGAGCAGCGCCGCCGAGGCGAGCGCGCACTCGTGCACCTCGGGCAGCGGATCGAGGACCACCGCCGACTCGGCGAGGCCGTCGGGAGCCGTCGCCCCCAGCACGTCGGCGATCATCGCGTCGATCTCCTCGACGCTGCGCGTGCCGGGCCCCTCCCCCGTGATCTCCCGGTACTCCCAGGTCTCGCTGAACAGCCCGAGCGCCCAGGCCCGCAGCCCGTGCTCGGGGTAGGTGGTCGGGCCCTCGAAGGCGGCCTGACGCGCCTGCTCCACGAGCGCCCGGCACTGCTCGAGGTAGGCCGACGTGTCCCACGTGAGGGTGGCTGCCGCGAGCCCGGTGGTGACCGCCATCTCGAGCCGCAGGGCGGCCGACAGGTCGCCGCACGCGATCAGTCCGAACCGATCGGCGGTGATCTCGCGCGCCATCGCGAGCGTGGATGCGGCGCGGCGCGTCTCCGGCGGGGCCGTGGGCTCCTCGAGGACCGCGGTCACAACGAGCCCGAGAGCCCCGTCGCGGGTGCCCGGCCCGTGGGCGAGGTGGTGCCCGAGCTGCTGGCCGACCAGCGCGGTGGTGCTCGGCCCGTCGAGCAGCGCCACGAGCCGCGGCCGCACCTCGACCAGCACGGGCATGTCCACGAGGGCCAGCGCGGCGTTCGGCGTGGGATCCGCCTGGTGGATCTCGATCGGGGCGAGCACGGCGAGCTGGCTCGCGGCCCGGCGAGCCGCCTCCCACAGCTCGGGGGCCATCCCCTCGGTCATCCGGCCCCCGCGCGCGGCGAGCTGCCGGCGGGCCCGCGACGAGTCGGCACGGCCTCGCGCATCGGCCGCGACCACGAGCTCCTGCATCCACGGGTCGGCCCGCACCGCGTTGGCGGCAGCCTTCTCCCCCGAGAAGCGGATCCGCTCGACGTCGATGTCGGGCCCGTCGACCGGGTCTGCGACGACGACGCTCGCCGTGATCTGTGTTTCCGAATCCTGAGACAAGAAGCCTCCGGGGGCACTAACCGCCCCAGTTATCCTCGAAGCGACCTCGCATTGTCCGGCTATCGCGCTGTCAGCTTCGCAGCGCCTTTCTCACGAAGGCCTCGATCTCGGGCCCCCGACCGGGCTCCAGCGCGAACACCGTGACCTCGTGCTCGCCGTCGTCGTTCACGCTGACGACCGGAGGCCGGGCCACCGAGGACCAGTGGCACAGCATCGCCAGCTGGCGGAGGCGGTCCGAGCCCGGCGCATTGGAGGCTCCCGCAGGGATCCGAAAGCTGTGACGGACCCGGCCGTCGGTCCGGGGGGTCCGCAGGAGCGACCGGCGGACCACCTGGCTGTACGGCACGAGCACCTGCTCGCTGTCGCGCGTCTCGAGGACGAGGCCGCGGCCCGTGACCTGGGTGACCTCCCCCTCCACGCCGGAGGGCCCCTCGCGGGCCTCCCCGGGCCGCTCGATCCGCACCCAGTCTCCTCGGCCCACGCTCCCCGAGGCCCGCAGGAACACGCCGGTCACGAGGTCACCGAGCGCGTGGCGGCCGAGCCACACGCCGCCGAACAGCAGCCCCAGCACGGCGACCCCCGCGAGCGGCCCGGGGAGCGCGAACTGCACGGCCAGGACCGCGTAGACCGCCCAGACCAGCAGGTCCACCACCGGAAGCGCCTGCTCGAGAGAGCGCCGCCGGGCCGCCGGCATGGGCGCGAGCTGCAGGATCAGGCGCAGGCCGCGGAGCCCCCCGGCCACGACGAGCGCCACCACGACGAGCTCGGCGAGGCGCCACAGACTGAGGTCGAGGTCGTCCATCACGGCAGCATCCCACGGCGGTGCAGGCTTCGCAGCACGAGGTGCCGGGCCCGCGGCTCGAGCTCGATGACCTCGCGCTGACCGTCCGTCACGAGGCCGGTGCGCCGGAGCGCAGCCAGATCCCGGAGCAGCTGCACCTTGCCGAGACCGGTGATCCGGAGCAGCCGCTCGACGGTGAGCTGCTTGTGCAGCACGATCTGGAGAAGCAGCGCGACCCACGTGGGGGAGAGCGCGTCGATCGGCTCGTCGTCGAGGGGGCCGGGGGTCCGCAGCACGAGCGTGTCGCCCTGGACCGCGGCGATGTGCGCCAGCCAGCTCTGCAGCGCGGCGCCCACGTTGCCGTCGGTGCGATCGAAGTGGGCCGCGAACAGCTGAGCCAGGGCCCAGTCCGAGGGCTGCGCCCCCGGCCGACGCTCGGTCGCCAGGCGCAGCCCGCTCGACGCGTGGCGGAGCATCGCCACCTCCTTGAGGACCTGGGCGTCTACCGGCCCGCACTCCACCCGGGCGAGGGCCCCGGCCCCGAACGACGCATAGCGGTCGAGGAACCGGTAGGCCGCCCTCCCCATCTCCACGAAGAAGAGCAGCCGGTCGCCGTGGCGCTCGATCAGATCCGTCAGCCGCTGGAGCGCGGCGAAGCCCGCCGGCGAGCGCTCCCACCACAGCTCGGCGTCGTGAAAGAGCAGCACCGCCCCCTTGGGCAGCGCCGCCAGCGCCTCGTCCAGCGTAGGCGGCGGGTCCTCCCGGCGATGGCCCAGGATCTCCGCGAGCACCACGTCGCGAAAGACCTCCGGGTCGGCGGAGCCCCCCGGCGGGGGGGCGATCCGGTGTACGGTGCGGCCACGGAGGTACCGCTCGATGGCCACCTCGCACAGCGCTGTCTTGCCCGAGCCCGGCTCGCCGATCACGTAGATCGCGCCGTGGAAGCCCCGGCCATAGTGCGCGATCCCCCGCTCGATTCGCCCGATCTCCCGCTCACGGTCGACCCAGAAGGCCGAGTGCAGCGCCGACTGCCCCGTGAACAGCTGGACGTAGT
>CAYMSU010000581.1:0-3653 GCA_964393165.1 uncultured Enterobacteriaceae bacterium
CATCTGCATGATTCTTGGAAGGCTGACCGACCCGCTCGCCGCCTCCGCGCGCTCCCACATCCGCACGTAGGCCTCCGCCGAGCGGAACAACGGCTCCAGATCCTCGTCGGAGGCGGCGTCGCGGCGGGCGTCGTCGAGCAGCTCGGGGAGCATCCCGATGTGCACGAACCCCTCTTGGTCGAAGTCGATCCGGCGTGTGCCGACGAACGGCTCCGTGAAGCGCACGTCGCCCGCGTACGACGTGAACGGGTAGCGCGTGGGCCCTTGCTGCGGGGACGGGCAGGCGTCGGGCGCGAAGCGGCCCCCCCGCGCGCCCGCGAACCCATTGAGGTCGAACCCGAGCCCCTCCGCCGGGTAGCCGCCGACCGACGCGATCTGCGCGAGGCGGCCGCGCAACGAGTCGAGCAGCGCGCCCGGACGTGAGGGGTCCCGACACCGGCCGATCGAGGCCTTGGACAGGCCCCCGTGCTTGTAGATCTCGCCGCGGAAGGTGTTCCCGTGGGTGCCCACCGCGGGGTACCGGTGGTCGTCGAGGATCTGGAGCGCCCGCACGTACGCGCGTCGGGGGAGGTGATCCACCTCCACGATCATGCCGCGCCGCATCAGCTCGACGATCAGCCGCTCCCCAAGGGGGGTGAGCCCCGCGTTCTGGCAGTGGTCGCCCGGCAGCGCAGGCGCGGTCACCCGCCCGAGGTTCGCGAGCACCACCTCGAGGGGATCCTCGGCGAAGCCCGACACGTCCTCGGGCGGCGGTGCGAGGTAGCTCTCCCGCGGCTCGTTGAGCCCGCCGAAGACCACCGGCCCCTCGTCGAACACCGACGGCACGTCGGGGCAGTCCTCGGCCACGAAGTTCGAGTAGTGGCCGCTGTTCAGGAAGTTGCCGAGCTCGATGAAGTTGCGATCGCCGTCGCCGGCCGAGAACCGGTTGTCGTACTTGTGCACCGGAAACACCGCTCGGACGCCGCGCGCGTAGTAGGCGTCGAGCTCGGCCACGACGTGGGCTTCGTCGCAGACCGGCCCCCCCGGCACCGGGGTGAGGCGGCAGTCGAACAGATCCGAGGTCTCGATGCCGAGGACGACGGCGAGCTTGCCCGCGCCGATCACCTCGCGGGCCTCCGCCGGGGACCGCACGATCCGCAGCCAGCCCTCGCCGGGACCGCCCGCCAGGGCGTCGAGGTACCGCTCGAGCGCGTACATCTCGTCGATCGACCGGTCCACCGCGGTCATGTCGTCGCAGGGGTACCGCGTGGGGAGCCCCGCCGCACCCGTCGTGAGCTGGCACAGCACCGCGTTCGACGTGGCGTGCTGGACCACCAGGCGCAGCCCCGCGAGCCACGCCCGCTCGAGCCACCGGTGGTACAGCGTCTGATGGGTCGACGAGCGCACCGCGTCGGGCCACTCCGCGAACGTGGGCCACCCCGCGGTGGCGTGGTTGTCCTCGGGGAGCTCGCCCGCGAAGAGGCCCCCGATCACGCTGCTCACGTCGATGTCGTTGGCCCCACCCCGGTCGAACGCGAACCCGATGAAGTCCTTGCGCCCGGCCGGGCCGTGGCTCGCGGCGCAGTCGGGCAGCGCGTGAGCGACGCCCAGGCGGTGGAACGGCGCCCCGTGGTACAGCCCGCCGCCGCCGAACCCCCAGTTCGACATCAGGTGCTCGTGGGTGTCGGCGATCCCGTACAGATCCCCGTCGGCGAACCTCGTGCGCGCCACCGCGCCCTTGGCGTCGAGCGACAGCTCCGGGGGGGCCAGGCACCCCTCGGCGTGCTCGACGCGCAGGCGCCCCTCGGTGAGCCACCGGCCCGTGCGCCGGTTCCGCAGCGCGGGGGCCCCGTCCCGCGAGAGGTAGGCCCACTCGGCGCCGGAGATGTAGGTGTCGTCGAGCTCGGTGACGTCGGACCGGAGCTCCGACCGGCGGGCGAGCCCCTCGGCCGTGTCGACCAGGTAGGCGCCGTCTTGGTCGTGGAGCAGGACCACCCCGAGATCCGCCGGCTGCGCATAGAAGCGCGCGCCCTCGAGCGAAGGCGACGGGTCGTCGATCGTGACGCACTGGTGGGCCAGTGCGTTCGGGTCGTGCGGCTCCGGGGCACATGCCGTCGCCCACAGGGCGGTTGCCGCCAGCGCGACGAGGCCCGCCCAACCCCAGGGCTTCATGCGTCCACCTCCGAAGCCAGGAACCTACCGCACCTCGTGCACCTGCCGCTCAACGGGGGCGCGCCGATGACCGAGGAGGGAAACACGGAGAGCCCCATGAAGCTGATCTTCACCATGAGCGCCGGGCGCACGGGCACTGGCTATCTGGCCGAGCTGCTGCGCTGCAACCTCCCGTCGGGGGCGCTCGTCGCCCACGAGCAGCTCGACTGGCGCGCGTTCGGGACGCGAAGCCCGGATCTGTCGCACCAGCTCCAGTTCAACCACGAGGGCTTCTCTCCCTACGTCGCGGCGTTCTGGGAGCAGAAGCTCGACCAGATCTACAGCTTCGGGCGCGACGTCTACGCCGAGACGTCGCACGTGCTCATGAAGGCGGGGCTCGTGGAGGCCCTGCGCCGCTACGCGACGGACCACGAGGTGCACCTCGTGTGGCTCCGGCGCGACCACCTCCCGACCCTGACGAGCTACCACCGCCGAGGGGACTTCACGAACCTCGGCAACCGGTACATGTGGTACCTCGACCCGACGTACGTGCGGAACCTCGTCAAGCCCGACCCGTTCCTGCAGTTCGGGGTGTTCGGCCA
The DNA here is from genome assembly GCA_964393165.1 of uncultured Enterobacteriaceae bacterium. Taxonomy (GTDB): domain Bacteria; phylum Myxococcota_A; class UBA796; order UBA796; genus DRPG01. Next base: position 2,733 of record CAYMSU010000581.1, read on the forward strand.
GCGGCTGTGGTACCTGCTCGAGGTCGAGGCGCGGGCGAGCTACTACCGGGCGCTGCTCGACGACGATCCGCGCATCACCGTGCTCGAGGCGCGGCTCGAGGCGATCGCCGAGGCGCCCGGAGCCACCGCGCTGCTTGAGGCGCTGGGCGTGGAGGCGCGGGGCGGGAAGGGGCTCGAGCTGCCTTCCCGGGTCAACGAGAACGTGGGCGGTATCCAGGTCACCCCTGCGGAGTCGGCCCAGATGGCGCGCATGGTGCAGCGGGTGTCGTCGTTCGACGCCGACGCCCTCGTCCGCCCGCTCGTCGAGCGCGACGTGGACCCGTTCTGCTACGTGCCTGCGCCGCCGCTGGTCGCGGCCGGCTGAGCGCGCGCCCGCAGCCACCCTCCGAGCACCGCGAAGCCCGGCGCGACGACCGCCATCGCGGCGCTCGACCACCACGGCTTGAGCCCCGCCTCGAGGATCGCGGTCAGCACGCCGAGCACGCCCATGAGGAGGGCCAGGGCGACGCTGTGGGGGAGCGGCCGGGCGGGCGCGAGCAGCCCGCACACGTAGCCGCCGACCACGGCCACCGCGAACGACACGAGCAGCTCGCTGATCAGCAGCCAGGTCGGCGGGGGGCCGGCGGCCGTGCCCAGCAGCTCGGGGTCGGCGAAGGTGACGATCGCGAAGAAGGCGCTCACGCCGATGATCAGGGTGATGTAGCCGCCGAGGACGGCAAGGACGCTCCGGAGCATGGGATCTCTCCTTTCGGGGTGGTCGGCTCCAGGGACGGCGTAGGGTTGTCGCGATCGCACAGAAATCGCAAGCGGAGCCAGCTTGCTGGCGGAGCGCGCAGCGAGGCGAAGCCGAGCGAAGCCCCGTGAATTCGCAAGCTCCGCCAGCTTGCTGGCGGAGCGCGCAGCGAGGCGAAGCCGAGCGAA
>CAYMSU010000582.1:0-3640 GCA_964393165.1 uncultured Enterobacteriaceae bacterium
CGGTCATGTCGCACGCTCCAAACCAACCGTCGAAATCGGAACCCCAGGGTACTGCCCTGGCGAGTGGGCGCAGTCTACCGCGGCTGGCACCGCAATGCATCGAGACTCGACGGGGTCGCCTGGTTACGCACTCCGCCACCCTGGAGAGGGCCGCACGGCACCTCGGTTTGGATGCGGCCCCATGTCGTTCCGCAACATCGCGATCATTGCCCACGTCGACCACGGCAAGACCACCCTGGTCGATGCCATCCTGCGGCAGTGCCGGGCATTCGCCGAGCACGAGGCGCTGGTCGACCGCGTCATGGACTCCATGGATCTCGAGCGCGAGCGCGGGATCACCATCGCCAGCAAGAACACCGCCGTGAAGTACGGCGACGTGAAGATCAACATCATGGACACCCCGGGCCACGCCGACTTCGGCGGCGAGGTCGAGCGGGTGCTGTCGATGGTCGAGGGCGCCCTGCTCCTGGTCGACGCGAGCGAAGGCCCGCTGCCCCAGACCCGGTTCGTGCTCCGCAAGGCGATGGCCCAGGGGCTCAAGGTCGTGGTCGTGCTCAACAAGATCGACCGGCCCGACGCGCGCCCCGAGGAGGTGCTGTCGGAGGTCTACGACCTGTTCATCGACATCGGCGCCGACGACGACCAGATCGAGTTCCCGGTGCTCTACGCGTGCGCCCGCGACGGCACTGCCACCCTCGACCTGCAGACCGAGGGCAAGGACCTGCGGCCGCTGCTCGACACCGTGGTCGAGGTGATCCCCCCGCCGCCCGCGGAGACCGCGGACGACACCGCCCAGGTGCTGATCACCAACCTCGACTACGATCCCTACGTCGGGCGCCTGGCGCTCGGCCGCCTGTTCGGGGGGCCGCTCGTCAAGAACACGCCGGCCACCCTGTTCACCGAAGACGGCGTGAAGCGCGCTCGCATCCAGCTGCTCTACACGTGGGACGGCCTCAAGCGGGCGGAGGTCGAGCGCGTGGAGGCCGGCGACATCGTGGCGATCGCCGGGATCGACGCCATCACGGTCGGCGACACGGTGGCCACGGGCACCTCCCCCGAGCCCCTGCCCCGGATCACGGTCGACGAGCCCACCATCGGCATGACGATCACGATCAACACGAGCCCGCTGAACGGCCGCGAGGGCAAGCACCTCACGTCGCGCGAGATCCGCGAGCGGCTCGAGCGCGAGCTGCTCACCAACGTCTCGATGCGCATCGAGCCCGGCGACACCGCGGAGACGTTCCGCTTGTTCGGCCGCGGCGAGCTGCAGCTGTCGATCCTGATCGAGCAGATGCGCCGAGAGGGCTTCGAGCTGTCGATCAGTCGGCCCGAGGTGCGCTTCCGCGAGGTCGACGGCCAGGTGCTCGAGCCCTACGAGGAGGTCACGATCGACCTGCCCGACGACTACGTCGGCGCGGTCACCCAGCAGATGGCCGGCCGCCAGGGCGAGCTGCGCGACATGATCACCGACGGCCACGGGCGCACCCGGGTCGTGTACCGCGTGCCGAGCCGCGGCCTGATCGGGTTCCGGGGGCGGCTGCTCACCGAGACCCGCGGCGAGGGCGTGATGAACACGCTCTTCGACGGGTGGGACGCGCACGCGGGCGAGATCGCGCGCCGCCAGAACGGCGCGATCGTGGCCGACCGCACGGGCAAGACCACGGCCTACGCCCTGTTCGGCCTGCAGCCCCGCGGCGAGCTCTTCGTGGCCCCCGGCGAGGAGGTCTACGAGGGCATGGTCGTCGGCGAGCACAACCGCGAGTCGGATCTCAACGTCAACGCCGTCAAGGGCAAGCAGCTCACGAACTTCCGGGCCTCGGGGTCCGACGAGAAGACGATCCTCGCCCCTCCGCGCCAGATCACCCTGGAGTCGGCGATGGAGTTCATCGATGACGATGAGTGGGTCGAGGTCACGCCGACCGCGGTCCGCCTGCGCAAGCGGGTCCTCGCCTCGAACGAGCGCTCGATCATCCGCGGAAAGAAGAAGGCCTGACCTGCCGCGCTCCCGTCGGCAGGCCGATGGGAAGGGCATGGAAGCAGCAAGTGAGCATCTGCAGACGTGGAGCGGGCTCGCCGGGCTGGTCCTGGTGATCCTCCTGGTCTGGGGGCTGGTCCGCCAGGGCCGGCGCGGGCCGGTCGAGGAGGCGTCGCCCGAGCGCGCCCTTCAGGAGGCCGGGTTCCTCCCGCTGGGGCCCCGGTGGGTGCGCGCCCTGCACGGCAGCCAGCTCGTGTTCGAGCCGGGGCCCGCGCGCTGGCGGTGGTCCCTGCAGCTTCCGCACTACGGCACCCTGGTGCTCCACCTGCGGGAGCGGGCCGGCCAAGGCATGCGGGCGTTCGGGCGCGGCACCTTCCTCACCCGCCACCCGCGCCTGGACGAGCGCTTCGTGGTGTCGTCGGCGCAGCGGGCGGCCACCCTGGAGCTGCTGGCCGACCCGGAGGTCCAGGAGCACCTGCTCGCGCTCCCCGCGATCGAGCTCACGATCGCGGCGGACGAGCTGATCCTGGTCCACGAGGCGGATGCTGCCGAGGGCTCCCCCGCGGACGTGCAGAGGCGGGCGGTGGCCGCGATCGGCGCCCTCGTGCGCCGCCTGACGGCGCCCCCACCGGCCGAGGAGCCGCTGCTGGCCTGGCGACGGCGCTGAGTCGGCAAGATCGCTCAAGTCCCGGGGCGGGTCACCGATGGTCGACGTCGTGTGATGGCCTTGGAGTCGTGATGAAGGTAGCACCCTGTACCTGGGTGGCCGCGTACCAGAAGTCGGGCACCACGTGGGCTCGCTTCCTCGTGCACCACCTGTGCCGGGGGCGGGCGGCGTCGTCCACCGAGGTCGATGCGTTCGTCCCGAACATGCACGCGAACAACCACCGCTGGCTCGATCACCTGGAGTCGGGCGGGATCCTGGCGACCCACAAGCGGTACGACACGCTGACGGACCGGTACGGGCCGTGCGTCGAGCGCTTCGTGCACGTGGTGCGGCACCCGGCGGACGTGATCTTGTCGGAGGCACGGTTCTTCTGCCTGACGCAGGCGGGCAACGTGGCGCGGGAGGAGGGCGAGGTCACGCCCGAGCGCCTGCAGGCGCTCTTCTCGGACTACCTCACGGTGATGCTCGCGAAGGGCGAGAGCGCGCGCCACGCGAAGATCGGCATGGGCAACTGGGCGGCGCACGCCGACAGCTGGCTCGAGGCGCGCGCGGAGCGGCCGGGGCTGCTCGTGCGGTACGAGGATCTCAAGCGGGATCCGCTGGGCGAGGTGGCGCGGATCGCGCAGTTCCTGGAGCTCTCCCGCACCGAGGCGGAGCTGCGGGACGTGGTGGACGGCTGCTCGCTGGCGGCGATGCGCCGGATGCAGGAGCAGGAGGTCGCCGCGCGCACGGTGGGCAGCCTGTACCACGGCCCCGAGTTCGACCCGGGCTACGCGCTGGGGCTGCGGTTCGTGGGCCGAGGCGCGGTGGGCGACGGCCTGCAGCTCGGGCCGGCCGCGCTGCGCCGGCTGCAGCACCTGTTCGGCGACACGATGGCGGCGCTCGGCTATCGCGCGGATCGCAGCGAGCCGGTCCGCCCGCTCGCGGCGCCGGAGCTGGTGGCCTAAAGCGTGTGGACACTCGTGCCCGCACCTCCCTTCTCGGGAGCCAAGTCCACG
>CAYMSU010000583.1:0-3639 GCA_964393165.1 uncultured Enterobacteriaceae bacterium
CCTCGATCTGGTTCTTGATCTGGCTGATCCGACCCTGGATGTCCTCGTCGGTGCCCGCACCGTCGATGATCAGGGTCTTGTCCTTGCCGATGACCACGCGCTTGGCCTGGCCGAGGTCCGCCAAGGTGACATTCTCGAGCTTCACGCCGAGCTCCTCGGCGATCATCTTGCCGCCGGTGAGCACGGCGATGTCCTCGAGCATGCGCTTGCGCCGGTCGCCGAAGCCGGGAGCCTTGACGGCGGCGGCTTGCAGGGTGTTGCGCAGCCGGTTCACGACCAGGGCCGCAAGAGCCTCGCCCTCGACGTCCTCGGCAATGACCAGGATCGGACGGCCGACCTCCACGATCTTCTCGAGGAGCTTCAGCATGTCCCGCATGGCGCTGATCTTCTTCTCGTGGATCAGGATGTAGGGGTTCTCGAGCACCGCCTCCATCCGATCCGAGTCGGTCACGAAGTAGGGCGAGAGGTAGCCCCGGTCGAACTGCATGCCCTCGACCGTCTCCATCACCGTGTCGAGGCCCTTGTTCTCCTCGATCGTGATCACGCCTTCCTTGCCGACCTTGTCCATCGCGTCGGAGATCTTGCGGCCGATCTCGTCGTCGCCGTTCGCGGAGATGGAGCCCACCTGGGCGATCTCGTCACTGTTGGCGATCTCCCGGGACATCCGGTGCAGCTCACCGACGACCGCGGTGACGGCCTTGTCGATACCGCGCTTCAGGTCCATCGGGCTGTGGCCCGCCGCCACGAGCTTGCTGCCGGTCCGGTAGATCGACTGTGCGAGCACCGTCGCGGTGGTGGTCCCGTCTCCAGCGACGTCGGAGGTCTTCGAGGCGACCTCCTTGACCATCTGCGCGCCCATGTTCTCGAACCTGTCCTCGAGCTCGACTTCCTTGGCCACGGTCACGCCGTCCTTGGTGACGACTGGGGCACCCCAGGACTTCTCGATGACGACGTTCCGGCCGCGCGGGCCGAGGGTGACCTTCACTGCGTTGGCGAGGGTGTCGACGCCGGCGAGGATCTTGTCCTTGGCCTGTGCGGCGAAGATGATTTCCTTGGCGGACATGGGAATCCTCCTAGCAATCTTCGGGAAAGCTTCTCGAAAGGTGCGAATGGATGAGGGAAGGGAAGTGCGCCTACTGCTCGACGACGCCGAAGATCTCGTCTTCGCGGAGCACGAGGCGCTCCTCGCCGTCGACCTTGATCTCCGTGCCGGCGTAGCGGCCGAAGGCCACCCGGTCGCCTTCCTTGATGACGAGCGGCTTGACCTCGCCGCCATCGGTCAGTCGACCCTGCCCGACCGCGAGAACGATGCCCTCATAGGGCTTCTCCTTGGCGTTCTCGGGAAGGAAGAGACCACCCTTGGAGCGGGTTTCTTCCTCCACGCGCTTGATGAGCACTCGGTCGTAGAGCGGCCGGATCTGCATGGCAACCTCCTTGCAGCGCTCGCGATGGCGCTGGTACGCTGATCTGTGCGGCCTGTCCGCGGGACCTGCCGTCGGCGGGTTGAGCTAGGCACCGCTGTCAGAGGCGTCAAGGCCTACGACGATCCGAAGTGGAGGAGGCGAGGAGGGAGATTGAAGTCCTCGATCGAAGAAGACACGACGCTGTTCGACTACTTCCACCTGCGGGTCACCGAGGCCTGGGAACAACTCGGGGTGGACCTGTCGAGTGATACGAGCCTGTACGTGGCGACCCTGCTGGTCGACCGCGCCCGGGCGGACAAGCCGCGGCCTCAGGCGTCCACGCTCGCCGAGCTGCACGCGAGGGCGATGGCTGCGCCACCCGCCGAGCAGGCCAGGACCTATCGGGAGCTCGGCGACCGGTCCCTGTACCTCGTCGGGTACTTCGAAGAGTCGCTGTCCCGCCGAACGGTGGGGAGGCGCTACTACTGTGAGATGGGCGCTGCCGCGTACCACCGGGTAGACCAGGTGTTCAAGCGGTGGTTCGCGGATGCCTTCGGGCAGGTGTTCGAGGAGCTGGCCCAGGGGTTCGACGACTGCGTGCAGGTGCTGCAGCGCGTGCGTAGTCTGGTCGACGAGGAGCCCGACATCCTCATGCGCCTGTACCAGCACTGGATGCAGACAGGGTCGGAGGAGGCGGCGTCACGCCTGCGCGAGCGCGGGCTCGTCCTACCCCCACGTCCGGCGACCGACGTGACGAACTGACGAGGCCGGCGGGCTTGACGCCCCGGGATACGCTGCATATTCCGTTCCCACCGCGCTTGCGCTTGCCGGCGAGCGCACCGGAACGGAGGCGCTACGTGGCGCGAATCACTGTCGAGGACTGCCTCGAGTCAGTCCCCAACCGCTTCTCGCTCGTCCTCGTCGCGGCCGAGCGCACGAAGCAGCTCCTCAAGGGAGCCCACGCCCTGATCGAGAACGACTCCGACAACAAGGAGGTCGTGACCGCGCTCCGAGAGATCGCGGCGGACAAGTTCCGCGTCGATGAGTCGCAGGTACTCGCCGAGGACCGCTGGAAGCCGGTTCATCGTCAGAGCAACACAGAGCAGGTCGACGAAGAGCTCCCCCCCGAGGCCTAAGGCGCTCGGCGACCGTCCGACCGTCTGAGAGAGGTGACCATGATCCGCGAAGACATGCGTTTCGACGTGCGCACGCTCATGCATCGGCTGCGCCGTAAGGAGATCACGCCAGAGCAACTCCAGGCGCACCTCGAGGAGCTGCCCGACGAGGCCGAGGAGGGCGTGAAGACCGAGTCCGAGTTCACGCGCTCGTACGAGGAGCGGCACCGGGCGTCGAAGCAGAGCAAGGGCTGACCGTGGGCCGCGAGATCCGCGCGCCTCGCGGCAGCGATCGGACCTGTCGCGGGTGGGTGCAGGAAGCGGCCCTCCGCATGCTCATGAACAACCTCGACCCCGAGGTCGCAGAGCGTCCCGAGGACCTCGTCGTCTACGGCGGTACCGGCAAGGCGGCCAGGAGCTGGGAGGCGTTCGACCAGATCGTGGCCTCCCTGCGGGAGCTGGGCGACGACGAGACCTTGCTCGTACAGAGCGGCAAGCCGGTGGCGGTGTTTCGCTCGCACGCCGACGCGCCGCGCGTGCTCATCGCGAACTCGAACCTCGTCGGCAAGTGGGCCACCTGGGAGCACTTCGCCGAGCTCGAGGCGCGGGGGCTCATGATGTACGGCCAGATGACCGCCGGGTCCTGGATCTACATCGGCACCCAGGGAATCCTGCAGGGAACCTACGAGACCTTCGTGGCCGCGGGCCGCGAGCACTTCGGGACGCCCGACCTCGCGGGTCGCGTGGTGCTCACCGGGGGCCTCGGCGGAATGGGCGGCGCTCAACCCCTGGCCGCCACGATGGCCGGCGGCGTGATGTTGGCGGTCGAGGTCGATCCCGCCCGGGCCGAGCGGCGCATCGAGAGCGGCTACCTCGACGAGATCGCGGAGGACCTCGAGGACGCGCTGGCCCGGGTCCAGCGCTACCGGGAGCAGCGGGTGGCGCGCTCGGTCGCCGTCGTCGGGAACTGCGCGGAGATCTTGCCCGAGCTTGTGCGCCGGGGCTTCCGTCCTGACCTCGTGACCGACCAGACGTCGGCGCATGACCCGCTGCACGGCTACGTGCCCGCCGGGCTCACGCTGGCCGAGGCCCGCGACCTGCGCGAGCGCGACCCTGCCGGC
>CAYMSU010000584.1:0-3632 GCA_964393165.1 uncultured Enterobacteriaceae bacterium
GGCGCCGCTGGTCTTCGCGAACGTGCTCCCCCAGGAGCTGCAGGACCTGCTCGGTGAGCCGGTACCGCGGCTCGACAGGCGTGCACGCGCGGTCGCCACGGGGTGGGGGGCGGCCATGCAGTACCTCCTCGTCGACGCCGACGCGCTCCCGCCGGAAGCCCATCACCTCGATTTGTGCGCCGATCCGTCGCGGCCCTATCGCGACGGGAACCACGTGTTCTGCTCGGTCAGCGCGGCGGGCGAGGACCGTGGGCCTGCAGGACTACGCGCCGTCGTCGCCTCCACCCACGTCACGATGCCGGCCTCGGCGGACACGATGCGGCAGGTGCACGACACCATGGCGCACACGCTGCAGACGCTTGCCCCTGCGCTGTGGGCAGCGCGGCAGGGCGGGCACCGGGCCGGTCCCGCGACCTTCGAGCGGTTCACGCGGCGCTCCCAGGGCTTCGTGGGCGGGATCCCCCGTCGGGCGGGGCTCGCGCAGTACCTCCGGCTGGTGCCCCAGCGCGCGCTCCCGGGGCTCTACCTCGTGGGGGACAGCACGCTGCTGGGCCAGTCCACGCTGGCGGCGTTCCTGTCGGGCGTTCGCGTGGCGGCGTTCGTCACGGGAGCGCCGATCACCGCGGGCCGCCCGGGGCCTGCCCGACCCACCCCGGAGCGGCGGGACCAGCCCGCGAGCGCGAGCGCGAGCAACGCCCACGCGGCGAGCGCCCCCGACTGGGGGGAGTCCGCCGGCACCTGACAGCCGGAGCCCGCCTGGCGCACCCAGAGCGCATCGTCGCGCAGCTCCCAGTCTGCGCCTCCCACGTCTACGGTGAGCGGGTCGTCGCGAAGCCGGTCGGCCGTGAGCACGGCGCGCCACCGCCGGCCGGGCGAGCCGCGCCAACGGATGGTCCCGACGCCTCGGACGGTCCCGTGCACAACGGTGTCGTCGACCTCGAGCACGCCCGCGGCGGGGAGCGCCAGGTTCCCGGTCACCCGACGGGCACGGAGGGTGCCCCCACGCCACCACAGCTCGCCGCGGGCGCCGATGGCGAGTCGGTCCACGTCCAGCGCCGCCCCGGGGTCGAGGACGAGGGTGCCGTCCCCGATCTCGAGCACGTCCTGGGTCGCCGCTGCGCCGAGCACGACCGTGGGCCGCGCCGCGTTGCCGTCGATCGGCGCGCCAGCCGGCCAGTCGGCCCAGTCGTGGAACCACCGCCACGGAAAGGGCCCGTCGATCGCGCGCCGGGTGACCGCGTCCGCGGCATCGACCAGGAGGTCCCCGAGCCAGGGGGGGACCCCCTCGGTTCCCACCACGTCGGGGAGCTCTGGCCGGCGGCCGGTCCACGCGGCGACCATGGTCGCGGCGGCGAGCACGCTGCCGGCGGGGCTGGGGTGCGAGCCGTCCGGCTCGTACAGCAGCTCGAGGGCGCTCGTGGCGTCTTCGGCGACCACGCGAAAGGCCTCGCCGACCGGGGCGGCGTAGACGGGGCGCTCGGTCGTGCCGCTCGCCTCGACGTAGGCGAGGTAGCCGGCGGTCAGGGCATCCTGCATGGGCTCGAGGTTCCGCTCGCGGCCCCAGGTCACGAAGAACAGGGTGTCGGCGCCGGCGGCCTGCACGAGATCGTCCAGCGCCACCGCGGCGGCCAAGCTGCTCTCCCAGGCGGGGTCGTCGCGCGGGAGGGCCGGCGTCTGGCTCTGCTCCTGCAGGATCACGAGCTTCCAGGGACGCCGATCCGACACCAGCGCCCGCTCGAGGGGCGTGCCTGGCTGCTGTGCGGCCGCCAGGTGGCCGGCGAGGGTCTGTCCGCCCTCGGTCACGGCCGTCGTGCGGACCTCGAAGAGGCCCGGCACCGTGCGCTCGAGCGTGTCGGCCAGGAGCTCGTCGAGCTCGTGGCGGGCCGTGTAGCTGTTGCCGACCAGCAAGATCTCGGCGTCTACCGCATGGGCTTGGGAGAGCACGAGGGCCGTGAGCATGCGGACGCCTGGGGAGAGGGGCGGTGGCGGGGTGGGGACAATCCGCCGACGGAGCGCGACCGAGGCCGATTCAAAGCCCAGCTTTGCTGGGCTAGAACCTCGGCCGACCGAGCGCGGAGGCGCCGGAGTTTCCCGGTGAATTACGCTTCGAGTGGGACGTACCCAAGCCGACGGAGAATGCCATGAACGAGCTCCAGACCACCACCGAGCGCGGGCGCATCTGGGCGCTGGCGTCCTACATCGGCCTGTTCCTGTGGCTGCCGGTCGGCCTCATCCCGGTCGTCCTGCGGGAGAACGGGTTTGCCGTGCACCACGGCCGAATCACCACCGCAGTGTTCGCGGCCGCCCTCGCAGCCGAGCTGGTCGTCGGCGCGATCAGCATCCCGCTCGGGTTCTGCACCCTCGGCCTGAGCTACCTGGTCACCGCTCCGATCATGGTGCTGATCGGTCTGTGGCCACTCGTCACCGGAATCCACGGCGCCATCCTCGCCGCCAACGAGGACTGGAGCGAGCCGATCGGAGGCTTCGGGCTGGCCGAGCGCCTGTTCTCCACCCGCCAGATCCCGGATCGCGGCGACGAGTGAGCGCGGCTCGGTCTGAAAGCGGGGGCCCCCCTGCCGATGGGAGGGCATGCCGACCCAGGATCAGCCCGCCCCCGCCGCCTCGCATCGTCGTCAGCCCGGACAGGTCGTCGGGGGCTGGAGGCTCGTCAAGTTCCTCGGCGCTGGCGGGTTCGGGGAGACCTGGCGGGCCGTCGACCCGGACGGCCGGCCCGCCGCGCTCAAGCTGCTCGACCGGCCTCCCGGCGACGAGATGCGGGCCCTGTCGTCGATCGTGCATCCGGCAGTGGTGGGCGTCCTCGACGCCGGCGGCGGTGTCGAGCCGTACCTCGCCATGGAGTTCGCCCCGGGACGGACGCTCGAGGATCTGACAGACCTCGACGAGTCCCTCGCGCTACAGATCGCCGGAGCGTTGCTCGACGCGCTCGCCGCGGTCCACGCGGTGGTCCACGCCCACGGCGACATCAAGGCCGAGAACCTGATCGTGTCGGTGGCCGAGCCGCTCACGGTCAAGCTCATCGACTTCGGGCTGGCGGGGGGCAGCCAGGGCGGCACTCTCGCGTGGGCGGCACCAGAGCGGCTGCGGGGCGGGGCGAGCTCTCCGGAGGCGGACGTGTATGCCGCGGGGCTCTGCCTGTGGCAGATGCTCCACGGGGCCCTCCCGTTCGACGAGCTCGAGCCTGGAGAGGCGCTGTTGCGTCGCCGGAGCACGGCTCCGGAGCCAACGGCCGGCGCCCCCTGGGTCCGGGAGCTCCTCACCAGCCTGCTCGCCATGGCCCCAGAGCGACGGCCGACAGCAGCTCAGGCAGCGGACACGCTGGCCGCTCACGGGGTCCCCCTGCCCCGCGTCGACGCGAGCCTGCTGCGAAGCCGGGCGCGCTCGGTGCGGGTGCCCCGCCCCGTCGACGGCGTCGTCCATCGCTGGATCCAGGAGGGCGGGCACATCGCGGTGGTCGGGGGCGCGGGCTCCGGTCGCTCGCACGTGCTGCAGCGCGCGGTCGTCGAGCTGTCCGCCTCGGGCGTGCCGTTCGTGAGGATGCAGGGCACCGATCGGGCCTGGGGCGCCGCCGAGGCTGCGCTCGCCGACCCGCGTCTCCCGGGCCCGCCGGCGCC
>CAYMSU010000585.1:0-3628 GCA_964393165.1 uncultured Enterobacteriaceae bacterium
GCGGCGGTGCAGCCCGCGGCACCTCTGCAGGCGGAGCCTGTAGCGCCGGCCTCCGGTTCCTGGCTCGACGTCCGGTGGCTCGCGGTCCCGCTCGCCGCGGGGCTGCTCTTCGCGCTCCTGATCGCCGGCTACGGCCTGGTCGACAAGACGCTCGCGAGCATGGGAGAGAGCCGGGCGGCGCAGTCGCTCGTGAGCTCCACGGGCGAGCAGCACACGGTGATCGAGGCCCTCGTGGCGGCCGGAGCCTCCGCGGAGGAGCTCGAGGCGCGCTGGTTCGCGTTCGAGGACGCGCCGGCGGAGCAGAAGGCCGAGCGCGCGGCGGCGTTCGCCGCCGTGGTGCAGCAGGCGGCCGACGAGCACTCGCTGTCCGGCATCCCCGCCGCGCAGGCGGCCCATCTCGCCGCCGCCCGAAGCGAGTGGGTCCGAGCCACGCGGTCCCTCGAGAGCGCACGGGCACGCTGGATGGGCCGACTCACCGGAGATCTCGAGCTCAACCCGTCGTTCTGAGCGCGGGTCCCGCGACCCTCCCCTCGTCTGCGCGCTGGGTCAGGCGAGCCGCGTCGAGCCACTCCAGCAGCGGAATCGCGGCCTTGCGGGTCAGGCCCGTCAGCTCCTTGAACTCCGGGGGCGACAGCACATCGTGCTCGGTGAACCAGTCCCTGAGGCGGTCCTCCAGCTCCGCAAGGTGGGAGGACGCCACCCACCCCACACCGGTGACCTCCTGAACCACCCCTTCCGCCGCGAGCAACCGCATGAGTGCGGGGACCTCTTCTGGCCCATGGGCCTCCGCCAGCTCCTTCAGCCCCGCCCCGGCGAGCCCCGCCGCCAAGAGCGCCTCGACGACCGCTCGGCGGCGGCGCTCCTGCTCCGGGGTGAGCTCGACCGCGAACCCCGCGATCCGCACGAGTGGGCCCTCGACCACCACCGCGTGGTCGCTGGCCAGCTGGTTCACGAGGTCGTCGAAGACCCGGTCGGTCACGTGCGCGAGGCGGCCTCGCCGTAGCTCCCGCCGATGGGCCCCGAGCGACAGCGGGTGGTCGTGGTGATAGGCGGCCAGCGCCTCGAGCAGGGCACCCTGGAGCCGGAGCGCGACGGTGGGCGCGAACCACCGGTCGCCCACGAGGCGCCCCGACTCCGCCTTGCCCCTGGCTCGCCACTGGGCGTCCGTCAGACCCTGCTCCCCAGCTCGCTCCAGCCACACGAGGGCATCGCCCTCGGCCAGCCGCGCGAGCTCCTCGGCCGCTCGCACCCGATCCCGCTGCCGCAGCCGGGGCGCCCACGGGTCGAGCACCTCGCCCCCGCCGAGGGTGGTCTGGGGGCTCGGCCTCCGCACCACGAAGCGATCCCCGGGCAGGCAGGGCAGCGGCTCGTCCAGCCGAACCTGGGCCCAGTGCGCCCGGCCCGGCCGAAAGCCGTCGTCCTCGCCCGCCGACGGCGGCTCCGCGAGGTGCATGCGCCCCATCCGCTCGGCGGTGCCCAGCAGCACCCGAACGCCGGCACCGTCCCGCAGCGCCGGCGCGTCGGGGAGGTGACGATACCGGACGTCGATCATCGAGGCCGCGGGCACCTCGCCCACGACGATCACGTGGCCGCGCGACACGTCGTCCGACTCGGCTCCCGCCAGGTTGAGCGCGGTGCGGCGGCCCGCGTAGGCCACAGCCACCTTCTCGCCGTGGACCTCGATGCCCCGCACCCGGGCGGTAGCCCCGCCCGGCAGCGCGGTCACGGTGGCCCCGTCCTCCACCTGACCGGACCAGACCGTGCCCGTGGCGACCGTGCCGAACCCCGGCCGCGAGAACACCCGGTCGACGGGCAGGCGGAACGGCCCCTCGGAAGACCGCCGGGTGTCCGCGAAGCCGGTGAGGACGTCGAGCACGGCGTCGCGACCGCGCCCGTCGATCGCCGAGAACGCGACGACCGGGCACCCCTCCAGGAAGGTGCCGGCCACGGTGTCCGAGACGTCCTCCTCGGCCAACTCGAGCATGTCGTCGTCGACGAGGTCCGCCATCGTGAGCACCACCGCACCCTGCGAGACCCCGAGGAGGTCGAGGATCGCGAGGTGCTCGCGCGTCTGGGGCATCGCCCCGTCGACCGCGCTCACGCAGAGCAACACGGCGTCGATGCCCGTAGCGCCCGCCACCATCGTGCGAATCAGTCGCTCGTGGCCCGGCACGTCGATCATGCCCACCCGCCGGCCGTCTGGCAGGTCCATCGGAGTGGCGCCGAGCGCGATGGTGATCCCGCGCGCCTGCTCTTCGGGGAGGCGGTCGAGGTCGATGCCGGTCAGCGAACGCACCAGGCTCGTCTTGCCGTGGTCGATGTGCCCCGCCGTACCGACGACGAGCGCCGGACTGCTCATCTGGCCTCCGTGAGGCTGCGGAACACATCCTCGAGGGACTGTCGGCGCTGCCCGAGCTCGACCAGGACGTGGCCGCGGTCCACCGCCCACCGGAACAGGTCCGCGCGAACATCTCTACGGGCGTGCACCTCGAAGCGTACGCTGTCACCCAGCGGTGCCGCGGGCTGCACGCGGGAGACCCCGTCGACCTGGAGGAGCTGCTCCCGTAGCACCTCCTCGGTCGCCTGCACCTTGCTCGGGCCGAGCCCGACGACGTAGGCCAGGCCCTCCGCTGAGGCGAGGACGCGCTCGGTCTGGTCGTCGGCCACGATCTCCCCTCGATACAGGATGAGGATGCGGTCGCACAGCGCCTGCGCCTCCGAGAGGAGGTGGGTGCTCAGCAGCACGGTCCGGGAGCGACCGAGCTCGCGCACCAGCTCGCGGACACCGGCCACCTGGTGCGGATCGAGGCCCGTCGTGGGCTCGTCGAGCACGAGGAGCGGGGGCTCGTGGAGCATGGCGACCGCGAGCCCCACGCGCTGGCGGAGTCCCCGGGACAGCTGACCGATGGGCTCGTCGAGCCGCTCCTCGAGCTGGCACGCCACCGCCACCCGGTGGATGCCCACGGCTCGCTCGGAGGGCCCGAGGCCACGCACCTTCCCAGTGAAGCCGAGCAGCGCGCGCGCGGTCATGTCCTCGTACAGCGGCGCACCCTCGGGCAGCCACCCGAGCGCTGCCCTCGCCTGCACCGGGCGCTCGACCACGTCGTGGCCGAGGACCCGTACACGACCCACCTGCGGCGCTAGCAGGCCGGTCAGGACCTTCATGATCGTGGTCTTGCCGGCCCCGTTGGGCCCGAGCAGGCCGACGACCTCTCCGGCGTCGACCCGAAACGACACGTCGCGCAGCGCCGGCGTCTCTCCGTAGGCGCGGGAGACCCCCTCGACCTCGATGACCGTCATCAGGTGGGGGTCTATCGCGCGACTACTCGCCGTCGACCACGAGCTCGACGCCGTTCGGACCCTGGATCTTGAAGGTCTTGCCGTCGACGCTGATGATCAGCGCCCCGCCGTTCACGCCGATCACCTCCACGGCCGTGCTGTCGGACGCCTGAACCTTGACCGTGGGCCGGAGGCTGGCCTTGGGCGCGGCCTCCACCGGTGCCGGAGCCGGGGCCTGGGCCGCGGCGGCCCCCGCAGTGACCGCCGCGGCGGCCGACACCGCCACGGACGCGGGCGCTGGGGCCGCCTGGGCCGGGACGGCCGCCGCCGGGGCAGTGCGCGCCACGGG
>CAYMSU010000586.1:0-3625 GCA_964393165.1 uncultured Enterobacteriaceae bacterium
TTTTCCTTATATACTGGAGTTATAAAAGGCTTTTCCAAAAGTATGAATAGCTAAAAGTCGGGCCATGGTTGCGGCATCATCGCGAATTGACACCCTCCCTGGAGTGCACACATGGGCAAGGCTACGGCCGCGGGGTTCCTCCTCGCGCTGACCTTGGGCGCCTGCACCGGCAGCGACACCATCACGGAGAAGACGGGCGACACGGGAGAGCTGCCCGACACGGGCGAGCCCACCGTCAACGACGACTCGCCCACGGACTCCGGCACGCCGGTCGACGTCGACGACCTGCTGTCCGACGACGACGGCGATGGCCTGACCAAGGGGGAGGAGGAGCGCCTCGGTACGGATCCCGACAACCCCGACACGGACGGCGGTGGCGCTCCGGATGGGCTCGAGGTCCTGCTCGTCACGGACCCGCTCGACGCGAGTGACGACGCGACGATCCTCGACGGCGACGGCGACGGGCTGACCGACGCGCAGGAGGCGGCCGCGGGGACCGACCCGGCCCTGCCCGACACCGACGCGGACGGACTCGCGGACGGCGTCGAGGTGCTCCTCGGGACCGACCCGCTGGACGACGACACCGACGGTGGCGGTGCCCTGGACGGGGCCGAGGTCTTCGCCGGCGCGGATCCACTGGACCCGTCCGACGATGCGGCGGTCATCGACACCGACGCCGACGGGCTGACCGACGCGGTCGAGCGGGCTCTGGGGACCGATCCGAAGGTCGCTGACACCGACGGGGACGGACTGATCGATGGCGAGGAGGTCAACCTCCACCAGTCCGATCCCCGCTTGGTCGACACCGACGGGGACACGCTCGGCGACGGGGAGGAGGTCGACGTCCTCGGTACGTCACCCATCGATCGGGACTCCGACGGGGGTGGGGTCGGCGACCGCTTCGAGGTCCTCTGGCGCACCGACCCGACCGACGCGGGCGACGAGGGGGCCTACGTCCTCGCCGACGACTTCGAGGCGGGAGGGCTCGACGCCGCGCTGTGGCAGTCGCAGAACGACGAGGTCTCCTACACCGACGTGCCGGACCAGGTGTTCCAGGGCGAGTACGCGCTCCGGCTGTCGTCGGAGGCGGAGGCAATCACGGAGGCCTTCGACACCTCGGGGTGCTCCGAGCTGCTCTGGGTCCTCCAGCACAAGCGCGGGCCCGAGAACCCGGATCCCGGCGACGATCTGACCGTCGAGTACTGGGATGGGGCGCAGTGGATCATTGCGGGAGCGCTGCCCGGCGGCTTCACCGACCCCACGTTCCGGCGGCGGTTCGGTGTGCTCGCCGAGAAGGGCGCCCTGAACAAGGCGTTCCAGCTGCGCTACACGGTGCTCGGCAGCCAGGGCGACTTCGATCATCACCACGTCGACGACCTGGTCGTGCTCTGCGATCCCGACTCGGCCGACGACGACCTCGACGGCGTGGTCAACATCCTCGACTGCGCGCCGTCGGACCCCCTGCACTGGGCCGATTGTGGCCTCTGCGTCGACGGCGACGGCGACGGCTACGGCGTGGACTGCGACCTGGGCAGCGACTGCGACGACGCCGACAAGACCATCTCCCCCGAGGGCACGGAGGTCGCCGACGACGGAGTCGACCAGGACTGCGACGGCTTCGACACGCTGACCGTCCTGTCCGACGACTTCGACGCGGGATCCGAGGACTCCGCAGTGTGGGCAGCCTTGACCGGCGATGTCGCTGTCGTCGACGTCTTCTCGCAGTCGGGAGCCTACAGCCTGAACCTCGACCTCGGGGGCAGCGCGGTCACCGACACCCTCGACACCACCAGCTGCGACACCATCGTGTGGAAGGCGCAGATCAAGCGGGGCCTGTTCCCGCCCGAGCCCGGCGACGACCTCGTCGTCACGTGGGACGACGGGACCGGCACGGGCTTCCCGGTGGCGACGGTGCCGGGCGTCGGCGCCATCGACGAGGACTTCGCCCTGGTGTTCGCCGAGATCGAGGACAAGACCGCGAAGACGGCCAGCTTCTCGGTCGCGCTGACCGTCGACGCCGTGCAGAACGGCGGCGGCGACCGCGGCGACGACTTCTACATCGACGACTTCGGGGTGGGCTGCTCGGAGGTCGACCTCGACGGGGACGGCTTCCCCGGCGTCGTCGACTGCGACAACGGCGATGACCGCCACTGGTTCGACTGTGGCGTGTGCGTCGATACCGACGACGACGGGTACGGCGCGGGCTGCGACCTCGGCGCCGACTGCGACGACAGCAACGCCAAGATCAATCCGGTGGCCCTCGATCCGTTCGGCGACGGGGTCGACGACAACTGCGACGGGGCCGACGGGGGGTTCTTCGAGGACGACTTCGAGTCCGGCAGCCTGGACACCGCCAAGTGGCCGGTCCAGACCGGCGACGTGAGCGTGAACGGCACGGTGGGCGGCACCTCGGGCGCGCTGTCGTTGAACCTCGGCAGCAACGCGTTCGTGGAGACGGCCACAGTCGACACCCGGACCTGTCCCGAGGTCATCTGGCACTTCTCGGCCAAGCGCGGCCCGGGCATCCCCGAAGACGGCGACGATCTGGTCGTCTCCTGGTCTGATGGAGTGACGGTCACCGAGACCGGCGTGGTGCCGGGGCTCGGCCGCAACGACGCAGGCTTCTCGCTGTACTTCGGCACGCTCGCCGACAAGACGGCGCAGACCCTGGACTTCTCGGTCACGCTGGAGCACACCTCCCCCGGCGGCAACGACGACTACTTCGTCGACGACTTCGTGATCGAGTGCACGGATCCGGACAGCGACGGCGACGGGTTCCCGCCGGCCATCGACTGCGACGAGCTGTCGGCGAGCCACTGGCTCGACTGCGACGATTGCGTCGACGACGACGGCGACGACTACGGCCTCGACTGCGACCTCGGCGACGACTGCGACGACGGCGACAAGTCGGTGCTCCCCGGGGCTTCGGACACCCGTGGAGACGGGATCGACCAGGACTGCTCGGGCATCGACGGCCCGGGCGTGGTCGAGGACTTCGACGCAGTGGCCGGAGGGGGCCCGGGCCCGGGCGTCGCGAGGCTCACCGGCGACTTCGCGTTCTCGCAGGAGTTCTCGGTCAGCGGCGACAACAGCCTGTTCCTCGGGGGCGGCATCGGCATCGCGGAGCTGGTGCCGATCGATCTCGCCAGCTGTCCGTCCCTCGCCTGGGAGATGCAGGCGCTGCGTGGCGCCGACGAGCCCCCCGACGCCGGCGACACCCTCGCGATCCAGGCGTGGACGGGTGCCGAGTGGTCGGACGTGTTCGTCCTCGACGGCACGAGCCTGCCGGAGACGACGTTCACTCGGTACACGGGAACCAGCGTCGACAAGGCGCTGCTCGTCGACGGCCTCGAGGTACGCGTGATCAGCGACGGCACCGGGCAGACGCTCGACGACTACCTCGTGGACGACCTCGCCATCGGCTGCGACGACGACGAGGACGGCCTGTCCAGCCCGGCGGAGCTTGCGCTCTACCTCACCGACCCGGACCTGGCGGACACCGATGGCGACAGCATCGATGATGGCACCGAGATCGCCAACGGCACCGACCCGCTCGACAAGTCCGACCCCGGACCGGCCGCGCCCTAGGGGGGCGCCGCCGGCACCTCTGGAGTAAGTTGCCACC
>CAYMSU010000587.1:0-3620 GCA_964393165.1 uncultured Enterobacteriaceae bacterium
GAAATTTCCTATATTGCCAAAGGAAACGGCAGAGTAGAAATCTTCGTAGCCAATGGCGCGAAGAAGGCACCGACCTCGAGCCGATTGTCGAGCAAGCGGCACACCGTCGGCCCCCAGTAGGCCAGCTGCCCGAGGAACGCGCTCGTGCCGTCGATGGGGTCGACGTACCAGGTGGCCCCACCCGCGCGAGGCGAGACCTGCGCACCTTCCTCGCCCACCACCCCGTCGCCCGGGAAGCGCCGAGTGATCTCCTCGAGGAGCACCTCCTCGGCCGCGCGATCGGCCTCGGTGACGACCGATCCGTCCGCCTTGCGCTCCGCCGGCGCGTCGCGAAAGCGCCGCAGGGCTTCCTCCCCGGCGCGACCGAGCATGTGTCGAAGCTCGCTGCGAAGCCCTTCGTCCATGCCCGACGGCATAGCGCGCCGCGACCCTCGCGGCGACGAGTGCCGGCCTGCCTTGTCATCATGCGACGACTCGTTAGGTGTGGCCAACGCGGTGGGTGTAGCTCAGCTGGTTAGAGCACTGGATTGTGGTTCCAGGGGCCGTGGGTTCAAATCCCATCACCCACCTCTCGAAAGTTCGCGGGCCTATAGCTCAATTGGCAGAGCACCGGACTCTTAATCCGTTGGTTCCAGGTTCGATTCCTGGTGGGCCCACACGCATACATACCGTTCAGCGCGACCCACTCCCTGCGACTGACGGGACGGGAAGAGTGAGGCGAGGATGAAGGTCGACGTCGAGACGGTGGGCTCGTACCAGAAGAAGCTCACTGTGTTGGTCCCTCCGAAGGAGGTTCGCGAGCGGCTCGACCGCGCCTACAAGACCCTGTCGAGGCAGGTGCGGATGCCGGGCTTCCGTGCCGGCAAGGCCCCGCGCAAGGTGCTCGAGGCCCGGTACGGCGAGCGGGTCGAGGCCGATGTTGCCGAGGAGCTCATCCAGAAGAGCTGGAGCGACATTCTCGCCAAGGGCGAGCTGGAGCCCGTGGGCCGACCGAGCGTCGCCGAGTCGGGAGAGGTTGCAGCGGCCGATGGCTTCCGCTTCATCATCTCCGTCGACGTGCGGCCCGACATCGACCTACAGACGTACACCGGCCTCGAGGTCACGGCGCCAACCTTCGAGATCCAGGATGACTCGGTCGAGGCCGCGCTCAAGGCCAAGCTCGAGGGCCACGCCCGGCTGGAGGAGGTCACCGACAGACCTTGCCAGGACGGAGACATGGCCCTGACCGAGCTCCGGATCCTCGACGGAGAGGAAGAGGTCACCCACGCTCCCGGCACGATGATCCGAGTCGAGGGCGACCCCTACTACCCGGGTGTGGAGGATCACCTCGTCGGGCTGTCGATCGACGAGTCCACCGAGGCGGAGGTCACCTTCCCCGACGACGCCCGGGAGGAGGTGATTGCAGGGCGCACGCTCACCGTGCAGGCGCGACTGATCGGCTTGCAGTCCTACGTCGTGCCCGAAGCGAGCGACGAGCTCGCGGAGGAGCTGGGGTACGAAGGAGGGGTCGAAGGAATGCGGGCTGCGATCCGCAAGGACCTCGAGAAGCGCCTCGGGGAGTCGGCCCGCAACCAGGCGCGCGCCAATGTTCTCGAGGCGATCATCGCCGCCAACGAGTTCGACGTGCCGGAGGGCATGGTGGAGTCCAGCCTGAACCTCTTGATGGAGGAATTGCGCAACCAAAAGGCCTACCAGCTCGGCCGGGATCCGCGCACGATCGGGTTCTCCGACGCTCAGGTGGCCGACCTCCGCCGGCGATCCCAGTTCGCGGCGAAGGCCAGCCTGATCCTCGAGTGGGTGGCGGAAAAGGAATCCATCACGGTCGAAGAACCGGATCTCGACGCTCGTTACCAGCAGCTCGCCGATGATCGGGGGCAGACTGTCGAGGCGGTCAAGGGTTGGTTCGCGAAGGAGAGCGCGGTCGACGAGCTGCGTGAGCGCTTGCTCGAAGAGAAGACGCTGGACTGGCTCCTCGAGCACGCGAACGTCACCTACGAGTCGCCCGCGGCCGAGAGCGAGCCCGAGACGGTGCCCGAGGGCGACGGCGAGGGCGAGGGCGCGACAGCGGATGGCGAGAGCGCTGCGACCGAGGAATGAGCTGCGGGAGAGGGCCCCGCGCTGAGGCCCGTCCCGTCACCCCCATCGGCAGGTCTCGCCCCCGAGTCGGGCAGGTCGCCCTCGATCGGGCCCGTGGTTACGGGGCTTGAACACGAGAGGACAGGCATGGACAAGCCCCTTCTGTACACGCCCTTCGTCACGGAGATGACGCACCGCGGGGAGACCCGCAGTGACATCTGGTCGCGTCTCCTGGTCGATCGGATCGTGTTCCTGGGCACCGCAGTCGACGACCACGTCGCCAACCTGATCATCGCGCAGCTGCTGTACCTCGACAGCCAGGACCCCGACAAGGACATCTACCTGTACATCAACAGCCCTGGCGGCGTCATCACGGCGGGCATGGCGATCTACGACACCATGCAGTTCATCAACGCCGACGTGGGCACCATCTGCGTCGGGCAGGCCGCCTCGATGGGCGCCGTCCTGCTCGGAGCGGGCGCCAAGGGCAAGCGGCGGGCGCTGCCCAACTCGCGCATCCTCATCCACCAGCCGCTCGGCGGGTTCCGGGGTCAGGCCACTGACATCGAGATCCACGCGAAGGAAATCCTGCGCTGGCGCGAGGTACTCAACAAGGCCCTCGCCGAGGCCACCGGGCAGTCCATCGAGCGCGTGGCTCAGGACACCGACCGGGACAACATCATGACCGCTCCGCAGGCGCTCGAGTACGGCCTCATCGACGAGGTCATCTCCCGAGGCGGCGCCGGCGGCTCCGACGACAGCTGACGCGCTCCGGCCACGGTACAACAGAGAATCGGAGGGGCCGTGAGGCGAAAGTCGAGCAACGGAAAGGACCTGTGCTGCAGCTTCTGTGGCAAGTCCCAGAAGGAGGTCCGGAAGCTCATCGCAGGGCCCTCGGTCTACATCTGCGACGAGTGCGTCGAGCTTTGCAACGACATCATCACCGAGGAGTACGAGCGGGAGGACTTCTACTCCACGCGCGGGCTCGTGCCGAAGCCGAAGGAGATCTACACCTTCCTCGACGAATACGTGGTCGGTCAGGACCGCGCCAAGCGCATCCTGTCCGTGGCCGTCCACAATCACTACAAGCGGATCGATGCCCGCGCAGGGATGGACGAGGTCGAGCTCCAGAAGTCGAACGTGCTCCTCGTCGGGCCCACGGGCTCGGGTAAGACCCTGCTCGCGCAGACCCTCGCCAAGTTCCTGAACGTGCCCTTCACCATCGCCGACGCCACGAGCCTCACCGAGGCCGGGTACGTCGGGGAAGACGTCGAGAACATCATCCTCAGCCTGTTTCAGGCCGCTGAGTACAACGTCGAGCGCACCACCAAGGGCATCATCTACATCGACGAGATCGACAAGATCAGTCGCAAAGGCGAGAACCCGTCGATCACCCGCGACGTGTCGGGGGAGGGTGTTCAGCAGGCGCTGCTGAAGATCATCGAGGGAACGGTGGCGAACGTGCCCCCCAAGGGCGGGCGAAAGCATCCCCAGCAGGACTTCCTGCAGATCGACACCACCAACATCCTGTTCATCTGCGGCGG
>CAYMSU010000588.1:0-3612 GCA_964393165.1 uncultured Enterobacteriaceae bacterium
GGATCACCGCGACATAGAGCGGATCCTCGGCTTCCACAACCTCGGCGAGGTCCACGGGAGCCTCGTCCTCGACGGCGCCCCCGACCTCGCGGGCATCGATGGCCTGCAGGCACTCACGCGCGTGCAGGGGGACCTGCGGCTCGTGGGCCTCGGCGAGCTGCAGGCGCTCGGCGTGTTCCCGGAGCTGGCAGCCGTCGGGGGCTCGCTCGAGATCCGCGACAACGCAGAGGTCGACGCCCTCGAGGGGTGGGCAGAGCTCACCACCATCGGGGCGGACCTCCGCGTGCTCGGCAACCCCGAGCTCGACGACCTCGCCGGGCTCTATGCGCTCACCCGGGTGGAGGGCGACGTGGTCGTGCGCGACAACGGGAGCCTCGACCCGAGCACCGTCGAGGCGTGGCTGACCGCCCTCGGCGCCAAGGCTGTCGGGGGCGAAGTCGTCGTCGAGGCCAACGGCGAGGAGTAGCCAGGGACCTACAGCGGGCCGACCGCGCCCTCGCAGGGTCCCACCGAGAAGTGCAGCTCGATCCGGCCCGCGTCGAAGCCGTCCTCGTCGACTGCGAACGTGTTGAAGCGCCCCTGCACGTGGTTCCCCGGCTGGACCCGCCGCCACCGCGCGATCCCCAGGTCTGAGGTGTACGGCACGACGTAGTCGACGAGATCGGGCCGATCGTCTCGGAAGTACGCCGCGTCGCGGTGCGCGACGTGGTGCGTGATCGCCGCCCGCACCCGCACAGCTTCGTCGAGCAGCTCGTTCCACCGCACGCCTGCCCAGTCCCGCCCCGACGTAGGCCAGGCACCGGACGCGGTGCGAGCCACGAGGTCGACCTGCCACCAGTCCGCCGGAAACGCGGCCTCCCAGGACGCGGCGAGCGCGGCGGGAGACTCGAGCGACGCCTCCTCGCCGCGCCAGAACGCCATCGCCGAGCAGGCCTGCTCGAACGTGGCGAGCGACACGGTGAGCCGCCCATCGTCGCCGTAGGCTTCGGGTTCGTACGTGAACCACCCCGAGCCGACCTCGAGAACCTGGCCCTCGATCGTCCCGTCGATGCGGTTGCCCCCGCAGCCGGCGAGCACGCCCAGGAAGACCCCGAGGCCCATGGCCGCCCCGCGCCTCAGGTGCCCGCCAGCTGCTCGCGAACGATGCGGTTCGCGAGCTTGCCGTCGATCTCGTCGCGGTGGGCCGACATCAGCGCTCCCATGACCTTGCCCATGTCCGACGGCCCCTCGGCGCCGGTCTGCGCGATGGCCGCGACCACCCACTCCCGCGTGGTGTCCTCGTCGGCCAGCTGCGGGAGGAACCCCTCGATGACGGTCAGCTCGGCCTGCTCAGCCTCGACCAGGTCGTCTCGACCGCCCTGCTCGTAGGCCTCGATGCTCTCCCGCCGCTGCTTGGCGAGGCGGCGCAGGATGGCCACTGCCCGGTCGTCGGGAAGCTCCTCGGCTCCGTCCTCCTTCAGCGCCTCGATGAACGCAGCCCGGATGTTCTTCAGCGCGCCGAGGCGCGCCTTGTCCTTGGCGCGCATCGCGTCCTTGAGCTCTTCACTCACCCGCTCGAGGAGACCCATCCTGCCCTCCAGCTGAAGGAGGTAGCCGCTGAATCGGGCGTGAACAAGAGCCCTTGCGACGCCACCCCCGGAGCGAAGCGACCGTCGCTGGTTGCATGGCGCCGCTGTCCTTGACAAGATGCGTCGCCCGTTCGCCTCGGCTCGCCCTCGGAGGCCCCATCATGAGCTCTGTCGTCCTGTCGTTCGCCCTTCTCGCTGCCGCGCCCACGGCGTCGGCCGCCGACGGGGGACTGTCCGTCGGTGTGTTCGGCGGGGCGCTCTTCACGCCCCAGCTCGACGTGCTGGGCGACACGCTCGTGGTGTCTCCCCGCATCGGCTACTGGGTGAACGACACGGTGGCGCTTGAGCTCGACGCGAGCATCACGCCCATCGGGGAGACCCAGGAGGGGGCCAACGGCACCTTCGGCTACTTCTCGGTGCTCCCGGCGGTGAACCTCGTCGGCCGTGTCTTCCAGGATCAACCCGTCAACCTGATCCTCAACTTCGGCGTGGGCCCGTTCATCAAGTCCGTCGACGACGACGGCGCGCTCGGCCTGCCCGGGGGCAGCCCGGACATCGACTTCGGCGGTATCTCGGGCCCCGGGATCATGGTCCCGATCGGGCCGATCGCGCTGCGCACCGAGTACCGCTGGATCCTGTCCATCGGGGCCGACTCGTACGACAACCGTGGCGCGTCCTTCATCTACGGGCAGTGGACCGCCGGGCTGCAGTACCTCCCCACTGGCCCGCGCGACAGCGACAAGGACGGCATCGCCGACGAAGACGACGCGTGCCCGGAGAAGCCCGAGGATCTGGACGAGTACCAGGATATCGACGGCTGCCCCGACCCCGACAACGACGGCGACAACGTCGCCGACATCCACGAGACCTGCGACAACGAGCCCGAGGACCTCGACGGGTTCGAGGACAGCGACGGTTGCCCCGATCCCGACAACGACGGCGACGAGATCCTCGACGGTGCGGATCGCTGCCCCAACGAGCCGGGCACCCAGGCCACCGGCGGCTGCCCCGATGCCGACGAGGACGGCGTGGCCGATGCGCAGGACGAGTGCCCCGCGGCGGCGGGCTTCGCGGAAGCGTTCGGCTGCCCCGACGAAGACGACGACCACGTGCCCGACTACCGCGACGACTGCCCCGACGTGGCGGCGCCCGACGGGATCGACGCCCGACGGTCGGACGGCTGTAGCCGCAAGGCCTACATCACCTCCGACCGCATCGTGATCACCGAGCCCGTCTCCTTCTCCACCGGTCGCGCGGTCCTGCGGCGCAGCGCCTCCGCCGTGCTCGACGACGTGGTGAGCGTGCTCGAGCGCGTCGACGGGATCACCCAGCTGCAGGTCGAGGGACACACCGACAGCCGCGGCGAAGACGACGCGAACATGGAGCTGTCGCAGCGCCGGGCAGAGGCGGTCGTCGAGTACCTGGTCAGCAAGGGTGTGAGCGCCGAGCGGCTGATCGCGAAGGGCTTCGGCGAGGAGAAGGCGGTGGCCGACAACGAGACCGCCGAGGGCCGTGCCGCGAACGAGCGCATCGAGTTCAACATCGTCGAGCAGTCGGAGCCCGAGATGCGGCGCCAGAAGCAGATCGAGCGCACCATCAAGCGTGAGGGCGCCGACGAGGGCGACAGCGGCGAGGGCGACAGCGGCGAGGGCGACGCCGAGTAGAGCGGCGCGGGATGTCCGGGCGGGTGCCCAGTACCCGTCCGCTGCGAAGTATATTGGCGCCGATGGTGACCGGGCGGGCATGGTTGGCGGGCATCGGCTTCGGTCTGGGGGCATGTGCGCCCGGCTCCCGGAGCGCGCCGGAGGTCCCGGCGTCGATCGAGATGACCGCGCCGGTCCCCTGCGTGGAGCCCCGCGGACCGTCCGAGGGGCCCTTCGAGCTGCTGCGCATTCCGACGGCCCCAAACTCGGCCCCCTGGGTGTGGGGGGGCGGGCTGCTGGTCGCGCCGCTCGCCGGTCGCGACGAGCCGATGTCGGTCTGGGTCACCGCATCTCCTGGATCCGGGAGATGATCCGTTCCATCCGATCATTACCTCTGGGAA
>CAYMSU010000589.1:0-1662 GCA_964393165.1 uncultured Enterobacteriaceae bacterium
GGGGCTCGACAGCGCCTTTCGGAAGGGCTCCTCGGCGGTGTCGTCGCCGAGCTGGAGCCGGGCCGCCGCTACTGCGAGCGAGAGCTCCTCCTCGACCGCCTCCTGCGCCTCACGGAGCGGAGCGGTCAGTCGGTGGTCCCCGCTGCGCCCGATCTCGTACATGAGCTCCACATCGAGCGGCAGCTCACCGGATCGTAGGGCGGAGGCGAGCCCCCCCAGTGCGGCCTCCTCCCCGTGGACGAGTGCGGCGAGGGCCAGCGGGGCGCGACGCCACGGAGGCTCCGAGGTCCACGACCCCGCGATGGCCTCGGTCATCTCTGGCGTCCGCACTCGCAGTGCGGCGAGGGCGCGGGCCATGGGCGCGCGGCTCTCCCGAGCCGCGAACGTGACGAGCAGATCGTCGGCGCCGCCCCGCTCCGCGAGCGCGGTCACGACGCGGCGCTGGACCCACGGCGAGGGGTCCTCGAGGGCCCTGGCGTCCCACTGGGGACCCCAGTCGAAGCTCACGATGTGCGCCAGCGCGACGGCCCGGTCGCCCACGTCGAGCGTGCCCGCCCCGGCGTCGAGGATGGCCCGCGGATCGTCGGGAGCCGATGCTGGAGCCGGTGACTCGGGCAGCGAGGGATCGTAGGCGGGCGGGCCGGCGCGCGGACATCCCAGCGCGAGCAGGCCGAACAGCGGGGTGACCGCGCTCCGCGCGGGCCGCATCTAGTAGCGCTCGAGGTGCGCGCGCGCGGACGGCAGGGTGGGATAGCTCTCGACGCTCTGCTTGAACCGAGACTTGGCTTCGCCCCGCTGGCCGCTCGCTTCCAGGATGACCGCCTCGGACCAGATGTCGGTGGTCTTCTTGGCCAGGGTCTGGTGGGCGAGGCGGAGGTGGCTGAGCGCCTGGTTGCGCATCTCGTCGTCGATCGCGGGACCCCCCTCGAGCACCTCGACCAGCTTGGGCGCGGCCTCGGCGAACTTGCCGTCGGCCATCAGCGCGTTCGCGTCGGCGGCGGTCTGCCGGATGGCCACGAACTCCTCGCTCGGCTCGAACCACTCCTGTTCCTCGGCCACGGCGAGCACCTCGGGGTCGGCGGCGAACTTTCGGCGCAGGGCGAGCTGTGCCCGCTGCCGTGTGGAGTAGCGGTAGCGGGTGCCCGTCGCACGTGCGAGGAGCCTTGCCCGCTCGGCCTCCAGCGCCTTTCGTTCCTCCACCAGGCGCTCGAAGTCCTTGGCGAGCGCCTCGAGGACCATCGCCTCGCCGGCAGCGTAGGCGAACTTGCCGACGCCGAGGCGGCCTGGCTCGGCGTTGAGGATCCGGTAGAAGTCCTGCAGAGCGTCGCGGTGGTTCCGCGCCTTCATGCTCTCGTGACCCTCGTTGAACAGGGTGTCGACCCGGGCGCTCGGGAGGTTGGGGGGCAGCTCCAGCTTCCAGCGTGGCGGGTGGGGCGCGAACTCGCGGGGACCGCCCCCGCCCGGCTGGATCAGGAAGTAGGCGAGCACGACCGCCACGACGGCGACGCCTACGATCCCCGCGAAGGCCACCATCCCCGCGACCGCGACGGCGAGCAGGCGCCGGCTCCCGCCCTCGGGCTGGTCGAACCTGCGAGTGGGCGCCGCGGACCCGGTGGCGCCGCGATGATCCTCCGCCAATCCGTAGTCCACAAACAGCGCTAA
>CAYMSU010000589.1:1672-3612 GCA_964393165.1 uncultured Enterobacteriaceae bacterium
CCGGTGGCGCCGCGCCCCGGCCGCGGCGCGCCGCTCGAGCCTCGGCCGGCCTCCCGACCCAACTGGGGCGGCCGGCCCCGGGCCGCTCCTGGGCTACCGACGCCGATGAAGCGCATCTCGGTGTTCCCGATGCGGACCATATCGCCATCGGCGAGCTGGCACTCACGAACCCGCACTGCGTTGACGAACACCCCGTTCGCCGAGCCCATGTCGCGCAGCGTGTACTCGCCGCCCTCCGGCGTGATCTGGCAGTGATGCCGCGAGGCCGCGGGGTCGGGAATCACGAGGTCACGGTCCTCGCTGCGGCCGATTGACAGGCCGCGTGCCGTGATCGGGTAGACCGAGCCGGCCATGCCGGCCCCCACGACGACCTCGAGCCGGGCCCCCGCCTCGGGCGGCGGGGCGTGCTGCGCGCTCTGCGGGGCGGCCCGCTCCGGGCCGCGGATCCGGAAGTGGAGGACGAAGGGATCGATGACGATCTCGTCGCCGTCGTTCACCGGCTGCGACTGCACCCGATAGCCGTTGTAGTAGGTACCGTTTCCGCTGCCGAGATCCTCGACGGTGACCTCGCTCCTGGAGACGTAGACCTGGGCGTGCCGCCGGCTCACGCCCACGTCGGACAACACCACCTCGTTGTCCTCCGCGCGCCCGAGGCGGGTAGCGCCATCCTGCAGGCGGACCACGCGGTCCGGTCGCCCTGGCTGCTTGATCACCAGCTCGACGGAATCGATCACCGAGGGGTTACTCCCGACCATCATCAGAACGGCCAGTACCAGGGTCGCTTGGGGTCGCGTGGCTCATCGCGACGTGGCTCCGGGGCGTCTTCTCGTGGGGAACTGGCCTCGGCCTCCGGAGGCTCGTCGGCCGACTCGTTCGCCAGGTCGCTCTCCCACCTGAGCTCGAACGTGTGTTGGGCAATCGTGATCGCATCTCCGACCTTGAGGGCCTTGTGGCCCGTGAGCCGGGCTCCGTTGACGAAGATGCCGTTTCGAGAGCCGGCGTCTTGAAGCCAGAGAGAGCCGTTGTCCAGCAACAAGCGGGCATGATAGCGGGAAACGCCTTCGTCGTGGATCACCACGCCATTCTCCTCAGACCGACCAATGCCGAGCCCGCCTTCTGGGATGCGGACTCGCCGCCCCGCCAGTTGCCCCGCTGTACATATCAGTACCGGGACGTCGCCCATCCCGATCCTCCGTACGGAGCGTATCCTATCAGGGTCTGTCGAGCCTGGCGGCCTCGGCGTCCGGAGAAAGGCCGGTCCACCGCTGGAACGCGAGGGCGGCCTGCCAGCAGAGCATGCCCCACCCGTCGAGCACCCGGAGCCCTGCCGCTCTCGCTCTTGCCGAGCTGGTCGGTTCTGGCTTCCGATAGGCGATGTCACACCACGTGGCCTCCGCCCCGAGGCGCTCGAGGGGGAGCCGGAGGTGGTCCGACGCCTCCGGGGGCACCGCGACGATCACCAGATCGGCGCCGTCGAGCAGATCTTCGTGGATCTCCTGAGGCAGGGGTGGAGTCCTCGGCGCGGTGGGCGCGAGGTCTGCAGCGAGCGCCGCGGCGCGGGCCACGTGGCGGTTCGCGACCACGAGCTGCGCGAGCGGCCGGCGGGCGAGCGCCTCCACGACGCCCCGCGCGGCCCCCCCGGCCCCGATCACCACCACGCGACGGCCGTCGACCGCGGCCCCGTCCGCCTGCAGCGCGGCGAGCAGCCCGGCACCGTCGGTGTTGTCGCCGAGCAGCCGGGGCCCCTCCCAGTACAGCGTGTTGACCGCGCGGGCGGCCGCCGCCGCGGGCGACAGGCCGTCCAGGTCGCCCAGCAGGCCCTCCTTCAGCGGAATCGTGACGTTGGCCCCGCGGATGCCCATCGCGCGGACGCCGGCCACCGCGCCTTCTGCCCTCGGGGTGGGAAGCGGCACGTACACCGCGTCGAGCCCGAAGGACCG
>CAYMSU010000590.1:0-3604 GCA_964393165.1 uncultured Enterobacteriaceae bacterium
GGGCCGGAGCCGGTCGCCGGGACCTCGCGCCAGCGGCCGCGGGGCGCGGCTCCTCGATCGGGCTCGCGCGCGCCGTCTCGGGCGCCCGGAAGGCGATCGCAGCCGCGGCTCCGACGCCCTCGTCCTCGAGCACCGCCGCGGGCGTGGTCCAGCCCTCGTAGTCGGCGTCGGCGAGGTCGAACGGATCCCCCGCGGAGAAGCACCCGGCGAGGGCGAGCAGGGCCAGCAGGGCCAGCAGGGGGCGACGAACGGGCGGCATGGCGGTCTCCGGGACGAAGGCGCCATCGGACTTGGGGCCAATCCCGTTTAGTGGCTCGCGTTACGGCCGGTGACCGCGGCGCGGCTGCTCGGTGCCGCCCCGCCATAGGTCGGCAGGCCGCGGCCGTCGCCGCCGGGCACCGGCTCGTGGCCCGCGGTGTAGTGCGCCGGCGACCACTCCCGGCCGCGGCGCTCGAGGTTGCGGAGCAGGCGCTCGAGCCGGGACATCGCGAGCGAGGTGACGAGCCAGTCGGGGATGAACCCCGCGACCTCGGTGCGCGCCTGGTACGCGACGAAGGAGTGGCTGCCGTCGAGCGGCGCCATGTACCAGGAGCCCATGTTGATCGGCGTGAAGATGGCGCTCTCGAGGTGGTCGGGGGTGATCCCGCTCGGGTGCCCCGCCTCGATGCGGGGCCGCACGCGGGCGAGCTCATCGTCGACGAGCGCC
The DNA here is from genome assembly GCA_964393165.1 of uncultured Enterobacteriaceae bacterium. GTDB lineage: Bacteria > Myxococcota_A > UBA796 > UBA796 > DRPG01. The sequence goes on from CAYMSU010000590.1 coordinate 707, forward strand.
CAGGCGTGCTCCCAGCAGCGGTGGCCGGTGCGCTCCGCCATCGCGTGGTTGTTGGTGGCGAGCACCGCCCACTGCCGATCCTTGATGGGCCGCGGCAGATCCAGGTAGCCGTACCACAGGGCCCGGTCGTCGTCGTGCGGGTACTCGACGACGAACTCGGTCAGGCTGGGGTCGACCTCGGCGTGGGGATCCATGGCCGCCAACCACAGCTGGGCCACCGGGGCCTTCAGCACGGCCATCCCCACGGCGGCGCTCGGGCCGTCCCGGCGCCGGTCGAGGATCCTCACGACCTCGCCCTCGAGCATCTCCTGCCGGTGCTCGGCGGTGATCTCGGGCAGGGCGTGGGTGGGGCCCGACGCACAGGCGCCGACGGCGACCGCGAGGGGCTCGGCGAGCGCTGCGGGCAGGGGCTCGGCCGCGTGGGCGAGGCCCCAGGTGAGGACGGTGAGCATGGCCCACCGTAGCCTCGTGGTCCACCTACTGCAGGACGATCGGGAACTTGGACAGGTCCATGTCGTAGTCGGCGGGCTCGTCGCCGTCGCGCATGGCGTTGGACAGCGGCTGGTTCACCGGTTCCTCGACCGACCGCTCGCCCTGCGTGACCACGAGCGCGTAGCTCAGGCACAGCGAGAAGCCGCGCTCGAAGTTGATCACCCGCTCCGCCTCGAAGTCGAAGGCGCCCTTCGCGTCGGTGCGCTGGCCCTTGCCCCACACCTCCGTCGGGATGCTCCAGTTCGACTCCTCGAGCTGGACCGAGGCGCCCTTCACGGGCTTGTCGGCGCCGTCGACCACGAGCCCCCGGATCCGGACGGTGTGGCGGGTGAGCCCCCCGCAGGCGCCCTGCGGCTCGTCGGAGTCCTCCGCGTCGCTCTCGCCGGCGACCGCGGTGTCGCCCGTGGTGGCGGTGGCCGACTTGTCGTCGTCGCCATCGCCGCCGTCGCTGCCAGCACAGCCGAGGGTGACCGCGATGAACGGGAACAGGCTCCAGCGCACGGGGACCTCCGGTCGGGCGGCAATCCTACCCCACCAGCAGGCCCTGCGCGCGATCGATCCTGGACCTCGGCGCTCGCCAATGGCATGCTCTTTTCGCAATCGGGTATAGTCGCCGTTCCGCGTCCGGTTCTTTTTGCGGGCGGGCCCGTCTACATCTCGGAGATCTGAATGGCACGTCTGGTTTTGCTGTCGTCCGCGTTCCTCCTCGGGTGCTCAGAGTTCGGCCTCTCGGACCAGCAGGACCTGAGCGGTCAGTTCCCCGAGATCGAGCTCGAGCCCGAGGCCCTGCAGTTCGCTCGCCTCCGCAGCGGCCAGACGGAGACGCAGTCGTTCGTGATCCGCAACGTGGGCGTCGAGCCGCTCGACGTGAGCGAGGTCCAGGTGGCCGCGGGGTTCGGCTTCTCCCTGCTGACCGATCCCGCGCCCGCCGTGCTCCAGCCCAACGAGGAGGTGCTCGTCGAGGTGGAGTTCGCGCCGTCAGGGCAAGACGAGAACTTCGGCCGCATCCTGGTCCTCTCGGACGATCCGGAGCGGCCCGAGGCCCCGGTCGACCTGCTCGGCTACGGCGACGTGCCCGACCTCGTGATCGAGCCGGCCGACCACAACTTCGGCCAGGGCTTCGTGCCCTGCGGGGCCCACGTGGAGCTCACGCTGCGCAACGTGGGCGCCGAGGAGCTCGTGATCACCGACCTCGACTACACGTCGCTCGGTGGGCTCACGGTCCCCCTCGAGGAGCTCCGGGCCGGCCTGCCCTACCGAATCCAGCCCGACGGGTTCACCAACCTCGTCGTCACCTGGGAGCCCTCGCTCGAGGGCGCGGAGACGGGCACGCTCGAGGTCACGTCGAACGACCCGGGGGGCGTCGAGAAGGCCTACCAGAGCGGCGAGGGGCGGTACGTCAACGAGCTCACGGAGACCTTCACCGAGCCGAGCGAGCCCGCGGTCGACGTGGTGTTCCTGATCGACCAGTCCTGCTCGATGCAGGTCGACAACGAGCCCACGCTCACGGCCGGGATCCCCGGGTTCTTCGACCGCCTCGAGGAGCTCGCCGACTGGCAGCTGATCCAGGTCACGAAGGGCAACGCGTGTGCGAACGGCGGGGTCGCGAACGCGCTCACGCCCAACGTGGAGGACCTGTTCACGTCCAATGCGTTCGGCTGGCTCGTGAGCGACACGCTGTCCGAGGCCCTGCTCGGCCAGGCGTCGAAGGCGCTGAGCAAGACCGGCCCCGGCGACTGCAACGACGGCGCGGTCCGGGAAGGGGCCCTGCTGCACATCATCATCGCGAGCGACGAGCCGGAGCAGTCCAACGTCCGCTGGGATCAGCACCTGCTCGACTTCGAGAGCTACGTGGTGGACCGGAGCCTGCTCAAGGTGTCGGGCATCCTCGACATCAACGGTGCGTGCGGCGACAAGGGCCAGCCCTCGGGGGCCAGCGGCTACGAGCAGGCGGTCACCGCCACCGGCGGCGTGCTGCTCGACATCTGCAGCGGCACCTGGGGCGACGATCTGCCGAGCCTGGTCGACACCACCCTCGACGGGCTCGCCACCTACCAGCTCAGCGAAGACGCGGTGGGCGGCTCGATCCGGGTGGTCGTGAACGGCACGAGCACCACCGGGTTCACGTTCGGCGAGGCCACCAACTCGGTCACCGTCGAGAGCCCGGAGATCGTCGAGGGCGACATCGTGGAGATCACCTACGCGGTCGCGGCCGACTGCGGCGAGTAGCTCTGGGCTCAGTCGGGGCAGCGCAGGCCGCTGCTCTCGAGCAGCAGCAGCCCGCTGTGGCAGCGGATGAAGCCGGACTCGCCGGCGTCGCGCGTGGTGGTGGGGATGGGGAGCTGGATCGGGGCGGGCGCTCGCCACCACGCGCGCCAGGCCCGGTCGAGCGCTCTCGGCCCGCCC
>CAYMSU010000591.1:0-3595 GCA_964393165.1 uncultured Enterobacteriaceae bacterium
CTGCGGGCTCGACCGCCAGCCGCTGGCCGCGAATGAACAGGTCCTGAAACGTGTCGCCCTCGTGCAGCCGGGCCTTCGCCAGTCCCTCGTACAAGGTGCAGCCGAGGGCGTAGATGTCGCCCGATGGCTGGGCGCGGTCCTTGGTGAAGCGCTCGGGGGCCATGTAGGGCACGCTGCCGATGAACGACTCACCCCGGGTGCTCGACTCCTTCTCCGACCAGGCCACTCCGAAGTCGAGCAGCTTGACCCCGCCGTAGACCCCGAGCCGGATGTTCGACGGCTTGATGTCGCGGTGGACCAGATGGAGCGGCGGGCCGCGCTCGTCGGTGTGGACGGGGGACCACGCGGCCTGCAGCGCCTCGGCGACGATGCCGATCGCCTGGACGACCGCCCGGGTGGGGAGCGGCGGCTCGGCCACGAAGGCCTCACCGAGATCGATGCCGGCGACATACTCCGTCACGGGGGCGACGCGCCCGCGGAGCCGCACGAGATCGTAGACCTCGAGGATCGCGGGGTGGTTGAGCGTGGCGAGAAGGCGGCCTTCCCGCTCGAGGCGGCTGAGCGCCGCCGGCGAGGGGTCGCGCAGGAACTTGACCGCGACGTCCTTGCGCAGGCCACCTGCGCTCTGAAGCGTGGCCCGGTAGACGACCCCGAATCCGCCCTGGCCCAGCAGGCTCTGAATCTCGAAGTGGCGACTCGTGTTCACGTCTTGGACACCCGGTCGGCTGGGGAACTAACCCGCTGCCCCGGGCTTCGGAACGCGACGATTCGTGCACGAATCTGGTTGACGCGAACCTCCGGGTCCACTATCGATGAAGTGTCCGCGGGAGCACTCGTCCAGCTCTCGCCATCGCCTCCGGTTCGATTCCGGAGCCTCGTCGCGCAGGTGCTGCGGAGAGCGGCGTGCCCTGGCTCTGCCTGCGGCCGTTCCGCGTGTCGTCCGCCAGCGGCTGTGTGTCGGGTGCCTGGAAGGTCCTACGATGTAGCTCAGTCCGGTAGAGCACCAGACGACTACTCTGGAAGCGCGGGTTCGAATCCCGTCATCAGTCCCGATGACCCGAAGAGAGGGGCCGGGTGCCGGCCTGCACGTGCCCTGGGCCTCGGCCCGAGCCGCGTGCAGCGGGCGAGGGGCCGCGTGTGGGGTCTGCAGGAATCTCGGGGGGTCGTGCACCACCACGGGATTTCCTCCACCACCGCCGCCGTCTCCCGACCGTGGTCGCACCCGTCCTCTCTCCATCCACGAGGAGGCCACCATGCTTCGTCTCGTCCGTGTCGCGCGCCTGGAGCGCGTCGCCGTGCTCGTGCGCGGCGCCTTCCAGCGGCTCCTCGGCCCGGGCCTGCACCCCGTGTGGGGGGCGGCCGAGCTCATCCGCTACAGTCTGGCCGCACCGCTGCGGCCGATCGCGTTCGGGGATCCCATCCCGGCCGAGGCCGAGGGGCAGCGCGTCGTCGAGGTCTCGGCCACGGAGCGGGCCCTCGTGCTCGTCGACGGGCAGCAGGACCAGGTCCTGGGCCCCGGTCGGTACCGCGTGTGGGAGGGCGTCGCCCAGGTCGAGCTCCGTCGCTACGACCTGCTCGCTCGTCCCCAGCCGCTGGCCGACGAGGACCGCATCCTCGTGGGCGCCGGGCGCGTGGAGGCCACGGCCACGGCCGACATGGCCGTCGTGCTCCTGCGCGACGGGCTGCCGGTCGAGGAGCTCGCCGCCGGGCGGTATCGCACGTGGTCGAGCTCCCCGTGGTCGCTCGCCAGGGTCGACCGGGGGCTGCGAGGTCTCGAGGTCGCGGCCCAGGATCTGGTCACCTCCGATCAGATCTCGGTGCGCGTGAAGCCCGCGGTCGCGTTCCGGGTCTCCGACCCGATCCGCTTCCTGGCGGAGCGCACCCAGGCGGGGAACCAGGTCTACGTCGCCGTGCAGCTCGCGCTGCGGGAGATTGTGTCGACCCGCTTGCTGGAGGCGCTGCTCGGGGACCGTGAGGCCCTCGGGCGCACGCTCCTCGAGGAGTCCCGGGCGCGCCTGCCGGAGGTCGGCCTCGCCATCGCGCAGGCCGCCGTGAAGGACGTGGTGCTGCCGGGCGACGTCAAGGATCTGCTCGCCAAGGTCACGCTGGCCCGCAAGGAGGCCGAGGCCCTCGCCATTCGTCGGCGCGAGGAGGTCGCGGCCACCCGCCAGCTCGCCAACACCGCGAAGCTGCTCGAGAAGAACCCGGTCCTCACCCGGCTCAAGGAGCTCGAGGCGCTCGGTGAGCTCGTGTCCCGGATCGACCGCCTGACGGTCGTGGGGGCTCCGAGCGACTGGGTGCCGCGGCTGCTGTCGGGGGCGACCGGGGCGCTTCAGCCCGAGAGCGGGGATTCCTAAGCGGGGTCGACTGCCGCCCAGTAGCCCCGATGCTTGCGCTGATCGCCCTTCAGACCCTCACGAGCCCGGCCCACGCCCACGACGACCCGCTGCAGGGAACGCCGCGTGGGTTCGGGCTCGGCGTGGTGCTCGGGGAGCCCACCGGGATCTCCCTGGCACTGCGCCCCAACGTCCACAACTACCTCGGCGGCCGGATCCCCCTCGGGTTCGCGATCCACCCGCGCGACGTGCCGCTCGAGCCCTTCCTCGAGGTGGCCCCGGGGGTCCTCGTGTTCCCCGAGACCGACGTGATCGTCGAGGGCGCGCTGGGCCTGCGCTACTACTTCTGACCGTAGAGCTCGCCGCCGCTCTCGCGGAAGGCCGTGGCCATCTCCTGCATGCCCGCCGACAGCGCCTCGGCCTCGCCGTAGCCGTGGGCCGCAGCGTAGTCCCGCACGTCCTGCGTGATCTTCATCGAGCAGAACCGCGGCCCGCACATGCTGCAGAAGTGCGCCGTCTTCGCGGCGTCCGCCGGTAGCGTCTCGTCGTGGTAGGCGCGCGCCGTCTCCGGATCGATCGCCAGGTTGAACTGATCTTCCCACCGGAACTCGAACCGGGCCCGCGACAGCGCGTCGTCCCAGTCCCTCGCGCCCGGGTGGCCCTTCGCCACGTCCGCCGCGTGGGCCGCGATCCGGTACGCGATCAGCCCCTGCTTGACGTCGTCCTTGTTGGGCAGCCCGAGGTGCTCCTTGGGCGTGACGTAGCAGAGCATCGCGCAGCCCTGCTGGCCGATCATGGCCGCGCCGATGGCGCTCGCGATGTGGTCGTAGCCGGGCGACACGTCGATCACGAGCGGCCCGAGCGTGTAGAAGGGCGCCTCGTAGCAGTGGCGGAGCTGCTCCTCCATGTTCTCGGCGATCAGGTGCATGGGAACGTGGCCCGGGCCCTCGATCATCACCTGCACGTCGTGCTCCCACGCGATCTTCGTGAGCTCGCCGAGCGTGCGCAGCTCCGCGAACTGGGCCTCGTCGTTGGCGTCCGCCAGGCAGCCGGGCCGCAGCCCGTCACCCAGGGAGAAGCTCACGTCGTACCGCGCGAGCAGCGCACAGATCCGCGGGAAGTGCTCGTACAGGAAGTTCTCGCGGTGATGATGCAGGCACCACTTGGCCAGGATCGAGCCGCCCCGGCTCACGATGCCCGTCACGCGCTGGGCGGTCAGCGGCACGAAGGGCAGCCGCACCCCGGCGTGGATCGTGAAG
>CAYMSU010000592.1:0-3592 GCA_964393165.1 uncultured Enterobacteriaceae bacterium
ACCCACGCCGCGCCGGCTGCAGCCCAAGGCGGCGGCGGCGCGATCGCGCGGCCACCGCCACCGGCCCCCCCGCCCGTGGCCGCCGACACGCCGCGGCCGGGGGTCAGCCCAGCGCCGCCGCCACCGCCGCCGCCAGGTCCGCGCCGTCCTCGTCCGTGATCGCGTGGCCGTCGCCCGGCACCACCCGCACCGTCAGCTCCGCCCCCACGCTCCGCAGCGCATCCGCCGTCGCCGCAAAACGTTCCGACGGAATCCACGGGTCGCCCTCGCTCTTCGACATCACCACACGCGCGCCCGCCAGGTGGTCGAAGCTCCCCTCCACCTCCAGCGCCGCCCCCGAGAACGCCAGCACCGCGCCCGGCCGGACCCCTCGCAGCTTCGCCCACGACAGCGCCAGGCACGCGCCCTGGCTGAACCCCGCGACCAGCACCCGCGACGCGTCCACCGCCGAGACCGCCGCGTTCCACGCCGCGTCCACCATCGCCAGCGCGCTGTCCAGATCCGGCTGGTTGTCCTGCAGCGGCGCCGTGAAGCCCTTCGGATACCACCGGTTGTCGTGCGCCTGCGGCGCCAGCACGCACAGGCCCTCGCGGGGCGGCAGAGGGGCCTCCAGATCCCGCGTGATCCGGTCCGCCGCCGCTCCCCTGCCGTGCAGCGCGATCAGCACCGCGCGACAACGCCGCAGCGGCGCCCCCCGCTCCGTGGCCAGCAGCCCCGCGTGCGGGCCCTCGCCCCCGAGCCGCCGCGACCGGCTGTGCCGCGACGGCCGCCGGGCGTGGTACGCGTCGCTCACCAGCCGCTCCAGCGCCGGGCGGTCGACCTCCCGGGGGTTGGCGTAGGGGCGGGCCAGCGCCGCGTCGACCAGCCGCGGCAGATCGGCCACCGTGAGGTCCAGCCCCTTCAGGCTGTGCGGCAGCTCCCAGCCGCGCGCCAGGTCGTAAAGCGCCGCCGAGGGGTCGTCGCCGAGCACCGGCTGCAGCGACGACACCAGGTCGGGCACGGCCACCGCGTTGAAGGCCAGCGAGTACGGCAGCACCGCCGTATGGGCCGCGCTGTGCTCGACCCCGAAGGTGCCCCCCAGGGCGTGCGCGAGCTGGTGGTGGACCCCCAGCGTGGCCCGCTCGATGCACACCGACGCGAGGTAGGCCCCGTACAGCGCGTCCGTGCGAGCCTCGAGGTCGTCCGGTGCCTCCGCGAGCGGCCCCAGCGCGCCGATCACCCGCGCCGCCGCCACCCGCGCCGCCTCCGCGTGAGCCTCCTCTGCCGGTGCCGTGAGCACCGCCACGCACTGCGCGAGCGCGTTGAGCAGGCTCATCAGCGACCGCTCCCGCGACAGCGCCACCGTGAGCGCCGGGTCATACACCACGAGCGAGGGCCGCACCCGCGGATCGCGCCCCGTCTGCTTGCCGTCGGGCCCGGTCAGCCCCCAGATCGACGTGCGCTCCGACCCCGCGTAGGTCGTGACCACCGCCCCCACCTTCACCGGCTCGGTGAGCGCGACCGCCTTCGCGAACCCCGTGGCCGTGCCCCCGCCGTGCGACACCACCCAGTCCGCACCCGCCTCGCGCGCCCGCGCCCGCGCTGCCTCGGCCTTGGCGACCGGCACGTGCTGCGCGAGATCGTCGAAGATGCCCACGCACCGAGGCCCGAGCGCCTTCGCGACCCGCTCCGCGCCCGCGCGGTGGTGGGGCAGCGCCACGAGGAGCACGCGCGCGGCCCCCAGCTCCTCGAGGACCGCCGCGGTGCGGTCCTCGGCGCCGACCCCGAAGACGATCCGTCCGTCGCTGTCGTCGTCGAACGCCCGCATCCTCCCCTCCATGGCTCGCGGGGTCGTAACGAGCCTGCCCCGCGACGGCGGAGGCCCCGCCAGCGGAATACGTACCTCCGCCCTCGGGAGGTCCCGCAGTGACGACGGTGGTGTTCGATCTCGACGGCACGCTGGTCGACAGCGCGCCCGACCTCGCCGAGGCGGTCAGCGAGGTGCTCCAGGCCCAAGGGCGCCGCGACGTGTCCCTCGAGGAGACGCGCGGGTTCGTCGGCCAGGGCGCCAAGGTGCTGCTGGAGCGGGCGTGGGCGGCCACCGGGGAGCCGCTCGCCGACGGCGACGAGGCGGCGCTCGAGGCGCTCTACCAGGCGTTCCTCGAGGCCTACCACCCCCGGGTGGCCCGCCTGTCGCGCCCGTTCCCCGGGGCCGTCGCGGTGCTCGAGCACCTCGCGGGCGCCGGCCACGCCCTCGGGCTGTGCACCAACAAGCCCGCGGCCCCTACCCGCACGCTCCTGCAGCGCCTCGACCTCGCACGATACTTCGGTGACGCGGTCGTCGGCGGAGACTCGCTGCCCACCCGCAAGCCCGACCCCGCCCCGGTCCACGAGGTCCTGCGCAGGTGCGGAGGCCAGCCCGAGGCCGCCGTCCTCGTCGGCGACAGCCCCACCGACGTGCAGGCCGCCCAGGCCGCCGGCATCGCCGTCGTCGCGGTCCCCTGGGGCTACCGCGACGTCCCGGTCGACGCGATGGGCGCCGACCTCGTGATCGGGGCGTTCGAGGATCTCCCCGCAGCGCTCCGGAGCCTCCTCCGCGGGTGAGGGAGACAGGAGTGGCGCTGCTCCTCGCGCTCGGCCCGCGCTGCGCGACGGACCGAGGGGGGGCGGGCGGCAAGCGCAGCCGGGGGCCAGACCCTCGGCCGGGGTTCGCCGGGGAGCGGGTTCCTCGCTAAGCGCGGGCGTGACCTGGAGGAGATGTGCGTCTCGCAGGGATCGCCCTCGTCGCGGCGTGCGCGGCCCTCCCCCGCGCCCGCGACGTCGCCGACCTCGAGCAGATCCTGGCCGACGAGCTGCCGGCGCTCATGGAGGAGCACCGCGTGCCCGGCGTCGCGGTCGCGGTCGCCGACGGGGGCGCGCTCGCCTGGTCGGCCGGCTACGGCGTCGCCGACGCGCGCACGGAGGCGCCCGTCGACCCCGGCGGCACCCGCTTCCAGGCCGCGTCGATCTCGAAGACCACTGCGGGGTGGGCCGCGCTCCTCGCGGTCCAGGAGGGGCGCGTCGACCTCGACGCGCCCGTGCAGGACGTGCTCACGTCGTGGGCGCTGCCCCCCTCGGAGCACGATCCCCGCGGGGTCAACCTCCGCCGGCTGCTCACCCACACCGCCGGCCTCGACGTCCCCGGCTACGACGGGTGGGCGTCGGCTCCGCCTCCGTCGCTCGTCGACAGCCTGTCGGGCACCGTCGATCCGGCGACGGCGGTGCGCCTGGTCGACGAGCCCGGCCGGCGGGCGCGCTACTCCGGGGGTGGCCTGTCGGTGGCGCAGCAGGCGCTGGAGGACGCTACCGGCGAGACGCTCGACGCCTGGCTGTCGGCCCGGCTGTTCGCGCCCGCGGGGCTCGCCTCGGCCACCTTCGACCCCGCCGCGTTCGACGGCGAGGACGTCGCCGCGCCCCACGATCGCGAGGGCGCGGCGCAGCCCATGCGCTACTACGCGGAGCATGCGGCGGCGGGGCTGCTGATCACGGCGGAGGATCTGCTGGCCTACGGGCTGCTGCTCCACGACCCCCAGGGGCTGGCGTCGGCGGCGGAGATCGAGCTGCTGGCCGCGGA
>CAYMSU010000593.1:0-3575 GCA_964393165.1 uncultured Enterobacteriaceae bacterium
CGCCGCACCCGCGGTCTGGCAGCCCCTCGGCGCGAGCACCGTCGCGTCGTCGGTGACCCCGTTGCAGTCGTCGTCGAGGCCGTTGCCGGGGACCTCCTCGCGATCCGGGGAGCGAAGCGCGTTGGTGTCGTCGCAGTCTTCGCCACCGTCCTGGGGTCGTCGGTGGCCATCGTCGTCCGCATCGAAGTCGTCGTCGAACCGGCAGTCGGCGTCGACACCGTCGTACGGCGCATCCGTCAGTCCGGCCCCGATAGTGTCGTCGTCGGAGCTGCAGTCGTAGACCAGGGGAACGAGCGCGAGGCGAGGGCGGTCGTGGCCAGCGGTCGACTCACCTGCGTCGCCGTCGAGGTCGGGAGCACCGGCCGGCCGCGGTTCCGAGCGTCGGGGTTCCTCCGTTGGTGGCTGCTGATCGCTGCGCCGGCGGCCCAGGCGGCCGACGTCGCCGTCCGGGCCGGCGTCGAGGCGCCTTCGGAGCGGAGCCCCCAGGTCGACTTCGGCGGCGTCGGGGAAGCCGTCGGCCGCTGTCACCCCCACCGGCTTCCCCACGGCCCGAGTGGGCGGGCCTGGATCACGGTCGGGCGCGGCCTTCGTAGCGCCTGGAAGCGCGTCGTGCTGACGTGCCGCGAGGGCGGCAAGTTGCTCCTCAGGGAGCGCCGTGCCTTCCCCGGCCGCTCGACCGGAGGACTGCGATTCACGTCCCTGCCGACCGACACGACCTGTCGCGTGGAGCTGAAGCGGGGCGCCCCCAAGGAGACGGTCGTGGTGCGAACGCCCTCGCAGGACCACGACGACGAGCGCTAGCGGGGGTCCGGGGGAGCGGAGCGAGAGGCGCCCGACACCCAGGTCCCGTGCAGCGCCGGAGGCACCGCATGAGGAAGCCCCAGCCGGGCCACGGTGGCCAGCGTCGCTCCGTCCAGGATCCACACCTCGCTCGTGTGATCCGCGCGGAACACCGACAACAGCACGTAGGCGCCTCCCAGGATCGGCAGCGGCTCCTCTGGCAGGTCCGGGAACAGCGCGCGGTGTCGCAGCGATCCGTCCGCCTCCAGCCGCACCACCCAGGGGAGCACCGGCACTGCGGTGCCCGGCGGTGCGCCCGCCGCCCACACCGTCGCGCCCGCCTCGTCGAGCCCCGCCGTGGTCCGAGGGAGCTCCATCAGCCAGTCCGACCGCGCCGTGAACGTCGCACGACCCCGGGCGACGTTGATCGCCAGCCGTGCCGGCCGCGGAAGCTCGCTCGGCGCCTCCGCCTCCGTCTCCCCGAACGTCGGCAGCGACGGGTACCGCATGCCGTCGAGCTCCAGGTACCCCGGGCGCACCTCGCGGCCGTGCGCCCAGTGGAACACGAACCCCTCGGGGCCCAGTTTCGTCTCCCCGTGCCCGAGAGCCTCCATCGCGGTCCCCGCTTCGTACCTGCCGAGCCCCTCCCGACCGAGCCTGGGATGCGCGTGCTCATGCCCGAGCTGCTCGGCCGGGTGATCTGGATCGTCCGCCGCGGGCTCGCGGCGTCGCAGCAGCAGCTCGCGGAGGCAGTGAACCTGCCGCCGTCGACGGTGAGCAAGCTGGAGCTCGGGAACGTGAGCGTGGCCGTGCACCACCTCGACGCCCTCGCCGGCGCCTTCAGTGGCTTCGATCGAGAGCTGCGCGGGGAGCGAGCCGAGTCGTGGGAGGGCTGGGAGCTGCACCGGATCGCCAGCGTGATCGCCGATCGGCTCGGCGAGCGCGGGTACGCCGTGCTGTGGCAGCGGCCGGATCTGGCCGACGACGAGGCGCTGTACACGCGGGGGAAGACGCTGGTGGCGCTCATGAAGGAATGCTGGCCGGACGAGCTGCGGAGGCGGCCGTGAGGGGGTTCCGCGGCCTTCCGCACGGCTTCTCGGTGGTTCCGCGGGGGTTCCGCGCGTGCGGAAGTGGTAGGGGAGAGCCTTGATGGAAGCCCTCGCACGACAGATCGCCGCCGGTGAGTCCGAGATCCTGGAGTTGAAGCGCTCGACGGCGCAGCTCCCGCGGGCAGGTCAGACCTTGTGCGCCTTCTTGAACGCTGGTGGCGGCCGCGTGATCCTCGGCGTGGCCGATGGTGGTGCCGTCGTCGGCCAGGACGTCTCCGACAGGACCCGCCGCGACATCGCCGCGATGCTCGATCGCTTCGAGCCTCCCGCGCCGGTCGACGTCGAGTACGTGGACCTGCCCGAGGGCGGCCGGAAGCTGATCGTGCTCGAAGCTCGGGCCCGAGGCGAGGCCCGGCCGTTCACTTTCGACGGGCGGCCGTACCAGCGGGTTGAGACGACGACCTCGCGGATGCCGCAAGAGCGCTACGAGTCCTTGCTCCTTGATCGCATGCATGCTCGGTGGCGCTGGGAGAACCAACCCGCGGTCGGCGTGCGCATGGAGGACCTCGATGCCGAGGAGATCCTGCGCACGCGGGAGGATGCCGTGCGGCACCGGCGCATCTCGGCGGGCACGAGCATGGACGTCGGCGACATCCTGGACCGGCTCGGGCTACGGATCGACGGAGTCATCTCGCAGGCGGCACAGATGCTGTACGGCACCCGCTTCCTGCCCAACTACCCTCAAGCGAGGTTGAAGCTAGGGCGCTTTCGCGGCACGAAGATCACCGGCGACATCCTGGACAACAAGCAGGAGTACATGCACGCCTTCGCGATGGTTCGCGAGGCGATGGCGTTCCTTGATCGCACGCTGCCACTGTCCGGGCACTTCGTCGAGGGGCGGATCCAGCGCGAAGACCGCCTTCCCGTTCCACCGGACGCACTCCGGGAGATCCTTCTCAACGCGGTGATGCACCGCGACTACTCGGATCCAGGCGGTGACGTCGCGGTGGCCGTCTTCGACGACCGGATCGAGATTCGGAGCAGCGGCACCCTCCCTTCGGGCATCACCGCTGCCATGCTGAGCGGCCCGCACGAGTCGATCCTGCGAAACCCGCTGATCGCCGGAGCCTTCCACCGCACCGGCGCCGTAGAGGTGTGGGGCCGGGGCACCGACCGCGTGATCGAGGAGTGCAGGCGGTGGGGCATCGACCCGCCGAGATTCGAGATCGTGACCGGCTCGTTGTGGGTGACGTTCCCCGCTGCCATCGGACCGGGCGCGCAAGCTACCGCGCAAGCTGCCCCGCAAGTCACCCCGCAAGTCACCCCGCAAGCTATCGCGGTGCTCCGCGAGGCGACTTCTCCGAGGACGCGATCCGAGCTTCAGGAAGCGGCGGGCCTTCGCGATCGCGAGCATTTCCGAAAGGCGTATCTTGAGCCCCTCGTGGAGGCAGGACTCATGGAGCTGACGATCCCGGACAAGCCGAGGAGTCCCCTCCAGCAGTACCGGACTACCCTCGCTGGTCGCGCACTCCTGGAGCAGCATTGACAGACTTCGACACGTACTTCCGCATGGCGACTGGCTTCAGCCCACTCCCGTGGCAACGCGACGTGGCCGGCGGGCTCCCACAGGTTCTCTCTGTTCCCACGGGTCTTGGCAAGACTGAGGGAGCAGTCCTTTCGTGGAGCTGGCGTAGGTGCAATTGTCTGACGCTGTCCATCCGTGATCGTCGCCTCAACCCCGAATGG
>CAYMSU010000594.1:0-3546 GCA_964393165.1 uncultured Enterobacteriaceae bacterium
GGTGAGGGCGTATCGCCGCGGTCGGGCAGCGGGCGGCGAGGCGCGCCGGGCGACGTAGGCGACCGTCGTAGGCGCCGTGCCCGGTGGAGACCCCACCCGGACTCGGCCGGGTACCGCCGATCCATGTTCGGGCCCCGACGTCGGCACCTCCGGTAGGCACCGGGCAGACCCGGGGGCCCGGCCCCGTGCACCCGAGGTGGCGCGCCGAGGGTCCTCGGGACCCTCCTCCCGGCACCCGGGGTGCCCCCGGTCGGGTCCGACGGACCCGGCGCGTGCCACCTCGGGTGGGCTCCCCCGGGGCCCCAGGGCCCCGCGTCGTGCACCCTCGGTGCCGGTCGCCGCCCCCTGATCCCCCTGCGGTGGCCACCCCGGGTGCCCGAGGCCGGGTCTTCGGGTCCGCCCCCCGGGCACCTCGGGTGCGCGGCCGCGAGACCACGGGACCCACGCCCTGGGACCCCCGGGTGGCGCGGCCGGGTGGTGAGGCCGAGCGCGGGCCACCGGCGTGGCTGCCGGAGGGGACCCCGGGGGTGGTGGCGCCGCCCCCGCCGGTACTCCGAGGCCCCCTGAGGACCCTCCCGGCCCGCTTGACGCGCCCGAGCGCGCCTAGCTAGCTAGGGCGGGCTCACGTGGGGTCAGCCGAAGAGCAGCCCCTCCCGCCACGCCAGGCTCCCGAGCCCCGCCACCAGCACCACCGCGGCGAGCCCGCGCCGCGCCGCCGGCGAGCGCGCGAGCACGCTGCGAAACCCTACGCTCGCCACCGCCAGCGCGGGGACCGTGGCCAGCTCGACCTCGCGGATCGAGACGCGCCGGCCGATGAAGATCCGCGCCACGGCGCGGGCGCGGGCGATGACCTCGGCATCGGCGCCGTCGACCTCGGCGGTCGGCTGGCGGGGAGCGGGCAACGGAAGTGAGGGATCCAGCAGCCACGCGGCCTGCCCCTCCACCGACACTCGGCCCGGCGCCCCGACCGCCACCCGGAGTGGAACCAGCCCGCCGCAGACCGCGCGCTTCACCTGGTCGAGGGGGCTCTCCACGAGCCGGAGCAGCGCCCGCACCCAGGAGCCGCCCCAGTCGACGCGCTCCCTGCAGAACGCGGAGAACGACGTGTACCCGAGCGGCAGCAGGTCCTGCCGCTTGACCCAGGCCAGCACCATCGCCAGCCGCAGGCACAGCGCTTGGTCTTGCTGGGCGAGCGCCGCCAGCCCCTGCAGTAGGTCCGGCTCGCTCGGCCGCCGCGCCAGGCAGGCGGCGACGAGCGCGCTCGGGACCACGGGGCTCTGCTGGGGTGCGGCTGCGACCATGAGCCCGTTCTACCAGGCCGGGCAGCCAAAAGATGTCCGCATCGCAGAGCTGCTGTTCAGTGTCGCCCGGAGGGCAGGGACGGCTGTCGCGCTGCACCCGCAGCGTACGTAGTGCACAGCACGTAGGGCTCCTGGCCGGAGACAAGGCCCTCCGCGGCCTCTCGCGCGTCTTCCGTGATCGCGACGCCCATGTGGTCCACGATCCGGGTCAGGGCGTGCACGTAGGCTTCGTCCTTAGCCATCTTCTCGGTGTCGACTTGCTCGGACTCACCCCGGAACATTCGGAGGGCGACGTGCCTCGTCCTCGTCGGGTCGGACGGGTCGACTCGCTCCTCGACGGACGTGACGGCGCCACACCGGCCGCCGGCGTGCCCTGCCCGCGCCGCCGGCCTCGTCTGATTGCGCGAACACCGCCCGCCACGCGATCCCCACGACCCGCGCACGAGATGCGGATCCGGGCGAGCTGCCAGCGCACCCGCCAAGGCACGGTCGACACCCCGCTGTGGAGCAGCTCTTGCGGATCCCCACCTCCGGCAGCACCTCGTCGACCCAATGCCTGCTCAAGCCCAACACGCAGCCCGCCGCGCGGGTCTGGACGTGGCTCACCGATGTCGGCCGCTGGTGGTGACGGCCGACAGGCCGCTGCAGGCGGCGATCCTGTGTGGTGCCACGCCGGTTCACGACGTCGATGGGCGCGCGCGCGGGGCCGACTACCTGTTCGGGGTCATGCGCACGCTGCGGGCGCGATGCGTGGTCGACGACCGGCTGGCGGCACTCCAGGAGGCCGTACGGGAGCAGATGGCCCGGACGGATCGAGGCGGTCGAGATCATCGGACCGCGCGCGGGTCCCCCTCGGCGTACTGCATCACACACACCCGGTTGCCCTCGGGGTCGAGGAACTCGCCCACTTTGCCGACCCCCGGGATGTCGGCGACAGGTCCGGTCGGGGCCCCGCCGTGGGCGACGACCGCCGCCATCGCGGCGTCGCAGTCGGGCACGGTCAGCGTGCAGCGAAACGCGTTCGGGGATCCGTCGGCGCGGGGCTGGGTGCGCTTGGACAGGGCGCCTTCGGTCACCCCCGGGTCGGTGTCGGGACCGGTGAACAAGCGCCAGAAGCCCGGTGGCCCCCACGGCTCGAAGCGCCAGCCGAACACGACTCTGTAGAAGGCCATCGCCCGGTCCGGGTCGTCGGCGTAGACGGCGAAGTGGACGACGCTGTGGGCCATTGGGGCACCTCCGGTGGTGTCGTCACACGCTCGCGCTGTGGCAGCATGGCGATGATGCGCCAGAATCCATCGAACGCTCGCCACCTGCGCGTCATGGCGATCGATTTCGCGCGCGGGGCCCGGGTCTCCGACCACGCGCACGGCTGGGGCCAGCTCGTCTACGCGTCACGAGGGGTGGGTCGGGTGTCGACGGACGCCGCCCAGTGGATCCTGCCCGGAGGGCGCGCGATGTGGGTCCCGCCTGGGGTCCCCCACGTGCTGCACTGCGTGACGCGGCTCGAGCTGAGGTCGCTGTACTTCCCGCCCGACGACCTGCCGCGGCTTCCTGTGGGCTGTGCCGTGGTGCGCGTCACGCCGTTGTTGCGGGAGCTGATCCGCAGGGTGGCCGAGAACGCGCCGGCGTCGTCGCCGCGAGCGGACCGGCTCGTGGCGGTGTTGCGCGAAGAGCTCGAGGAGGCCGCGCAGACCGCCCCGTTGCTGCCGTTGCCTGCGAAAGGTCCCGCCCGGCGGCTCGCCGACGCGTTCCTGGCCGACCCCGGAACGCCTCTCAGCGTGGTGCAGCTGTGCGACGCGGCAGGCGGTTCGCGGCGGACGATCGAGCGTGCATTCGTGCAGCAGGCCGGAACGTCGCTCGGCGCGTGGCTTCGGGTGGCGCGCCTGCAGCATGCCGCGCTGCTGCTCGCCGGGGACCGCTCGGTCGGCTCGGTCGCTGAGGAGGTGGGGTACCGGAGCGCCAGCGCGTTCGTGGCGGCGTTCCGGCGCGCGTTCGGCGAGACGCCGGCCCGGTTTCGCGAGCGCCGTCCCGATGGCGATGCCGTGGTGGCGCCCTAGCTAGGGTCACGATGAGGAGTCCGGACAGGTGCCAGCTGGGATTCGTGCTCATCAGGTCTCGCGGCAGACGACAGCTCGAGCCGCTCCACAGTAAGCTCCCGGGCTGACCCATCTGGAGCCGCCGGCCGCCGCGAGGCATCGTGTGTCCATGGAAGCAGTGACGACGGACTCAGGCGGCCAGGGACTTC
>CAYMSU010000595.1:0-3544 GCA_964393165.1 uncultured Enterobacteriaceae bacterium
GACGCTCCACGGGGACGTCAAGCGCGAGCTGTACTGGAACCCTTATGTCGAGGAGGAGAACGTAATCGTCACCGTCGACGACGGTGTGGTGACGCTCGACGGGGTGAGCGACAGCGCCGCGGTCGACGTGTACTCCGCCGGCATGACGCTCTTCGAGCTGCTGACGGGGCGCACGATGAGCTTGTCGATCAACCCCGTGAGCCACGACCAGGCGATGTCCCGGCAGCTTCACCACGTGAAGGTCCAGGGGATGGGCGAGGCCGCGCTCGAGGACCTCCGGGATCTGATCCGCAGGATGTGCGCGTACACGAGGGACTACCGGCCTGGCTCCGACGAGGTGGGGCGGGACCTCGAGCAGCTGCTCTACGCGATGGATCGGCGGTACCACATCCCGCTCGACGAGTTCGCGCGCACCACGGTGCTGCCGATCTACGAGTCCCGCGAGCGGGTGGCCCCCGAGGATGCGCTGCCCGAAGACGACGGCGGCCTGCTGGAGGTGACGGGGGGCAGTCCGCGCGGGGAGTCCTCCGCGACGGCGGTTCCGCGCGTGGCCCAGGGCCCGTACATGTTCGTCGGCGGGCTGAGCCTGGTGGTGGCGGTGCTCGGGGCGCTGGCGCTGTACAAGGCGGTCTCGCCGGCGCTGCCCGCGGCCCGCGGCGGCGACGTGGCGGTGCACGTGTGGATTCCGAGCGGGGTCTCGGCCCGCCTGGGCGACGAGGTGCTCCACGAGAAGGGCACGGCGCAGGTGGCGGCGGGCCCGGCGGCGCTGGTGCTCACGTTCGACGACGGGCGGCGCCTGCGCTGCGCGTTCGAGGCGCATCCGGGCACGCAGATCCGGTGGGTGGGAGCGGGCTCGGTCAGCATCGACGACGGCGACGCGGTGGCCTGCGAGCCGCTGTGAGCTCACTCCGCTCAGACGGGGAGCGGGAATGACGGGGCAGGGGAGGAGCCCGGCCTGTGGAGGAGCGCGGCGGCTACCCCGGGTCGTCGTCCAGATCGTCGGGATCGTCGGCGTACTGGGCCCGCAGCTCCGCGTTGAGCGCGCGGCGACGCGCCGGGAAGCTGTCCCAGAGGCGGAGCGGGTCCTCGTGCGCGGCCCGCCGGCGCACGACCAGCAGGAACGTGCGCTTGGGCTCGCCCGGGATCGCCACCTCGTAGAAGTCGGGGACGTACCGGTCCATCACCAGCGGGTCGACCGACCACTGCTCCAGCGTGTCCTTCATGCGCCCCGCGGCGAGCTTGCCCTGGACCGCGCGCGCGTAGAGGAACGTCGGCTCGTACTTGACGAAGTACTCGGGCTCCACGTGCTTGTCGTGGCCCGGCGAGCGCGTGAGCGGCCCCTCGGGCACCGGCCGGTAGCCCACCTCCGCCGTGACCAGCCCGTGCTGATCGAACACCTCGAGGCCCGAGTGGTACCCCACCGCGCCCACCGCGGCCGCGACCACCGCGTGCTCCGGCTCGGCCACCTGCGCGAGCGCCCGCCCACGCTTGACGAAGCCCTCGAGGTTCTCCTTCTGGTTGAGCCAGCGATTGGCCTCCGACAGGTACGTCTTGTCGGACAGCCGGAAGTGCGCGAGGCGCCGCAGCCCCTCGGGCACGAGGTGCAGGTCGCCCGCGGGGAGCGCCTGGACGACGAGCAGGGCCCCGGCCGCCGCCGCGAGGGCCCGCAGGGACGCCCCCCGCCGCTGCGCCTCCGCGAAGCCGCCCCCGAGCAGGAGCGCGGCGAACGGCAGCCCCGGGACCAGCAGCCGCCCGAAGGGCATGAAGTCCCCGCCGACGAGCATGGCGTAGGCGGGGAACGCGAGCGCCAGCGCCGTCACCGCCGCCCAGCGGCGCCCGTCGCCGCCCCGGATCAAGACGCCCGCGGGAGCCAGGGACAGCGCCGGGACAAGGCCGGTGAGCCAGAACAGGACGACGTAGCGGGCGCCGCGGCCGAGCGCCCGGAGGCCGGGGGACAGCTTGGCGACCGCGATGTGCGGCCACACCGTGCCGTAGTACGCGAAGCGCCAGCCGGTGTAGGCGAGCCACACCCCGAGGGGGGCCACGAGCGAGGCCCCGAGGGCGCCCAGGTGGCGCTGCCGGGCCGGGCCCGGGGGGTGCCGGAGCACCGACGTGAGCGCGACCAGGGCCACCCAGCCGATGCCCTCGGTGCGCAGCAGGCACAGCGCGGACGCGATCAGCGCGGGCCAAGCCGCGTCCCGCGGCTCGGAGGGTCCGGGCGGGGGCGGGAGCACCCACGCCTCGGCGAGCAGGAAGATGAGCAGCGCCTGCGGCATGGTGGCGAGCCCCGACGTGGCCCACACGCCGATCGCCGGGCTGGCGGCCACGCTCAGCGCCGCGACGAGCGCCGGGACGTCGCCGAGGCCGAGGACGCGCTGCGCGACCTCGTGGACCCGCCAGACGAGCACGGCCCCGCACGCCGCCGACACCACGGGCAGCACCACGGCCGGGGCGGCACCGACCACCTCCAGGCCCGCGGCGAGGAGCACCCAGAGCAGGTTCGAGTAGCCCTCCACGGGCGGGAACTCTCCTGGGTTGAAGACCAAGCCGAGCCCGTGGGCCCAGTTCCGGGCGAACCGGAACGAGATGTACGCGTCGTCGCAGACGAACCAGAAGCGGGCGGTCAGGACCACGTACACCGAGAGGATCGTGGCCAGGGGCCAGACAGGGCTCCGCCCGGAGAGCCGGGAGGTGGGCAAAGGCGGGTCTTTTTGCGCTCCAGCGGTCTCGCGGGGCACCGAGCCCTCCGTAGGCCCCGCTAACCACGGGGCCTCGTTGGCGCTGGGGGTTGGGCAGGGTACGCTCCGCCGCCTCCGGACTGCCGCGCGTACGGCTACGGAGAGGGGGAGCATGTCCGAAGGTCAGCGCATAGGGACCCTGGTGGTCGTCGGGGCGGTGATCTGGCACCTGCTCACGGTGCTCTCGCCCCCCTGGCACAGCCGCATGGCGCGCCTGCCGGTCCCCGCGGACACCGCCGGCGGCGACTACGCGACCTACCACTACGCGATCCGGGCGGCCGCGGCGGGCCTCGACCCCTACGACAAGGCAGTGCTCGACGGCCTCGCGCGCGACGAGGGGACCCGGCGGGCGGTGCACCCCTACCTGTACCCGCCGCCGTTCCTGTGGACGGTGGCGTGGACGCTCCCGCTCAGCCTGTCGTCCGCGTTCGCCGGCTGGTTCCTGCTCCGCGAGCTCGCCCTGCTCGCCGCCGGCTGGGTACTGTGGCGCTGGTGGTCCCCATGGTCCGGCACCGCGCTGCCCGCGTTCGCGGCGGGGGTGGCGGTCATGTACGCGTTCTCGTACGAGGCCGAGCTCGGGCAGGCGAACACCCTCGTGCTCGCGCTCGTCCTGGCTGGAGGCTGGCTCGTCACGGACCGCCCACGCGAGGCCGGCGCGCTCGTGGGCCTCGCCTGCATGTGGAAGATGAGCCCGGCGCTCATCGTGCTCTGGTGGGCCTCCGAGCGGAACTGGCGGGCGGTCGGCGCGGCCGCGGCCACCGCGCTGGCCCTCACCGTGATCACGCTGCCGCTCGTCGGGCTCGCCG
>CAYMSU010000596.1:0-3543 GCA_964393165.1 uncultured Enterobacteriaceae bacterium
TACCCGTGTGACCGACTGCGCCGCGATATAAGCCGCCGCCCGCAGCGCGCGGTCGTGCCGCATTCGATCCCACTTGGCCGCGTTCAGCGACACGTGGTGATGCGGCGCCCGATCGGGGGCCTGCACGCAGCGCGTGAGGTGGTCGAGCCACCCGGCGCGGTCCAGCGCGCCTACCGAGACGCCGGCCAGGTCCACTTGGTGCATGGGGTCCCCTCACCCGAAGCCCGCCCCAGAACCACCCCCGCGGATAAGGCCGAGGCAGTGACTGGCTTCGACCCGCGCTGGGCGCTCGTCGCCCTGCTCCCGCTGCGGATGCTGCTCGACGTGACCTGGTCCGTCTCGCTGCCCGGACCGGTCTCGCTCGGGCAGCTCGGGTCGGGGTGCATCTTCGTGATCTGCGCGGGGTTCGTGGCTGCCCGCGCACGCGAGGCGGCCGCGAACCCGTTGCGAGGGCCGATGCTCGCGTGGACCGCGGCGGTCCTCGCCGCCGGGCTGCACGCGCCCGAGCCCCTCGCGGCGGCCTCGTCTGCCGTGCACCTGCTCACGCCCGTGGTGTGGGTGCTCGCGCTGGCGACCTGGGGAGCCCCCGCCCGCACCCTCGAGCTGTGGGTCGCGTCCGGGGCCGCGCTCGTCGCGGCGAGCCTCGCCGCGTGGGCCGCGGGTCAGCCCGCGCACCACGTGCTCGACGGCTGGCCGCGGCTGCTCGGGCCCTACGGCAACGTCCACACCCACGCCGGCGTGATGGGAGTGGTGGCCGTCGCCGCGGGCTGGCTCGCCACGCGCGGCTCGCGCGCGGCCTGGCTCGTCGCCGCGGGCGCGGCTGCCTGCCTCGTCGCCACCTTCGTGCGCACCGCCTGGCTGACGACGGCAGTGGCCAGCCTCACCATGGTGCTCGTCGCTGCCCCGAGGCGCCGCGCGGGGCCGCTGGCGGTCGCCCTCGGCGCCGGGCTCGCCCTGGTCGCCTGCGGCAGCGGCCGGTTCGCGGAGCTCACCCACCTCGTCGGTTCGGGCGCCTCCCCCGGCGAGCTCGCGGAGCTCGGCTCGTCCCGGGTGCGCATCTGGACCGACGCCGTGGGTCGGTTCGTGGCCGAGGGGCCGCTGACGGTGCTCGTCGGCCGAGGCCTGGGGGCCCACCAGGGCCTGCACCGACACTTCGATCCGCACAGCGAGGTGCTCGCCGTGTGGTTTCAGGCCGGCCTGGTCGGCCTGCTCGCCTGGGGCGCGTGGGTGCGGGCGGCGCTGCACGATGCCTGGCGACGTGCGCGACAGTCGCCCGAGGGGCTGCTCGCCCTGGGGCTGCTCGCGGGTGCGGTGGCCACCGCGCCGCTCTCCAACGACTGGCTCACTCGGGCTTCGGTGACGCTGTGGACGTGGGGGGCGCTGGCTCTGGCGCAGGCGCGGGCGCTGGGTAGAGCTGGCGATAGCCCCACGCCACCGCCGGCGTGAGCACCAGGGTGGCGCCGATCCGGACGGGCTGCGAGAGCTTCGTGGCGGCGTACGCGCCACCCACCACGCTCGCTGTGCCCGCAGCGGAGCTCACCTCGAAGCCCGCCTGAAGCGCAGTATAGAAGCCGGCAAACGTGAGAACGAAGAGCGCGAGGTAGGTGCCGAGGGCCATTGTGCCGTATTCTTGCAGCAGCCCCTCGTACCTCTCCTTCATCTCCCCCCACCAGCTCTTCCTCTCCCCACCGCTCTCCGGCTCTCCTGCCATGCCATGCTCCCTTCCTCGCGCGCGGTCGCCAGTCCCGCGCGCTGCGCCCTCCGTCCTAACGTGGAACCGCTCTCACCCGGGCGATGATCCGGTCGAGGTCCGCGTCCGTCAGGCTGGACCCCGAGGGCAGGCACAGCCCGTCGTCGAAGATCTCGTCGGCGACCGTGCCCCCGTACATCGCGCAGCCCTCGAACACCGGCTGCTGGTGCATCGGCTTCCACACCGGGCGAGCCTCGATCTCGTCGGCCACCAGGTGCTGGCGAATCGCCTCCCGATCCGCGCCGAAGGCCCCGGGGTCGATGCGCAGGCAGGTGAGCCAGGCGTTGCTGCGGACGTCCGGAGGATCGTCGAGGAACCGCAGCCCGGGGAGGTCCCCGAGCCCCTCCCGGTACCGCTCCCGCACCCGGCGGCGAGCCGCCACCCGGTCCTCGAGCACCCGGAGCTGGCCCCGCCCCACGGCGGCGAGCAGGTTCGACAGGCGGTAGTTGTACCCGATCGTCGAGTGCTGGTAGTGAGGCGCGGGATCGCGCGCCTGCGTGGCGAGGAACCTCGCCTGGCGGATCATCGACTCGCTTCGCGACAAGAGCATGCCGCCGCCCGAGGTGGTGATGATCTTGTTGCCATTGAACGAAAAGATGCCCGCGTCGCCAAACGAGCCGGCCGCCCGCTCCCCCCGTCTCGAGCCGAGAGCCTCGGCCGCATCCTCCACGATCGGGAGCTCGCGTTTCCGGCAGATTGCCTCGATGCGATCATAGTCGCACAGCTGCCCGTACAGATCGACGGTCAGCACGGCTCGGGCCGGCTTGCCCCTGGCGGCAAGCTCGTCGAGGGCCTCCTCCAGGCGGTCCGGGTCGAGGGTCCACGTGTGCGGGTCCACGTCCACGAACACGGGCTCCGCGCCCACGTAGGTGATCGCGTTGGCGGTCGCCGCGAACGTCATCGACGAGGTCACCACCTTGTCTCCGGAGGCAACGCCGACGAGCTGCAGCGCGAGGTGCAGCGCGGCGGTTCCCGACGACAGGGCGGCCGCGTGATCCAGGCCCACGAAGTCTGCCATCTCGCGCTCGAAGGCGTCGACGTGGGGGCCCAGAGGGGCGATCCAGTTCGAGTCGAAGGCATCGATCAATAATGCCTTTTCGTCAGGTCCCATGTGGGGAGGAGAGAGGAAGATTCGTCGCATTTTTCGCTGGTATCCAGTAGGGGTGCTAAGGTAGTGACCGGCAAGGGGAGTGCACCACGTGAACGCCGAAATGCCGCATACAACTCACCATCTGCGCGGAGGGCTGAGACACCTGTTTCCACGTCTCAGTCGGCCAGAACTGTGTCTGATCAATGGTTGGATCGAGAAGCAGCTTCGAATCGCCCGTGTCGCGCCGTCGCTGCGGATCGTGCGGGTGCCCGATCTCGACGACCAGCTCGAGTTCAGCGGCGATCTCTCCGAGCTGCTGGGCACGATCCGCCACCACATCGAGCGACTCCCGGAAGGCCACCTCGTGGTCCTGAACCACTGGGTCGAGTGCCAGCTCGAGGAGAGGCAGGCGCGCGCGGTGTGAGCGTGTGCGTGGTGGGCCTCGGGCGGGTCGGTCTGCCCGCGGCGGTCGCGCTCAGTTCCGTTCACGACCGGGTTCTCGGCGTGGACGTCGACGAGCGGTGCCTGGCCGCCATCGCCGGGGGTGCCAGGCGGGCAGAGCCCGGCCTCGCGGAGGCGGCGCAGCGCGCGCTCGCGGAGGGCCGCCTGGCGCTCTCGACGCAGCCCAAAGAGTCCGATGTATACCTCATCTGCGTGCCCACCCCCCTCGACGATCACCGGTCGGCGGACCTCCGGGCCCTGC